>JAZUAQ010000034.1:0-12532 GCA_045638085.1 Oscillospiraceae bacterium
ACATGCCACTGCTTCAAAACGCCCTTTGCAATGTTGTCCGCCATGAAACCGGCCATGTTTACGGGATCCTTTGCGGAGGAATAGGGGGGAGCGTAGGCAAGATCAAGATCACGGAGCTCGGTGGCGGAAAGTCCGGCCTGAATGGCGGTGGCGATGACATCTATGCGCTTGTCAACACCCTCATAGCCCACTATCTGGGCGCCGAGGATGCGGAAGGAGCGCTTTTCAAAAACAAGCTTCACGGTCATGACTTTTCCGCCGGGATAATAGCCCGCATGGCTCATGGGAGAGAGAATGACCTTGTCTGTGTCAAAGCCTGCGGCCTTGGCGGCGGCTTCGCTGAGACCGGTGCAGGCGGCGGTGAGGGAGAAGAACTTCAGAACGCTGCTGCCCTGGCTGCCCATATAACGGCTGTCGCCGCCGCAGATATTGTCGGCAACAATGCGTCCCTGCTTGTTGGCGGGACCTGCGAGGGAGAGGAGAACATCTTTGCCGCTGACCGCATGGCGCACCTGAACGGCATCACCAACTGCGTATATATCCGCAACGGAGGTTTCCATGCGCTCATTGACGACTATGCTGCCGCGCATGCCAAGCTCAAGCCCTGCGGTTTTGGCAAGGGCGGTATCGGGAGTTACGCCTATAGCCATAACAACCATGTCCGCTGCGATGGAGGGAGCATCCTCTATGAGAACCTTGATGCTATTTTCTGCCTCTTCGAAGCCCTGAACTCCTGCGCCGAGGAGGAGATTTATGCCCTGAGCGCGGGCTTCGCCGTGGATGAAGGAGACCATATCTCTGTCAAAGGGACTCATAAGCTGCTTCAGGCGTTCAACAATGGTGACCTCAAGCCCTAACTCACGGAGATTTTCCGCCATTTCCATTCCGATGAAGCCACCGCCCACGATAACTGCGCTGCGGGGAGAAGTGCTGTCAACGAAATCCTTTATGCGGAAGGTGTCCTCAACGGTGCGGAGGGTGAAAATGCGGGAATTATCCACACCGGGGATGGGGGGGACGGTGGATTTTGCACCGGGGGAGAGAATGAGCTTGTCATAGCTTTCGGAAAATTCTTCGCCGCTTTCAAGATTTCTTACCCTTACGGTTTTTGCGGCAGCGTCTATATCAATAACTTCGTGGTGTACACGCATGTCAACGCGGAAACGGCTGAAAAAGCTCTCGGGAGTCTGCAAAGTGAGATCCTCAGGGTCTTCGATAGCTCCGCCTATGTAATAAGGCAGTCCGCAGTTGGCATAGGAAATATATCCTGTGCGCTCGAAAACAATGATTTCTGCCTTTTCGTCCAGTCTGCGAAGTCTTGCAGCGGCGCTTGCTCCGCCTGCTACGCCGCCGACGATTATAACTTTCATAGTGTATTTCTCCTTCCGGAAAGAAAAAATGTTTACCCTCTCATTTTCCGCCAGAAAGCTGGCGTTGTCAATAGTAAAGATGGCGCGAAGAGTGTGCTCGCGCCATCTTAAATATATATTTGAGTTTAATTGAGCATTTCCAGAATCTGGGTTTTGGGTCTTGCGCCGCTGGCTTTTTTGACGACCTTGCCCTCGCGCATCACAACAAGAGTGGGGATACTCATAACTCTGTATTCCCTTGCAAGTTCGGGCTCTTCGTCAATGTTGACCTTCACAACCTTTATATCCTCCCGCTCGCGGGCAATTTCGTCAATAAGAGGAACAACCGCACGGCAAGGACCGCACCAAGGAGCCCAGAAATCCAGAAGGACGGGTCTTTCGGATTCGATAACTTCGCTGTGGAAATTGGCTTTGTTGATATTCAGTGCAGACATGTTCAAGTCCTCCTTTGTCTTGTTTTCATCTTCAGTATACCCACAAAAGTCTGGCTTTTCCGTGACAAAATCACCCAAACAAGTTTAAAAACTATTGACAAGCTATATACCTCGTGTTACGATGTATTACACTAAAGGAGGTATTGTATGGATATTCAGCTTAAGCGCGGGCTTTTGGATGTTTGCGTCTTGGCGGCTATCAAGGACGGAGAGTCCTATGGCTACAAGATAATCAAGGACGTTGCGCCTTACACAAAGCTTTCTGAATCTACACTGTATACCATTCTCAAGCGCCTTGAGGGTGCAAAGATGCTGACGGTGCGCTCTGCCGAGCATGAGGGCAGACTGCGAAAATATTACCGCATTACCGATGAGGGTCTTGCGCGAATAGAGGATTTCAGAAGAGACTGGAAGGAAATCGAGTCCATATACCGTTTTGTTACAAAGGAGGATGGAAATGACTAAGGAAAAGTTTATTGAGCTTTTGCGCAAAGGTCTCTCCCCTCTTCCTAAGGAGGAAAGAGACGAGCGCCTCACCTTTTATAGCGAAATGATCGATGACCGCGTTGAAGAGGGTCTTTCCGAGGAAGAGGCCGTTGCGGGCATAGGAAATCCCGAGGAAATTGCCCGTCAGATTGCGGGTGAGATGCTTCCCAAGGAAAAAAACGTACGTGGCAGGAAATTCCGAGCATGGGAGATAGTTTTGCTGGTGCTGGGCAGTCCCATTTGGCTTTCTCTGCTGGCCGCCATCTTTGCAGTGATTATGGCTTTCATTGTTGTGCTGTGGGCGGGGGTAGTGTGCGTCTGGGCTGTTTTCGCATCTCTCGCAGCTTCGGCCTTCGGTGTGCTTGTGGGAGGTGTGGTGCTCGCCGCCACGGGCAACGGAATTATTTCCGTGGCCATGTTTGGAACTGCCATGGTTTGCGCAGGCCTTGCCGTGTTTGCCTTCTTCGGCTGCGTGGCTGCAACAAAGGGCGTTGCATTTTTGAGCAAGTGGACAGTTGTCGGCATAGTGAGATTTTTCAAGAGAAAGGGGGAGGCATAAATGAAAAAAGCTGCAAAGATATGGCTTATCGTGGCCGCCGCCTTTGTACTGTGCGGAGCTATACTTTTCACCTGCGCTATGGCAGGTTTAGACTGGGATTTTAACAATCTCACAACAGAAAACTATGAGACAAAGGTTTATGAGCTTGATGAAGGTCTTGGCACTATAGACGGCGATATATATATTGAAACGGACACCGCCGATGTGGAAATAGTGGCTAAAAGGGATATGGCTATTGACACGGTAAAAGTTGTCTGCTATGAAAACAGCAAAGAGCCTCACAGCGTTTCCATCTTGGATGGCGTTCTGACAGTTAAATACAATGACGCCAGACAGTTGACGGATTTTATCGGTATTGTTAACGAGAGCCCTAAAATAACCGTTTATGTCCCTCAGGGAACATGGGGCAGATACGGAGATCTTTACGTAAAAACTTCCACCGGTGATGTTGTTCTCCCCTCCAACTTGACCTTTGACAGCGTGGATGTCAGGTCAAGTACCGGCGATGTGGATAACTCTTCCTCCGTTATGGGCAGTCTGGAAATTGAAAACAACACCGGCAGTATTAATATGAAGAATATGTCTGCTTTCTCCATGGAACTCTCCACCTCTACCGGTGACATCAGCCTTGAAAATGTTAATTGCAGTCACGAACTGAACATTCGCGTAAGCACCGGAAAAACGGAGCTCAAAAATGTGAGCTGTGAAACCTTCATTTCCAAGGGCAGCACCGGCGACATTATTATGGATGAGTTGAAAGCATTTTTCCAGATGACCATCGAAAGAAGCACCGGTGATGTGCAGTTTCGCTCCTGTGATAGTTCCAGCATCCGCGTGTTTACCGACACCGGCGATGTTTATGGGGTATTCTCCAACGATGTGGTGTTTAATGTAAAAACCGATACCGGAGATGTGGATGTTCCTGAAGGCGTCAAGAATGGGCCGGGAGGCTATGTACAAACCAACACGGGCGACGTTAAGATAGAAATCGAAAAGCCCAAAGCTTAACAAAGTATTTAACAGGAAAGCGAAAAAATCCACAGTTCGCAAAATGCGAACTGCGCATTTTTAATTATCTTTTTTAGCTTCTTGCCATTCCGTCCACGCTGAGGACAACGCCGGTGATGTAGCTTGCTTCATCGGAGGCGAGGAACACAAAGGCATTGGCAATATCTTCGGGCTGACCCAGGCGGCGGAGGGGAATCTGTGCGATAAGGGGCTCGATAACTTCCTTGGGAACGGCTTTCATCATGTCGGTTTCAGTGATGCCGGGGGCAACAGCGTTGACGCGGATGCCCTTGGGACCCAGTTCGCGGGCAAGGGAGAGGGTGAAACCGTTTACGGCGAACTTGGAAGCGGGATAGGCAAAGCCAGCGGGCTGGCCGTATTTGCTAACCATGGAGGAGGTGGAGAGGATAACGCCATCGCCCTGAGCGGCCATATAGTCCACGGCGGCACGAGTTGCGTTGAATACGCCCTTGACGTTGAGATCCATGACCTTGTCAAAAATCTCTTCCGTGTAACTCTCGAAGGGGGTGCTTTCGGAAACGCCTGCGTTATTTACGAGGATATCAATGCGTCCGTATTTTGCGTTTATTGCCGCAAAGGCCTCCTTGAGGGAGTCAAGGCTGCCAAGGTCGGGGGCAATGCCCTCAACGGTGGCTTCGGGGTAAGCGGTTTTGAGCTTGCTCACAGCTTTTTCGGCGGAGCCGAGGGAGCTTGCTGTTATGATAACGGAGGCGCCTTCTTCAAGAAATCTTGCGGCTGTTGCATAGCCTATGCCGCGGCTTCCTCCTGTGATGATAGCAACTTTGTCTTTAAGTCTCATGTGGGATCCTCCTTTTATGTTTTCTTGTATTATTAATATACCGTCTGCCTAAGAAATTTTCCGTGATAAAATCACATATTTATTCTAAATCATCAATGAAAAAATATCCACAAAAAAGTTTGTCCTGTGGCTTTCGCGGCTATTGACAGAGGGGGGAGAGAGGGTATACTTATAAACAACAGATAATAATTTTCGGGAGAAAAAAGATATGCAGATGGTACTTTTGACGGCTATCGGCGTTGGCGGAGCAACTGTTTTCGGCGCGCTGCTGGGCTTTGCATTCAAGAATATACCCCACCGTTTTTCTGACCTCATGCTGTCCTTTGCTGCGGGAATTATGCTTGCGGCTGCGGTGCTTGGACTCATCATTCCTTCTGTGGAATACGGCGGCAAATACGGCCTTATAATCACCGTTGTGGGCATTTTCTGCGGCGCTGTGTGTATGAGCCTTATGGATAAGCTTGTGCCCCATCTTCATCGTCTGGTGGGTGGAGACATCGAAGCCCATAATAACCGCAATCTTGGCAAGGTTCTCCTTTTTGTCACCGCAATTGCCATCCATAATCTGCCTGAGGGCATTGCCGCCGGCGTCAGCTTCGGCTCCGGCAATGTGAATGAGGCTCTGCTTATTGCCGGTGGTATTGCATTGCAGAATATTCCTGAGGGAATGATAATAATCGGACCCATGCTGGCTGCTGGGGTAAAGCCTGGTCGAACCTTCGTCTGCGCCCTTGCGACGGGTCTTGTTGAGGTTGTGGGAACTCTGCTGGGTTATGGCGCTGTCAGCGTTGCATCCTTTGTGCTGCCCTTCGCCCTTGCCTTTGCCGGCGGCACAATGCTCTATGTTGTCAGTGACGAAATGGTGCTGGAAACCCATGGCGACGGCAGCGAGCGTGGAGCAACCTACACACTTCTGGCGGGCTTCTGCCTTATGCTGATAAGCGACGTACTGTTGGGCTAAGCTTATGCGTATTGATTTTGCACCCATGGAGGGCATAACGGGAGCGGCTTTTCGTCGCTGCCATAAAAAGTATTTCGGCGGTGTTGACCGTTACTATTCCCCTTTCATCTCCCCAAGTGGAGACCATATTTTCACAAAGCGGGATAAGCTTGAGATATATCCCGAATATAACGAAGGTATTGACCTTGTGCCCCAGCTTATGGCAAAAAATGCCGATGATTTTCTCTGGGCTGCTGGCGAGCTGAGCGCGATGGGCTATAAAAGCATCAATCTTAACGCAGGCTGTCCCTCGGGTACGGTAACCGCGAAAGGAAAAGGTGCGGGACTGCTCTCCGATGTGGCAGCGCTGGATGCTTTTTTGGGAGAAATATTCGAAAAAGCCCCCTGTCCCATATCCGTCAAAACCCGTCTGGGCATGAATGATCCGGAGGCGTTTTGGGCGATTTTGGAGATTTATAACAAATACCCCATTTCTGAGCTTATTATCCACCCACGGGTGAGAAAGGATTTTTACCGGGAAAAGCCCCGTATGGATTATTTCAGCGCGGCGGTGGAAAAGGCAAAAATGCCCCTCAGCTTCAACGGCGGCATAGTAAGCGCCGCCGACTGCAGAAAAAATATGGAGAGCTTCCCGAAACTGGAAGCTATCATGCTGGGGCAGGGAATTGTTGCCGACCCTTTCCTTGCGGGAAAGGTGAAAGGCTCTGTGAATGCGGATGTTGAAGTTTTGAAAGAATTTCATACTGAGCTTTTTGAAGCTTACGCACAGCAATTCCAAAGCCGAAATAATGCCGCAACAAGAATGAAAGAGTTTTGGCATTATTTCATTCAGCTTTTCGGAGACAGCGAAAAGCTGGCAAAAGTGATTAAAAAAGCAAAAAACGCGGAGGAATTTCTCTTCGCAACGGAAACCGTGTTCCGCGAAAAGCCCCTTCTGGAGCGCAGCGCGGGAAACTGGTGAATAAAAAGGAGAACGGCATAAAGCCCTTATGCCGTTCTCCTTTTTATAAATCTCTTGCAAATATCTTTGGCTGATGATATGTTTTATGTACTTTTTTATGAATGAGGTAAACTTTTTTGAAAAAACCGCTTACTTTTAGATATACACTCCAGCAGATGGCCTATTGGGCGGCTGCAGCGGGAGTTATGAGCTTCGCCAGTGCTTATCTTCTGGCCAAGGGACTGCCCGCCTCTCAGGTGGGAACACTGCTTGCCCTCGGTAGTCTGCTCTCCTGCGCCGTGCAGCCCCTTTTGGCGGACAGAGCTGACCGCTTTGGCGGAAATATGGTAAAATATCTTGTGGTGGGGCTCAGCGCTGCCAGTATGGCGTTTTTTGCTTTGCTTCTCAGCGGAAAAGTGCAGGGCATGGCAATGGGCATTTTTTATCTGCTTGGCATTTTTTCCTTTGATGCAATGATGCCGCTGCTCAACTCCATAAGCGTGTCCTTCAACAGTGTCGGCAGAAAAATAAACTATGGCATAGGACGCGGAATAGGCTCCCTTGCCTATTCTCTCGCCGCTCTCGGACTGGGACGTCTTATGGCAGATTTCGGTGAGGACTGGATGATATGGGTCATTCTTGCCATGCTTGCTGCCAATATAATCATAACCCTCGGTTACCCCTCAATGGGCGAGGTCCGCAGCCGTGAGAAGAAAAACAGCGAATGCTGCTCTGTGACGGTGTTTTTCAGCCGCTACCGCTGGTACTGCGTATCCCTTCTGGGCGTGCTTTTGATGGGCATGTTCCACGCGATGACGGAAAATTACCTTATCAAGATTTTTGACCGTTTGGGAGGCGGCAGCGCGGAAGTGGGCGTGGCCTTATTTGTGGCAACCTTTATCGAGATGTTTGTACTGGTTTTCTTCGAAAAGATACGCAAAAAGATTCCGGATGGAACTCTTCTGAAGATTGCCGGTCTTTCCTTCCTGCTGAAAAGCGTGCTCTTCCTTGTGGTGAAGAGCGTTGAGGGAATTTATCTTGTCCAGCTGCTCCAGGCCACAAGCTACAGCTTCCTTGCTCCCACGCAGGTTTATTATGCCGATCAGAAGGTGCTGAAAGCGGATATGGTAAAAGGTCAGGCATTCATAACCGCTGCCTATTCTCTGGGCTGCGCCTGCGGAAACTTTACAGGCGGTCAGCTTATTGAGTACGCGGGGCTTAATGCCATGCTCGTTGCGGGCATTATTATTGCCGCTCTCGGCACAGCCGTCTTCTTCCTTACTGTCGGGAAGAAAGACAAATGCCTCGGCGAGCTTCAAAATTGATTGCAAAAAAACTCCCGTGATTTTTCACGGGAGTTTTTTATATGCATACTTAGAAAACTATGCGCTCTCCTGCCACGAAAACATCCTGAATATTGATATTTTCATCAAATACGCAGATGTCGGCATCGTAGCCTTCGCGGAGGAGCCCCTTGCGGTCTTGTATACCAAGAACTTTTGCGGGGTTATAACTCATCATTGTAACGGCCTCGCGGAGTTCAAGGTCTGCTGCAGAGCAAATGGTGCGGATGCAGCGATCTGCCGTGCAGACGCTTCCGGCAAAACAGCTGCCGTCGGGCACAAAAGCAACACCGTCGCGGACAATGGCGTCCTGACCTTTTTCCATGCTTCCCAGACGGACTATACTGCCATCAGGCAAGCCCGCGCCGCGGACAGCATCCGTAATCAGCGTAATGGACTCATGGGGTTTAAGCTTGAGAATAAGGCGCAGAAGCTCGGGCGGAAGATGTTTGCCGTCGGAAATAATCTCAACTGAAAGAGCATCGATAAGATATGCGCTTTCCACAAGCCCAAGATACCTGTAGGCGTTATGGCGGCGGAGCATACTCATCGCGGAGTAAAGATGGGTAACATGGCTGCAACCCGCCTCAACGGCGGCGGCAATGTTTTCGTATTCCGCGTCCGTGTGTCCAAGGGACATAACTATTCCCTTTTCCTTGAGCTTTTCGCACATCTCAAGGGCACCGGGAAGCTCGCTGGCAAAGGTAATGCGCTTTATATCCTCTCCACCCATTGCAAGGAGTTTGTCCACATGATCGGGTTCGGGATCGCGGAGATAGTGTGGGTCGATAGCTCCTGCCTGAAGGGGAGACATATAGGGACCTTCAAGGTGAAGACCGTATAGATGGGGTTTGGGAGCATCAAGCTTTCTGGCTTCCCGCAGAGCTTCGAAAACTTTTTCCAGTTCTTCATCGGAAGAGGCAACGGTGGTGGGCAGAAGCAGCGTTGTGCCGTGGCGCAGATGCTCTTGGGCGGCGCCCAGCATTGCCTCGGCGGTACCGTCCATAAAATCATAGCCCCCGCCGCCGTGGACATGGAGATCTATGAAGCCGGGGCTGACATAGTTGCCTTCCGCGTCATAACAAATATCTCCCTGAGTCCAAAGTTCGGCAGATACTTCGCGAATTTGCCCATTCTCTATCACAAGAGAGCCGGGAACTATCCTATCGGGCAGTATAAGCCGGGCATTTTGAATGGTAAGGGTCATATCACGCCCACTTTCCCGCCGAATCGGCGTCCAGATAAAGCCGTGCGGAGGGATGCTCCAGCAGCGCCGTTGCAGGACAGTCGATGGTTATTTCTCCCTGCAGAAGTCGATCCACGGCGGCGGCCTTTGTTGCGGCAGGAACAACGCAGAAAATTTCTTTTGCGGAGATAAGGGCGGGGACGGTTACGGTCATAGCTTGTTTGGGAACTTCATCGAGGGAGGCGAAACAGCCGTCATGAACCTGCTGGGTGCGGCATACCTCGTCCAGCTCAACAACTTTGGTCCATTTGGGGTCGTTGAAGTCGGCAACCCAAGGATCGTTGAATGCAATATGTCCATTTTCGCCAATGCCCATAAAGCATACATCAAGAGGGTTAGCCCGCAGAAGGGCATCATATTCCTCAGCGGCTTTAAGGCCGTCCTCGGGAGAAGCGGTGGCAGGCATGCAGTGAACACTGCGGAAGGGCAGCAGGTCGAAAAGACGCTCCTTCAAGAAGTTGGGGAAGCGGCGGCTGTCATCGGCGGGGAGGCCTACATAGTCATCCATGTGGTAGGCATTGACTCTTGTCCAGTCCACATCGGAGGCCAGAAGTCCCGCAAGAAGCTCATTTTGTGAGGGGGCGGCGGCGAACATTACATTGATGCTCTCCTTGCTTTCAAGGAGCTTTTTGAGGCAGGCTGCTCCCTGCTCGGCAGCAGCGGCGCCCATAAGAGTACGGTTTTCATAGATTTGAACGTTCAGCTTTCTCTTCTCAAATGTTTTCATTTTGCGCCTCCTTAAAAAACAAGGGTTTTTCCTGTTCTGGAAGATTCATATATGCCGAGAATTACTTCAAGGGGAGGACGGCCTGTGGCAGCGGGAGCCATCAGCTCGCCGCCGTGGATGAGCACCTCCACAAGATTTCCAATCTGGCGAACATGTCCGCTGACGTCTATTGCCTTGGGATCGGAGGAGGCCACGTTTTTGGCGCCCTGACCCACGGGGAGGCGGCATTCTATGGGTAAATCCCAACTGAGAATGGTGTCCTCCTCCAGCACAACGCTGCCCTCGTCGCCGCATATTTCAATGCGTCTGGGATAGCCGGGGAAGCAGGTGGTGGAGCCCTGAATGGTGCCAACAGCACCGTTTTCAAATTCAAGCACAGCTGCGGCGGAGTCTTCAACCTCAACCTTGCGGGTCTGGGTCTTGCAGAGGGCGCTTATGCTTTTAACAGGACCCATAAGGTAACGGAAAACGTCTATGCCGTGGATGCCCTGATTCATAAGGCAACCGCCGCCGTCCATTTCCCAGGTGCCTCGCCAACCGCCGGAAGCGTAGTATTCGTGGCTGCGGAAATATTTCATTGAAAGGCTGCCGGACACAACTTTGCCAAAAGCGCCTTCATCAAGGGCGCGACGTACTTCCTGCACAGCGGCAGAGAAGCGGAATTGGGATATAACGCAGACCTTTGCCCCGGTCTCTTCTGCTGTATTGATGAGAAGGTCGGCATCTTCAAGAGAAAGACTCATAGGCTTCTCAACAACAATGCTTTTTCCTGCCTTCATTGCGGCAACGGCTTGCTGGGTATGAAGACCGCTGGGGGTGCAGATGCATACAGCATCAATTTCAGGGGAGGCAAGCAAGTCCTCAAGGCTTTCAAAAATTATGGCAGGATGCTCGGTGACAAAGCGCTCTGCACCGGGGCGCCAGCCGTCATATACGCCAACAAGACGGGCTTCGGGGATGCGGGAAATTGCTGTGGCATGGAATCTGGATATTGTGCCGCAGCCGATTATGCCGAAACGGACTTCTTTCATATCTTTCCTCCTTTTCCCATCCAGTCAAATTCATCTCTGAGAATATCGAGATATGCCGAGGTGGCCTCGTAGCCTCCGTCGGAGAAGGAAGATCCCTGAGGACGGGAAAGCTGCTCCTCGTCGAAGGATTTTTTCATTCTGTAGTGGGTCTCAACGCTGACCCAACCGTCATAGCCATCGGCCTTGAGACGCTCAATAAGGCCGTGGTAATCAACATCGCCCTGACCGATAAGGGCAGGCTCATAAAAGCTGCCTGCTTTGGTGACAAGGGCATCCTTAAGATGAATGTGCTTCAGATAAGGCTTCAGCAGCTCATAGCCCACGGGATAGGGAGGCGGGCAGGCGGGGTCAGAAACCTCGTTGCCCGGGTCGAGGAGAGCCTGCACTCTCTCGGAGCCAAGAAGAGTGATGAAGTCATAGAGCGAGCGCATATTGTCTGTGTTAACGCTGGGCTCTGACTCGAGGACTATGGTGATATCGTTTTCCTCTGCCATGGCGATAACGGGAACGAACTTTGCCGCAATCTCTTCAAAAAGCCCCTCTCTGGGCTCTTCGCGCCAGAAAGTGAAGCCGCGGATTATATCGGTGCCCCAAAGCTTTGCGGCCTTGATGCATCTTTCAAGCCCTTCAAGATGGGCTTTGTATTCTTCTTCATTTCCCAGGGTGCATTTGAAAAGAGGTGCGCCTATACCGCAGATGGCAAGTCCGTATTCATCGCAGACCTTTTTAACATAGACGAAGTCCTCTTCAGTCATCTGGAAGGGGTTGCGCTCGTTGACGGAACGGATTTCCAGTCCGTCAAGGCCGTATTTAACAGCCAAAGCGGCTGCGGTTGGCAAATCCTGGCTTATTTCATCGCTGATAACTGCGGTTTTGTACATAATTTTTACACCTCTTTTAAGACAAAAAGCGTCCGGCGTGCGCCCTTAACCTGGGACTGCCGGACGCTTATTATTTTGATTTTGCGCTTAAAGCGCTTCGCGAAGGAAAGCGGCAACGGCTTCGCAGCCTGCCTTTATAAGTTTCTGACCTTTTTCGGCACTGGCAGTGGTGGTGTCGCCCCAGGCGCCGCCCTTGCAATACTCGCGGAAATTTCCGAAGGTTTTGAAGGGAGTGCCGTTCCAGCGTGAAAGCTTTGCGAGACCTTCCATGGGAACTTCATTCTCGGCAAGATCCATGCGTACATGCTCACCGCAAAGAGCGAGAGCAACGCTTGTTATCATCTCTCCGCCGTGACCTGTGCCGGCTGCGCCGGTGTCAAGAAGCTCCATAGCGGAGGAGGAAATCGCGCTCCACCATTCGGAGCAGAGAGCGGTGTAGCCCTCGCTTTTGAGACGGCGGCAAACAGCAGCGGCGGCAGTACCGTTAAGGGAGTGGACATTGAAAAACACAATGGCCTTTGCTCCGCAGTTGGTAAGATAGCTCTTGGCAACTGCATAGATATATTCCTCGAGCACATTGACGGGGACGTGTATAGTGCCGTCCATGCCGTCAAACTCAAGAGTGTCGCCGTAAGGGACAGCGGGGGCAGCAAGGCAGCCGCTGAGACGGGCGATCTCCTCGGTGACAGTATCTGCAACGCAGAGATCCAGACCCACAGGACCGTG
>JAZUAQ010000035.1:0-39563 GCA_045638085.1 Oscillospiraceae bacterium
CCCATGGCTCAGACCCGCGAGCACCTTCTTCTCGCTCGTCAGGTTAACGTTCCCTCCATCCTTGTCTTCCTGAACAAGTGCGACCAGGTTGACGACGAAGAGCTCCTCGAGCTCGTCGAGATGGAAGTTCGCGAGCTGCTCGACTTCTACGGCTTCCCCGGAGATGACACCCCCATCGTTCGCGGCAGCGCTCTGAACGCTCTCGTTTGCGAGTCCAACGATCCTTCCGATGCTGACTATGCTTGCATCAAGGAACTCATGGACGCTGTTGACGCTTGGATCCCCACTCCCGATCGTAAGGCTGGCCTGCCCTTCCTCATGCCCGTTGAGGACGTTTTCACCATCTCCGGCCGTGGTACCGTTGTTACCGGTCGTGTAGAGCGTGGTCTCGTTAAGGTTGGCGATAAGGTTGAGATCGTTGGTCTGAAGGAAGAGACCACCGAGACCACCGTTACCGGCACTGAGATGTTCCACAAGACCCTCGAGTACGCCGAGGCTGGCGACAACGTCGGCTGCCTGCTGCGTGGTATCGCTAAGAAGGACGTCGAGCGCGGCCAGGTTCTGGCAGCTCCCAAGACCATTCACCCCCTCACCAAGTTCGTTGGCCAGGTTTACGTTCTGTCCAAGGAAGAGGGCGGCCGTCACACTCCCTTCTTCAACAACTATCGTCCCCAGTTCTACTTCCGTACCACCGACGTTACCGGTGTTATCAACCTCCCCGAAGGCACTGAAATGTGCATGCCCGGCGACAACGTCGACATGAAGGTTGAGCTCATCACCCCCATCGCTATCGAGAAGGGTCTCCGCTTCGCTATCCGTGAAGGCGGCCGTACCGTTGGTTCCGGCGTTGTTATCGCTGTCGAGGACTAATTCTTATTTCACGATAAGATAAACTCTTTGAGTTAAAATTAAAAGCGGCTTGCTTTGGCAAGCCGCTTTTTTTATCCAGCTGATCCTTTTTTCAAGCCGCACATGAAACCGTCAAGGGAAGAGGAGTGAATATCTCCTCCGATAACCTTGTTTTTGAAGACGTAAAGTTGGGCATATACAGTGTCCGGGCTTTCGTGATTTGTCACCTTGTATGTATAAAGCTCAACTTCCTTTCCTGCGTATTCCTTCAGGTCATAGCCCTGACTTTGCTGGAGGGCATTATATTTATTGAATACATCTGTGAATGTTTTTGGTATCAGCACTGTTTCTTTGTTCAGCGCAGGTAATTCAACATTCCAACCGAGAGAAGAGAGATAGTTAGCACCCTTTTCCTCGCTTGATACTTTTGCGTTTTGATGCGCTGCCTTTTCGGGAGCATCAATTGTCACAAGCATAATGATTCCGAAAAGTATGAGCGCCGCCATTATTACAATGAAAATTGCTTTTTTACGGTCAAATTTTAATGTGTAAATAAACATTTTTGTCCCTCCTTTGTATTAAACTATTCAAACCGGGGACAAAACATGCTATTATATTGTAAAGATAAATATGTGAGGTGCTGTTATGGCTCTTGTAAGACTTGATAAACTGATTGCGGACTCTGGACGCGCTTCCAGAAGGGAAGCCAAGGATCTTGTCAAAGCGGGAAGAGTAAGGGTGGACAATATGATTGCCTCTTCTGCGGAGATGAAGGTGGACGGTGAGTCTTCAACCGTTTATATAGACGGTGAAAGCCTCGACTATAGAAAAAACCGTTATATAATGATGAATAAGCCCAACGGAGTGCTGTCCGCAACCGAGGATAGTCAGCAGAAAACAGTCATCGACCTGCTTCCTGAAAGTCTTCGCAAGCAGGAGCTTTTTCCAGTAGGACGTCTCGATAAGGATACCACAGGCTTGCTGCTTCTCACCAATGACGGAGTGTTTTCCCACAATATAATTTCACCCAAGCACCATATAGCGAAGGTCTATCGGGCAGCTGTTACGGGCATTTTGGATGAGGGCGATATTGCCGCGTTCGAGAAGGGAATAGTCCTTTCCGACGGCACAAAGTGCATGAGTGCGAAGCTTGAAATTGAGCGTCCCAGCGTGGGTCTTGCCACTGTCTACGAGGGAAAATACCATCAGGTGAAGCGAATGTTTGCCTCCCGTGGCAAGCATGTGACCGCTCTTCATCGTCTCAGTATAGGTGGTCTGAGCCTTGATACAGAGCTTAAAAGCGGCGAGTTCAGAGAGCTTAGCGAAGAGGAAATCAAAAAAATATTTGAATAATCTGTCTTATTACCCGAAGCGATTTTTTCGCTTCGGGTAAATAATTACGTTATGATAATATTATGTAAATTATGAAAAATGACGGACTCGGCAAAATGACCAATATGTTGTTTTTAATGAAAAATGGCTTTGATTTTTGGTTTTGCTGATGAAAAGCACAAATTGAATGCCCTGAATTTAACGTAAATAACAATAAATTCGTTCTTTTGCTGAAAAATTATACAAATTCTATTGAAATTTATTGAACATTATTGTATTATGTGATTTAGTGTAAATTGTATATAAATTTTGCCATGTTTGTCTTCATAGGCATGATGTAAAAGATATAGGAGGACATATTATGTCTAACAGAATTTTCCAGAGCGTTATTGTTCAAATGAAGGATGCAACTGACCGCACCTTTGGTGTTGTCAATAATCAGGGCTATGTTGTAGCCTGCAATGAGCTGAGCCTTATCGGCTCTCTTCTGGAGGATGTTCAGAGCATCTCCGGCGAAGCTCCCGACCAGATTTATACCACCCCCGCACGTACATATAAGATTTTTGGAAGCGTTGATTCTCAGTTTGACTATGCTGTTTTCGTCAACGGTCACGATGCAATCGCAAGATGCGTATGCGTTCTTGCAGCTGTTGCAATGGGCGAGGCAAAGACCAACTATGAAGAGAAGCATGACAAGGCAACCTTTATCAAGAACATAATCTCCGATAATATTCTGCCCGGTGATGTTTATGTCCGCGCAAAGGAGCTTCACTTCGCAGCTGATATTCAGCGCGTTGTTTTCCTTGTCCGTCAGGTGGGTAAGAGCGATGTTTCCGCAATTGAGCTTCTCCAGAGTCTTTTCCCCGACAGACAGCGCGATTTCGTTCTCTCCATTTCTGAAAGCGACCTGGTTCTTATCAAGGAAATGTCTCCTTCTTATGATAACTCTGAGCTCTTTGCAATTGCCCAGAGCATCGAGAACGCAATGCACAAGGAATTTGGTATCAAGACCGTTATAGGTATAGGCACCACCGCTCATCACCTTCGCGAGCTTGCTGACCGCTATAAGGAAGCACAGGTAGCTATCGAAGTGGGCAAGGTCTTTGACGACGATAATAGCGTTATCCACTATGAAAATCTTGGTCTTGGACGCATTATCTATCAGCTTCCCACCACTCTTTGTGAAATGTTCCTTTCTGAAGTTTTCAAGAAGAATCCCATTGAGAGTCTTGACCAGGAAACTCTCTTCACCATCAATAAGTTCTTTGAGAATAACCTGAATGTTTCCGAAACCAGCCGAAAGCTCTTTGTTCACAGAAACACTCTGGTTTACCGTCTTGAGAAAATCAAGAAGCTCACCGGTCTTGACTTGCGTGAGTTTGACCATGCAATTATTTTTAAGGTTGCCCTCATGGTCAAAAAGTACCTCAACTCTCAGGGAAAGCAGTATTAATTTTGAAATTTATTAGCGCAGGAAGCAAATTTGATGCTTTTTGCATGTAGATTGAGTCCAACAAAATGGAGGAATGTGATTTATGGTTTCAATGAACGATGTTTCAATGGTTTATAAAACCAGCGGAACTGTCGCTGCAAATCACCTTAACATCAATATCGAAGAGGGTGAGTTTGTATTTCTGGTAGGTCCTTCCGGAAGCGGCAAGACCACTATTATCAAGCTTCTCACCGGTGAGATTAAAGCAAGTGAGGGTGAAATCAGCGTCAACGGATATGACCTTACAAGTATCCGCCGCCGCATGCTGCCCAAGTTTCGCCGCACTCTCGGCGTAATTTTCCAGGATTTCCGCCTTATTGAGGATAAAACCGTCTATGAAAACGTTGCTTTCGCAATGCATGTTGTAGGTGCATCCAAGAAGGAAATTCAGGAGCGCGTGCCCTATGTTCTGGCTCTTGTCGGTCTTGAAGGCCGCGAGAAGCGTCTCCCTCAGGAACTTTCCGGCGGTGAGCAGCAGCGCGTTGCCATTGCAAGAGCTCTTGTCAATCGCCCCCGCGTTATTATTGCGGACGAGCCTACCGGCAACCTTGACCCCGCAAAGAGCCTTGAGCTGATGCTTTTGCTCCAGAAGATTAACGAACTGGGTACCACCGTTCTGGTTGTTACCCACGAAAAGGAACTGGTAAACGCTTTTGCCAAGCGAGTAATTTCTCTCGAGGCAGGCAGTGTAGTCAGTGACGGAATGGATGGGTATTACGCATATGAAGCTTAACAGACTCTTTCACCTCATCAAAGAGGGCATTAAAAGTATATTCACTCACGGATTCATGTCCTTCGCATCCGTGACCATAATTGTCGCCTGCCTGCTTATTATGGGCAGCTTCTCCCTCCTTAGCTTCAACATCAATGAGATGATCGGCGAGATGGAGCGCGACAATGAAATTCTCGCCTTTGTTGACGAGAACCTCAGCGACGAAGAGGCTATGGACATCCAGCATCGTCTTGAGGCAATCAGCAATGTCAGCTCCGTGCGCTTTGTTTCCCGCGAGGAAGCTTTTGAAAGCTTTAAGGCTGAGTATGATGATGACTCCAGATTCGCAGATCTGCCCGACACCACTCTCCGCCACAGATATGCAATCCATATGGAGGATCTTGCTCTTATGGAAAGCACCGCTGCAGACATTAAGGCAGTGAACGGCATTGCCGATGTTGGCGCTGAGCTTGAAATAGGCAAGGCAATCATCGTTGTCCGCAATATTATCAGCGTTGTTTCTCTTATCATCATCGCAATTCTCTTTGTTGTCAGCGTGTTCATTATGAACAACACTATCAAGCTTGCAACCTATAGCCGCAGAGAAGAAATAGGCATCATGAAGATGGTTGGCGCAAGCAATGCATTTATCCGTTTCCCCTTTGTTGTTGAGGGTCTCATCCTCGGACTTCTGGGCGGCGCTATTGCATTCTTTGTCCAGTGGGGTCTCTATAGCCTCGTTACCGATAAGCTTATGACCAGCCTCATCGGAACTCTTGTCAGCGTTGTTGCCTTCGAAGTTCTTCTGTGGCCCATGCTGGCAGTATTCCTCGGAATCGGACTTATTGTCGGCGTTTTCGGCAGCACTGTTGCCATCAGAAATTACCTGAAGGTCTGATATAGTTTTTACCAATTCCCCTCAAGGAGGATTTTATGTCTAACAAAAAATTTGTACGCATTGTCTGCCTCGCTCTCGCGGTGGTAATGCTTTTTGGTCTTCTGCTTTATGGCGTAGGCAGCCTTTCCGCAGGCGCTGTAAGCCAGGCGGATATCGATGCTCTTGAAGATGAGCGCCAGGCAATTCGCGACCAGCAGGATCTTGTTATTGAGCAAATGGCGGCTCTGGAGGAGGAGAAAGCCTCTGTTATTGCCCGCAAGGAAGCTCTGGACAAGCAGAATGAGCTCAACCGTCAGGAAATTGAGATCATCAACGAGCAGATTGAGCTTTATGAGCAGATGATTTCCGATAAGGAGATCGAGCTTGCGGAAGCTGTTGCAGCTGAGGAGGAGCAGTTTGAAGTTTACTGCGGCCGCGTCAGAGCAATGGAAGAAAACAGCTCCTGGTCCTATCTCTCCTACATACTCAAGGCAGGCAGCATCTCCGAGATGCTTGGTCGCCTTGACGACATCATGGATATCATGAAGTATGACCAGGCTCTTGAAGCAGAGTATATCGCTGCCCGCGAGTTTGTTGAGGAAGTCAAGGCCGAGTATGAGGTCATCCAGACTGAGCAGAAGGAGAAAAAAGTAGAGCTCCTTGACCAGAAGGAAAAGCTTGAGGTAGAAATCGAGAAGGCTTTCGTCATGATCCAGGAACTGGAAGACGATATCGATGCCTATACCGAGGCTTATAATGAAAACCAGCTCCTTGAGATTGAAGTAAACAACAAGATCGAGAAAAAGCAGAAGGAGCTTGCTGCACAGCAGGCTGCTCAGCAGCGCCCCAACTATGGCGGCGGAACTGTCGGCGGAGCGGGCAGCACCGTTCCCACCATCGGCACCAACACCAGCGGCGGCTACTATTGGCCCGTAGGCTCCACCTATATAACCAGCGCTTTCGGCGATCGCGTCCACCCCATTTTCGGAACTGTTAAGTTCCACGCAGGTGTTGACGTTGCTGCAAACGCAGGAACTCCCATCGGTTCTGCACAGGCAGGAACTGTAGGTATTGCCGAATACAGCTCCTCTTATGGTTACTATGTTGTTGTCTATCACGCAGACGGCAACTCCACCCTCTATGCTCATATGCAGTCCATGGCTGTTTCCGCAGGTCAGTATGTAAGCCGCGGACAGACTCTGGGCTATGTCGGTTCCACCGGTTGGTCCACCGGTCCCCATCTCCACTTCGAGGTACGTATGGGCGGCTGCGTTGACCCTCTGAGCTTCTATAACATAGGATTTTCTTTCTCTCCCACTGCTTGATGGGGAGATAATATAAGTAACTGCCGGACTGGTTTTCAGTCGGGCAGTTACTTTTAATTATTTTTTGAGATATACTAAATACACATTTTCGCAGTATTTTTATCCGAGTGGGTGTTATTATTGAAGAACAAAAATAATTTTTGGTCATTACTTGCCTTCGGCTTTGCCACTGCAATATTAACTCTTGCGGTTATCACAGCCCTTTTTGTGAACTATGTAGGCGGCAGGGAAGGTATCGCATTTCTGAGCAAAATCAATGCTGTCCGAAGCGTTGTCGATGAGTTTTATGTTGCCGATGTGGACTGGGACGCTGCCGCGGACAAGGCCTCCGCCGCAATTGTTGAGGCATCGGGCGACCGCTGGAGCTATTATATGTCCGCAGAGGAATATGCGGCATATATGGATAGATCTAAAAATTCCACCAAGGGAATAGGCGTAAGCGTCACTCTTGATGTGCAGGGGAGAGGCGCCTATGTTGTAAGCGTTGTGCCGGGCTCTCCTGCCGAAAGAGCGGGTATAAAAGCAGGGTGCGTGCTCACCGTTGTCAACGGGAAAAGCCTGGCAGGCTTTGAAATAAGCGAGATAAGCGCGCTTATCAAATCCCAGAGTGGAGAGTATGAAATACTTTTCCTTAACCCCGAGGGGATGACCGAAACGGCCATCATTACCAACGAGATTGTCTATACAAGCCCTGTTTCCCACCGGATGGAGAAAAACGATATAGGCTATATCCGCATTGATAATTTCGAAAAAGGCGCCTGCGATGATTCTATAGCCGCCATTGAGGCGCTGAAGGAGCAGGGGGCAAAAGCCATTGTTTTTGACGTACGCTCAAATCCGGGAGGACAGCTTTTTGAACTGACGGAGCTTCTGGATTATCTTCTCCCGGCGGGAGAGATATTCGTCAGCGTAAGCGCCGAGGGCGAGGAAGAGATTTTCTATTCGGAAGAAGGCAGCATAAGCATGCCAATGGTGGTGCTCATTAATGAGAACAGCTATTCTGCTGCGGAGTTTTTCGCTGCCGCCCTTCGGGAATACGAGGCAGCAACTGTTGTGGGAATGCCCAGTACCGGCAAGGCAAGAAGTCAGCAGACCTTCCGCCTCAATGACGGCAGCGCCGTTCATATTTCCACCCGCAATTATCTTACCCCCAACAGAGTGAGCCTTGCGGAGCAGGGCGGACTAATCCCCGATATTCAGGTGGAGATTGTTGGCAGTGAGGATAGCCAGCTTATAAAAGCATTGGAATATCTTTCTTGACATAAAGCGAACTTGCACTTATAATACAAGATTGGTATTTAGCGTACTTTATTAATAAAAAATAATTACAATATATCGGAAGGAAGACAGTAATGGGTAACGAAAACAGATTCAAAATGAGTCAGGAGCGCCTTGACGAGCTTAAGCAGGAACTGGAATATCTCCAGACCGTCAGGGAAAAGGAAGTAGCCGAGCAGATCAAGGAAGCAAGAAGCTTCGGTGACCTTTCCGAAAACAGCGAATATGACGAGGCAAAAACCGAACAGGGCAAGCTCTATTCCAGAATCGCAGAGGTCAAGAACCTCATCGAAAATGCTGAAATCATCGAAGTAACCCATCTTGCAGGCAAGGTCGGCCACGGCAGCCATGTCAAGGTTAAGGACCTCGAAGAGAACACTGTTGAAGAGTATCAGATCGTTGGCTCTCAGGAAGCCAACCCCATGATCGGCCGCATCTCCAGCGACAGCCCCTTTGGCCGCGGACTCCTCGGCCACAGCGTAGGTGAAATCGTCACCGTTGATGCTCCCGCCGGCCAGCTCCAGTTCGAGATACTGGAAATCAACAACTGATTGGAGTGCTTATAATGAGCGAAGAGATAAAGAACATCCCTCAGGAAGAAAATCTCAGCGAACTTCTCCAGATTCGCCGCGATAAGCTCAAGGTTCTTCAGGAAGAGGGTCGCGATCCTTTCCAGATAACCAAGTTTGCACGCACCGCTTTCTCCGCGGAAATCAAGGGCGATTACGAAGCCTTTGAAGGCAAGACCGTTTCCGTTGCAGGACGCATTATGTCCAAGCGCGGCATGGGCAAGGCCATTTTCTGCCATATCAAGGATGATCGCGGACAGATTCAGCTTTACATCAAGAAGGACTCCGTTTCCGAAACCGAGTTTGCAGATTTCCGCAAGTATGATATCGGCGATATCATCGGCATCACCGGCTTTGTCTTCAAGACCAAGACCGAGGAAATTTCCGTTCATGCCGAGAAGGTCACCCTCCTCAGCAAGAGCCTGCGTCCTCTCCCCGAGAAGTTCCACGGAATGACCAACACGGAGCTTAAGTATCGCCAGCGCTACGTTGATCTTATTATGTCCGACGCAAGCCGCCGCAACTTCGATATCCGCTCCAAGTTCATCCGTTTCCTCCGCAGCTATCTGGATAACAGAGGCTACATGGAGGTTGAAACCCCTGTTCTTAACACCATCGCAGGCGGTGCAGCTGCCCGTCCTTTCATCACTCACCACAACACTCTGGATATCGATATGTATATGCGTATCGCAACCGAGCTGCCCCTCAAGCGCCTCATCGTTGGCGGCATTGAGCGTGTTTATGAAATCGGACGCATTTTCCGTAACGAGGGTATGGACACCAAGCATAACCCCGAGTTCACCACCGTTGAGCTTTATGAGTCCTATGCTGATTTCCACGATATGATGGATATCGCCGAGGGCGTTATTTCCGGCGCAGCAAACGAGATTCTCGGCTCTTATCAGGTTGAGTGGATGGGCGAGACCATCGACCTCACCCCCGGCTGGAGAAGACTCAGCATGGTTGACGCTGTCAAGGAATATGTTGGCATCGACTTCGGCGCAATCAGCGATGATGCCGAGGCTGTTGCCGCTGCAAAGGCAATCGGCGTTGAGCTTGCCGATGCAGCAGAGAAGACCTGGGGCAATGCTCTTTACGCCTGCTTCGACCAGCGCGTTGAAGAGAAGCTTATCCAGCCCACCTTCATCACCATGTATCCCGTTGAGGTCAGCCCCCTGACCAAGCGCAGCCCCGCTGATCCCCGCCTCACCGAGCGCTTTGAGCTTTTTATCTGCCACAGCGAGCTGGCAAATGCTTATTCCGAGCTCAACGATCCTATCGATCAGCGTTACCGCTTCGAGAAGCAGGTTGAGCAGCGCGAGCGCGGCGACGACGAAACCGAGATGCTGGACGAGGACTTCCTCCTTGCTCTGGAGTACGGCATGCCTCCCACCGGTGGCATGGGTATGGGTATTGACCGCTGCGTCATGCTCCTCACCGGCTGCGACTCCATCCGCGACGTCCTGCTGTTCCCCACCATGAAGCCTCTGGACTAATAACAAGATATAAAAAGTATGAAAAAATCCCCGATTCACTTAATCGGGGATTTTTTATTTGTCTTGGATTATATTACCAAGGGCGTTACTTCAGATAATTGCATTTTCTGGCTTCTTCCCATTGCTTCATGTAACCACGTATTTCGATGGATTCGAAACCTGCGAAGTATCTTCGTCCATCAAGAACCAGAGATGAAAATACATCCTTTGCTTGCTTGCCGACGCACTTATAAAGGGCATCTATATCCTTAAGCACCTTGGCAAGATGCTCGGCGCAGTTGTGGTCTGCGTATGCAAGTTGCTTGATAAACTCAAGCTCAAAGTTATCAGAGGTACTCACCAGCAGAAATGACTCATAGAAGCGCTGAACATCGCAGGAATACTCCCAAATCTCGTCAACATCGGCGGAGGCGATATTAATCTTGATAATGTTGTCAATATTGGAGTAGCTTGATGTTTCACTCTGAAGATATACAGAGAACTTCTTTAAGAAGGTGAAGGCTTCTTTGAGAGATTCGCATTTAGCATCGTCTACTGTTACATCATTGAGGCGCTTTTTCTGCTTCTGATAGATTTCGTCATGAATAGATAGCATAAACCAAAATGCAAGGACATAAAAGCAGTTGATGGTCTCAAGCTGTATAAGCATTTTGCGTACTTTTTTTCTGATGGGAAGTTCGACCACGATCAGGTCAATTAATACCGTGGTTACAATAGACATTATAATATTGAAGAAAATATCAATAAATGTGATCTTGCCGGTTCTGGTAAGCAAAAGAAGTATGAATATGCCTAGAAAGAGGAACGGCTTGTTAATATGCTTGCTCATATATTAACCCCCTTCCAGGATACAAAGGAATCCTTAGAGCAGATACCTTTGCTGATAAGTTCGTCGATATATTTCTTTTTTATGCGATCCAATCTTTTGAGCTTAATTTTAGATTTTATGCCTTTGCAGGAACTTAGCCAGCCTACTTTAGTGTCCCATCCCTTTTGCAGATAAACTTCCAGAATGCGGGAATAGAGTTCGGAGAAGCTTTCCTCGGACTCGAGCTTTCGTGCATACTGGAGATATTCTACTGCGTTCTTAAGATCAAATTTTTTTGAAAAAAGCTGGGAATTAAAGGCGGCAAAAGCCATATAAACCAGACATTCGGAACAATAGTCAATCAATAAGGCGTACTGGAGTACTACTCCTGCGCCTACACTGTTGCTGTATGGATATAATTCCCACTGACTGACGGCGAGATTGATGTATCGTCTGTATCTGAGCTGATCAGTTTCGGCCTGCTTATCTTTTTCAGCCACCATAGCCTCAGTCACCACCCTTTCATTTGTTGTAGTGTAAAAGTCAGATCATTAAGTCATTTCTAAGTTTATCATCAGTGGGGTGTTTAATCAAGCCATCCTTACAAGGTACTTTGTTGAATAATATTTCTTTATCTAAAAAATCACATAGAAAAAAGAGACTCTGAGCATGTATAAGAGGTGGTTTTTTTAAGAAATTTATCAAAAAAAGCTATGAGATGAGAATAATTAACAATCCCTTCACAAATGGAGAGTAATTTTTCAATATAGTTAAAATGGTATCATTTAATTTTATAAAATCAATTACTAGCTTGTGGTGCTCTTTTGCAAGCACCGAAAGGAGCAGACATGTACAAGAATAATGTGAACTCCGAACCGAGAACAGAGAGTGTAGGAGAAAAGACAAGTCGTGACGAGGCTTTGTTTGAGGCATTGGGTAAAACCAAGAAAAAGAAAAAACGGAGGATTGCCCGAACGATAATCATTATCGTGCTGGTGCTTGCTATTGCTTTGGTGGCAGCTGTGGGTATTCTGCAGCGCAGGGTGAGAGAACGTTTTGCCTCCGATATAGGTGAAGTCCTCGAGTACGTGGCCATTACAGACACGATCAGCACTTTGGTTTCCGGATCCGGCATCCTGAGCAATGTGGACACCGAAACGGTGTGTCTGCCCGAGGGCGTGGAAATCAAGGAGATACTTGTGGATGTGGGCGATATTGTTAGCGAAGGAGATCTGCTGGCAACTGTTGATCTTTCAACAGTGAGAAACGCCATGTCCGAACTGCAGAGCCGTATAGAGGAATTGGACGAGCTTATCAGCGAAGCTGAGGGCGACAAGGTGGATAGTTATGTTCGCGCTGGCGTTTCCGGCAGAGTGAAGATTATCTATGCGGAAAAGAAAATGGCTGTTGCCGATTGTATGGTGGAAAACGGAGCCCTTGCCGTAATATCTTTGGATGGCTATATGGCACTGGATATTGAGACAGATACTTTGACTATTGGTGATACTGTCAGCGTGATCCGTGCCGATGGTGCCGAGATCAGCGGAAAAGTTGACTCTGTTTCCGCAGGTATTGCTACCGTACTTGTCAGCGACAACGGTCCCCGCTACGACGAGGAAGTAATCGTAAAGACTGAGGATGGCGCGGAGCTTGGAACCGCCAGACTTTATATACATAAGCCCTTGTCCGTTACCGGTTATGCAGGTACGGTGAACAATGTAAATGTGAAAGAGAATCAGCAGCTTTATTCCACAACAACTGTGTTCACCCTCACCGATACAAACTTCAGCGCCAACTATGAATCTCTGCTGAGAGATAGAATGGATGCCGAGGAGACTCTGCTGGAGCTGCTTGTTATCCAGCGCAACGGCGGTCTTGTTGCCCCCATCTCCGGCAGCATTTTCTCCGTGGCTGATGAGGAAAGTGAGGAGCCTGGCAGTGCCTCGAGCACCAATACTATGAGCAGCAGCGCAATGGCCGCTGCTTATATGAGCGGCGACTACAGCAGTGTCGCAGCGGGTACCGCTATGGGCAGCACCGCTTTGCCCGATACTCTTTCCGGTGAAGTGCTGACCATTTCCCCCGATATAAGCATGTCCGTAACCATCTCCGTGGATGAGTCCGATATTCTTTCTCTTGAGCTCGGTCAGCAGGCTGACGTAACTGTTGGCTCTGTCAGCGAGGAAAAGCTTTGCGGAACCCTTACCGAGATCGATAAGACCGCAGCCACCGGCAGCTACAGTGCAACCATTACACTGGATAAGCTGAATGGTATGCTTGCCGGCATGACCGCCGGGGTGGATGTGCGTATTGAAGGTATTGAAGATGCCGTCATCATCCCTGTTGATGCCCTTCATCAGACCAGCACAGGTGCTTTCGTATACACAAGCTATGATTCCGAGACCGAGGAGTATGGCGGTAAAGTGGATGTAGAGACCGGTCTCGCCAATAATGAGTTTGTTGAGATAAGATCCGGCCTTGCTGAAGGCGACATTATTTACTATACCAAGACGTGGTCTATTATGGATCTGTTCAGTGGTATGGGATTTGGCTTCTGAGAGGTGGAGCTATGATAGATATTAAAGACCTGTGCAAAATCTATCTTGTGGGCGATGAGCGTGTCCGAGCTCTCGACCATGCCAGCCTGCATATATATCCCCATGAGTTCGTCAGTATTATCGGACCCTCTGGCTCCGGTAAGTCTACCTTGATGAATATCATCGGATGTCTGGACGTGGCAGACGCAGGCAGCTATTATCTGGACGGGCTGCCTATTGAGGAGTACAGCGAGAACGAGCTTGCCCGCATCCGCAACCGGAAGATAGGCTTTGTGTTCCAGAGCTTCAATCTTATTCCAAAGCTTACTGCGGAGGAAAATGTGGAGCTGCCTCTGATATATCAGAAAATACCACGCGCCGAAAGGCACAGAAGGGTGAAAGCTGCTCTTGAGAAGGTCAGCCTTTCCCACCGAGCTAAGCATCTTCCAACGGAGCTTTCGGGCGGACAGCAGCAGCGTGTTGCCATTGCAAGGGCTTTGGTGACCAATCCCAGCCTGATCCTTGCGGATGAGCCCACAGGCAATCTGGACTCTAAAACCAGTCAGGAGATAATGGATATCTTTCACGAACTGCATAAGCAGGGGAATACCATCGTGCTGATCACCCACGATAACGACGTGGCCAGGCAGGCCTCCCGCGCCATCCATATTCTGGACGGACGGATAACGGAGGTGGCACTATGATACTCTCTCTGAAAATGGCGCTGCGCTCCATCGGTGCCAATAAAATGCGTGCTATTCTCACTATGCTGGGCATCATCATCGGAGTTATGGCTCTGGTAGTTCTGGTCAGCCTTGTCAACGGTGCCACCAGCTCAGTAACAGATGCTGTAGCCAATCTTGGCAACAGTATGCTGACTGTCAGCATCAGAGATGATAAGGGTAATCCTGTTGACATCGAAACTCTGGATGAGTGGATGGATAAGGCTGAACTGGGTCTTATTGCGCCCACCGCATCCGATAATCTTTTAGCCTCTGCCAATGGCAGCAGCGGCAGTATGATGGTCTACGGCACCACTTCTCCGTACTATGATATTCAGGGATTGCAGCTCTCTATGGGCCGCTGGCTGAAGAGGAGTGACGTTGAAAATCACAGCTATGTTTGCGTTATCAATGAATCCGCTGCAGAAGAGCTTATAGGTTATACTGACTGTGTAGGACAGTCCATTTCCATAAACTCTGTTAAATATACTGTGGTTGGTGTTCTGGCTGAAAGCGAGGATTCCCTCAGCTCAGTTTTCACCGCAGGAAGTATGGTAGCCTATATTCCTTACACCTCCCTTGTCCGCTTGTCCTCAAAGACCAATGCGGAGGTTACCTCATTCTACTGCACTGCCGCTGAAGGTGGTACGGTGGAGATGGCGGAAAAGGCTATGAAGGATATCCTTATGCAGCGGTTTGAGGATGATGAAGATGCTTTCCGCGTGTCTTCCCAGAATGTGCTGGAGGAGACTATGGACTCTATTACCTCCGCGCTTGCCATCCTATTGGGCGGTATTGCAGCCATTTCCCTGATAGTGGGCGGTATCGGCATTATGAATATCATGCTGGTTACTGTTACCGAACGTACCCGTGAGATCGGTATCCGAAAGGCTATAGGTGCAAGCCGCGGCACCATCCTGACTCAGTTTTTGATGGAGGCTGTGGTGTTGTGCATGATGGGCTGCGCCTTGGGCATTTTCCTCAGCTGGTCTATTCTGCAGATAGTAAGCACTGTGGTGGCAAGCCTTGATATGTCCTTCCAGCTTGATGGAGGGGTCGTAACATTGGCTGTGTGTTTTTGCTTTGTTATCGGCATTGTGTTTGGCCTATATCCCGCAAACAAGGCTGCAAAGATGAAGCCAATCGATGCACTGCACTACGGAGGTTAAGCTATGGAAAAACAGAAGAAGAAACAGCTGAAAAAGATTTTTTCCTGGGTCTTGCTTGCTGCAATTGTGATCTTGTTGGCCTTTATGCCTCTCCTTGCCGCAAGGGAGGAGGCTCTTGAGGGTCCTCAGGCCAGTATCCTCTCAGGAAAGGTGGAGAGAAGTGATATTTCCACCCGTCTGGTTGGCGGCGGAAGGCTGAAGAGCCAGGAGGCCGTGGAAATCACAGTTCCCTCTGCGGTGAAGCTTACTAAATATCTGGTAAGCAACGGTGACAGCGTTAAAGCGGGCGATGTGATAGCCGAGGTTGACCGTGTGACTGTTATGACAGCCATTGCTCAGGTTCAGGAAACACTGGATTATATTGCTGAGCAGATACAAAAGGTCAGCGATGAAGAATCTCCCGACACCATAGTTGCGCAGGCAGGTGGAAAGGTGAAGATCGTCTATGCACAGGTCGGCGATAATGTGCAGGATGTAATGCTTGAACATGGTGCGCTTGCGGTGCTTTCACTGGACGGTTTGATGGCTGTGCGGCTTGAAGGCGTCAGCGGCTTTTCTGTGGGTGAAAAGCTCATTGTTGCGCTGTCCGACGGCACTGAAGTCAGCGGCAAAGTGGAATCCAATTTGGGCGGAGTTCTGATTGCTACTGTTGACGATAATAATTATGCTGTGGGCGAAGAAGTCAAACTCAGCACTTTGGAGGGTGAAGAGATAGGCTGCGCTGAGCTATATATCCATAGTCAGTGGAATGCCCTCGCATATTCCGGCACGGTTTCCTCTGTCCGCGTAAAAGAGGGTGACAGCCTTAATGTTGGGCGTATAATCATGGATTTGAAGGACACCGGCCACAGCGCACGCTTTTATATGCTGGCCAACCAGCACGGGGAGTATGAAGAACTGATGCTCAGTCTGTTTGAAATGTATCAGTCAAAAGAGCTTACCGCTCCCTGTGACGGCACCATCACCGGTGTGGATGAAAATGCTGTGCATATGCTTTCCAATGCAGGCGGTGCTTATATGGTCAGCTTTCTGGCTAATGCCCCCAACGGAAGTGATGATACCGAATATCTGAACTACGTGGGGCAGGTAAAGGAAGTTGGAATTGACGGTCTCATAATGAAGATGAATCCTCAGGGACTGAGCATTACAGACTATAAAAAGCTTGATTCTGTTCCGTTGAACACCGAGTATATGACTGAGGAGGGAATCTATTCCGGACAGGCCCCAATTTATGAACTTTCGGAAGGGGCGTGGACCGAGATAGACCGCTCTTCCATTAAAGCCGGCGATATTCTCCTCTTTGCCGCCGATTCCTCCGGTGGATTTGTGTGGGTGGTGCGCGTGAGCTGGAGTCCTCTTCCCGATGATTCCGGTGACCCCGAAGACCCCGGTGATTCCGGTGACCCCGAAGATCCCGAGGATCCCAATGATCCAGACAATCCCGATGGTCCGGTTGTTCCCGGATTACCCAATATTCCCGGTTGGCCCTCCATTCCTTCGTGGCCTAATATTGGCATACCCCAGATCGGCGGATTTGGCGGGGGAATGATGCAGCAGGAGCCCCAATTCGAGCTTTATAGTCTGGATACCCTGACAGTGGCCTGTGTCAATCCGCAGGAGAAGATGATGGTGGATATTGCCATTGATGAGCTGGATATAACAAAGATTTATGTGGGGCAGAGCGCCTCGGTGACTGTTGATGCCCTGGGTAACGAAACTTATGATGCAGAGGTTACCAACATATCTAACAGCGGAGTAAACGGGGGAGGAAACAGCAAGTTCACCGTCCGTCTGGTTTTGCCTAAAAGCGGGAAAATGCTGCCCGGCATGAATGCCTCGGTGATCATAGATTTGGAAACTGTCAGCAAGTGCCTCTCAGTCCCTGTGGCCGCAGTTGGCGAAATTGGTACGAAAACTGTTTTGTACACCGGCTACGATGAGGAAGATGATGCACTGATGAACCCCGTTGAGGTTGTTGTAGGCGCTTCCAATGAGGAAATGGTGGAAATAGTATCCGGAATAGGCGAAGGGGAAGTATTTTATTATTCCTACTATAATGCGCCGGATGAATCCAAGACCCCGGAAGTGAAATTTGATTTCACAATGGGATAAAACCATGAAATAAAAATGAAGCATAAGCTGCTTAAAAACAGCTTATGCTTCATTTTTTATGAGTTCCCGACAGGTATAAGGCAGGAAAACCGAACTCCAGGAATTTTTCGGGCGATTTGCGAATTGTCTCAGCCTGAGAAATTTAATCCGAATCTCGTCGGAGCGACACACCAACGAAGCGAAGCAAAAACGCCTCGCCAGTCACCTTTTTCACCTGCTGCCCGCAACTATATTGAAAAAAATTTAAAGATAAAATAACTATGGGTAGGGTATTGCTTGTTACGCTGCGTAATGATGTAATATGATGCCCAAAGGAGGTGACAGCTATGTCAAGATACACAACGGGAGAAATTGCAAAGCTTTGTGGGGTTTCTGTGAGAACCGTGCAGTATTACGATTCGAGAAACATTCTTAGTCCCAGCGAGCTTTCCGAGGGCGGAAGGCGGCTTTATTCGGAGGCGGATTTGAGCGTGTTTATGAAATCGGACGCATCTTCCGCAAGCATAATAATGAACTTCGAAAAAAAGCGGCGCAGCCATATAGGCTGCACCGCTTTTTTATTTCAAAATTTCACTCAAAAATTCGCCGTTATAATTTTCACCAAAGCCGTTTGAAGCCACCAAAGACCACGAATAACCCTCATAGCTTATAATGATCTTGGCTGAGCTGTGCTCTGCGGAGGAATATTCGCTTATTTTGGCGCCATCTGCGCTTGTTTCGTTGATTATCTCATAATTCGTGTAATCGCCGGATATGTCCTGTCCTTCACCCAGCTGTTTTCTTACGCAGACCTCCAGCTCGTCTTTTTGATAATTAAGCTCCAAAAGCACGTCGTTCATTGTGCGGAACGATACTGCGCTGAAGCCCTCGATATTCGCAGAAAGGCCCAAGGGGAAGCCTACGGCGTTTTCTGCGTCTTTCAGATTGGCGTGGCTTTTCCATGGGTTGGCTATCATGGTGTTTCCCGTTTCTTCCGGTGTGGCATGCTCTTTGCCGCAGCCGAAAAGGAAGAAGGGAAGGGCGAGACACAAAATTATAATTACTGCAAATTTTCTCATGGGCACAAGTCTCCTTTGATCTATGTGTTGGATTATATCATAAAAACTGAAAACATCAATATTGCGCGCCCATGTGACGGCGCGTCACTTTTCATCCTAAGGAAAATGGGATAAAATGAGCATCGAAAGGGGAGAGGACAATGAACTTATCCGAAAAAATCCAGACTCTCCGCAAGGAGAAAGGCTTGACTCAGGAGCAGTTTGCGGACATGCTTTATGTTTCACGCACCGCTGTTTCAAAATGGGAAAACGGCAGAGGAATGCCGGGGATGGACTCCCTGAAAATGATAGCAAAGGTGTTCGAGATTTCCATCGATGAGCTTCTTTGTGCGGAGGAGATAATCACAGCCGCCGAAAATGAAAATAATAGGAATATAAATAGCTTCGCTTTGAAAATTGATGCCATTTTTAATCTTACTGCGGTGCTGAGCTTTTTCCTGCCCTTATATAAAGCGGAAGCGGAGGGGATTTTTTACTGTGTTCCTCTCTATAGTTTTTCGGGCAGTTTTTACGCCCTTTATTGGATAATACCTATCCTTATGTTTGCCTGTGGTATTGCTCAGCTGTTTCTTTGCAAATTCGATAAGCTTAAACAAGGGGAATGCGCTTCATGGCTTGGTATAGCCTTGAATATAGCGGAAGTGTTTTTGCTTATCCTGAGCGCTCAGCCTTATCCATCAATGGGATTTTTTGCCCTTTTACTAATTAAGAGCTATGTGGTGCTGATAAGGAGAGAAAAATGAGAAGCTTAGTCAAAAGAAAATTTATACCTGCCGTGGTGCTTTTTGCCCTTTTTGTTCTCTTCACCATTTCTCTTTACTATGTAGACGTTCGCCCGGTTGGGCCGCTGGGCTCATTAGTGGGCTACGGGGGTCTTAATAAGGCTTTTCACGAATTTTTCGGTGTGCATATGACACTTTATGTGATAAGCGACTGGGCGGGTGTTGCTGCAATTGCGCTGGCCTTTTGCTTCGCCGTGGTGGGCTTGGTGCAGTGGCTCAAAAGAAAGAGCATAAAAAAGGTTGACCAATGTATTCTCGCTTTGGGCGGGTTTTATATCCTCGTTTTTGCGGCGTACGCCTTCTTTGAGTTTTGCGTGGTGAATTACCGTCCCGTACTTATAAACGGCGTTTTGGAGGCGTCTTATCCCTCCTCAACCACTATGCTTGCCTTATGTGTATTTCCAAGTGCCATGATGATTTTCCACCGTATTATTGGGCGGGTAAAAACCCGCTTTTTCATAAACTTCCTCTGTCTTCTTTTGACGGTGTTTATGCTCATCCTTCGCATCTTAAGCGGAGTGCATTGGATAACAGATATATTTGGAGGAATACTTTTCAGCGTGTCCGCGCTTTTGCTTTTGTCTTTCGCAATGAGTGCAATCACTTGCAATAAAGAATAAAAATTATCCCCATTGAACGGGCTGCGTCTCTGCGCGGCCCGTTTTTATAAAGCCCCAGCCTTCCGCGGGTATGACGTAAACAAAACGATTGTTGCCTGGATATATAAATTATGATATTATTTTACCACAGATTAAATAGGAGGTATTTTTATGAAACGTGCAGCGGATTTCAGAGCGATTGCCCGTGATGCCCTTAAGGGCAAATGGTGGATTGCTGTGCTAACGGGATTAGTGGCCTCCCTGTTGGGCGGTGTTATGGCCTTTGGCAACAACGCCAGCTTTAATATAAATATGGGAGACAGTTCTCTCGGAGATATATCTTCCGATATTTTTTCAGAGGAAGTAGTGTTAGCCGTTGTAATACTGGCTATAGTGATTGGATTGCTGTTTTCTCTTATGGCTACAGCACAGTTTGTATTCGGCGGACCGGTAAAAATGGGTTATTCGGTATTTAACCTTAACCTTGTAGATAAAAAAGAGGCGAAATTCCGCGACATCTTCTCTTGCTTCAATCGCTTTGGTGCAGGATTTTGCATGAATCTTCTTATGGGAATTTTCCTCTTCCTTTGGTCACTGCTTTTTGTCATTCCTGGAATTATCAAAAGTTTCAGTTATGCCATGACACCATATGTTCTTGCCGAAAATCCTCAAATGACAGCAAAGCAGGCTATAACAAGATCCCGTTGGCTGATGGACGGAAATAAATGGCGTCTTTTCTGCCTCAACTTCAGTTTTATCGGTTGGGGACTTCTTTCAGTTGCTCCTACGTTTATATGCGCTGTAGTCCTCGGCTTGCTTTCAGCCTCAGGCGGGAGTACCATTGCAATTTTGTTTATGGTTTTGGTTGTGCTGATTAGTTTAATTCCCACACTGTTCCTGCAGGCATATCAGCAGGCGGCTTATGCAGCCTTTTATAGGGATGTAGCAGGAAGACCCAAAGAGCAAAATGCCGAATGAGCGAAAGTGAGTACGGCAAGCTGACTTAGCAAAACAAAAGCCGTAAGCCTTTGTGGAGGAATCAGATTTTGCCTTCATTGACTGCATTATATAAATATAAAAAAGCATCGCCTTTTATAAGGGCGGTGCTTTTTTTCGCCCGTCCCACCGCAGAAAATTACACGATATACATTTAAATAGCGATTGACAATACAGTGAGGGCTGGTGTAGTATAATCCATGATTTTACTATTATAATGTATAATTGCTATTGCTATGTGCAAATTTGGAGGCAAAATGGAAAAGCTCAGCTCAAGACAAAACAAAATAATTGCTCATGTCCGCAAGCTGGGCAGCGACAAAGCCTACCGTTATCAGCAGGGCGAAGCCGTCTGCGACGGCATCAAGCTTCTCCGCGAGGCTCTGATGTGGGGCGTGGAGATAACCGCTGTGCTTTGGGCGGAGGAGGCAGCTTTTGCTCTGCCCGAAGGCATCCGTCAGTACAGCGTTTCTCAGGAGCTTATTGACTACGCATCCCCCCTCAAGAATAGTCAGGGCGCTCTTTTCACCTTCCGCATGCCCTCCTGGCCCGAAACCGAGCCCGGACGCTGCCTCGTCCTTGAAACCGTTCAGGATCCGGGAAATCTGGGTACAATCCTGCGCACCGCCAATGCCCTCAGTATGGACAGCGTTATTCTCACCGGTGACTGCGCCGATATCTATAATCCCAAAACCATCCGCGCTGCCATGGGTGCCGTTTTCCGTCAGAAGGCTCTTCGCATGGAACGCAGCGAGATGAGAGAATATCTTTCTGCCCACGGAATGAAGCTCTACGGAGCCGCCCTTTCCGAAACTTCTCAGGATATCCGCCGCATAGGCCTTGAAAAAGCCGCCGTTGCCATAGGTAGTGAGGGCAAGGGCCTTTCCGAAGAGTTTCTCGCTCTTTGCGACGGTCAGGTAATCATCCCTATGAACGAGCAGTGCGAATCGCTCAACGCGGGAGTTGCCGCCGCCATCGTTATGTGGGAGCTAAGCCGCTGAAAGGGAGGATGCTATGAGCCTTGTTCATTGGATATGGTTTGCCGAAAAGCGTCTGAGCCACCGCACGGAGAAAGCTCTCCTTGAATGGAGAAACGACCCTGCCAAGGTTTTCTATGCCCAGAGTGATGAGCTTGAGAAAATGGGAGTAGCGGGGGAGGAACTGACAAAGCTCCTTGATAAGGATATTCGTCCGGCAGAGGAAATAATCGGGCGTTGCGCTGAGAAAAATGTCAGCATAATCACTTTTCAGGATGCGGTTTATCCCCAGCGCCTTAAAAATATTGCAGACCCTCCCTGCGTGCTCTATGTAAAGGGACGTCTGCCCTCTGTGGATACCGAGCCCGTTATCTCCGTTGTGGGCACTAGAAAATGCTCATTTTACGGCGCAAAGATAACAAATGATATCACATACGAAATGGCAGCCAAGGGAGCGCTCATCTGCACAGGACTTGCAGAGGGCATAGATTCCCATGCCGCGAAAGCAGCACTGATGGCGGGCGGAAAGGTTATCGGCGTTCTTGGAACGGGTATCGATGAGGTTTTCCCCAGATTCAACAAAACTCTTTTTGAAGATGTTGCCGCAAGAGGTGCTCTTGTAAGCGAGTATGCTCCCGGCTATCCCGGAAGCAAGCTGAGCTTTCCCAGAAGAAACCGCATTATCGCGGGTCTTTCTGTGGCGGTTGTTGTCCCCGAAGCGCCGGAACGCAGCGGTGCACTTATAACCGTGCGTCATGCTCTTGAAAACGGACGGGATGTTTATGCTGTGCCCTCCAATGCAGATTCAAAGGAAGGCAAGGGCTGCAACATCCTCATTCAGGAAGGCGCAGCTCTCGTCATGAGCGGCTGGGATGTTCTCAGGGAATATAAGGAGCTTTTCCCGGATAAGATTTCCGAGAAGGCGATTGAAAAAATTCCCGAAGAGCGCTATATGCCTGAGGAAAAACCAAAACCCACAGAGGAGGCAAAGCCTCTGAAGGATGAGCCGGGAAAGGGATTTTTCAAATTCCGTGTCCCCGTGAGGAAGGCGAAGAAAGAGGATTTGTCCTCGCAGCTTTCCGGTCTCAGCGAAAATCAGCTTAAAATTATTGCAGTGATGACAAAACCGTCCATGCATGTGGATGATATAATCGACCTTTCCGCAATGCCGGCATCTCTTGTTCTGAGCGAACTGACCATACTCCAGATAAAGGGCTATGTAAGTCAGGAAACCGGCAAGCGTTTTACATTGAACATAACAAAGTGAGGAAATGAAAATGGCAAAAGCAAAGACGAATCTTGTGATCGTCGAATCTCCTGCCAAGGCAAGGACCATAGAGAAATATCTGGGCAGTGATTACAAAGTTATCGCATCAATGGGTCACCTCCGTGATCTGCCCAAAAGCACTCTGGGTGTGGATATAGAAAATGATTTTGAGCCCCTTTATCAGAGCGTTGCTGGCCGCGAGGCTACTATTGCCGAACTGCGCAAAAGCTCCAAAAGCGCCGAAACCGTATATCTCGCAACCGACCCTGACCGCGAAGGCGAAGCCATATCCTGGCATCTCAAGGAACTTCTTGAACTCAGCGATGAGAAGGCACGCCGCGTAACCTTCAACGAGATTACCAAAAAGGTGGTTACCGAGAGCATTGCCTCTCCCCGCGATATTGACCTCAATCTTGTTGATGCACAGCAGGCAAGACGTATTCTTGACCGCCTTGTGGGTTACAAACTGTCTCCTCTGCTTTGGCGCAAGCTGGGCAGACCCCGTCTCAGTGCAGGTCGTGTTCAGTCTGTTGCCACCCGCATGGTTGTTGACAGAGAAAACGAGATAAGAGATTTCGTTGCCGAGGAATACTGGCTGCTGGATGCATATCTTGATCGCATTGCACCCAACGCAGGCTCATTTGTTGCTCGCTACCACGGGACTGCCGATAAGAAGCTGGAACTCAGCTCCGAGGAAGAGGTAAACAAGGTTCTCGGCGATGTTGAGGGCGAGAATTTTGAAATTACCTCCGTCAAGCGCGGAGAGAAGCAGCGCTCTCCCTCTCCTCCTTTCATAACCTCAACTTTGCAGCAGGAGGCATCCCGCCGTCTGGGTATGACCCCCGTCCGCACCATGAGTGTTGCGCAGCAGCTTTATGAAGGAATTGATATTGATGGCTACGGCACTGTAGGTCTTATCACCTATATGCGTACTGACTCTCTGCGCATTTCCGAGGAAGCCCTCGCAAGCGCAAAAAGCTATATACTGGAGCATTACGGTCCTCAGTATTACCCCTCCAAGACCCGCGTTTTCAAGACCAAAGCGGGAGCTCAGGATGCACACGAGGCTATCAGACCCTCCAATATCTATCTTTCCCCTGAGCTTATCAAGAAAAATCTCACAGGCGACCAGTATCGCCTTTACCGCCTCATCTGGGGTCGTTTCACCGCAAGCCAGATGGCAAATGCAGTTTATGACAATGTTGTCATTGACGCTGAAGCTGCGGGACATGTTTTCCGCGCAAACCATTCCGAGATAAAGTTCCCCGGCTACACCGCCCTTTATGAGGAAAGCCGTGACGAGGAAACAAACGAGATAAGAAAGCCTCTGCCCAATCTTAATGAGGGCGAGAAGGTTTCCTCCTCCAAATTTGGCAAGGAGCAGCGCTTCACCCAGCCTCCTTCCCGCTATACCGAGGCAACCCTTATCCGCGCCCTGGAAGAAAAGGGCATCGGACGTCCCTCCACCTATGCTCCCACCATCGGCACCATCACAAGCCGCGAGTATGTTGTTAAGGAAGGCCGTTATCTCAAGCCCACTCCCCTGGGAGAAGTTGTCAACACCCTTATGAGCGATTACTTCAAGGACATAGTTGACCTTAAGTTCACCGCCCGTATGGAGGACAGTCTTGACGAAATCGAGTCCGGAGACAAAAACTGGAAGGGTGTTCTCCGCGAGTTCTACGGCAGTTTTGACGAGGAACTTGAAAATGCGGAAAAGGCTCTTGAAGGCAAGCATCTGAAGGTTCCCGACGAAGTCAGCGATGAGCTTTGCGATGTCTGTGGAAGACAGATGGTTGTCAAAAACGGACGCTTTGGTCGTTTCCTTGCCTGCCCCGGTTTCCCCGAATGCACCTTCACAAAGCCCATAGTTGTTGAAATGCCCGGAAAGTGCCCCAAGTGCGGCGGAAGAATCCTCAAGCGCACCAGCAAGAAGGGCTACACTTACTATGCCTGCGAAAAGGGTGCCGATTGCGGCTTTATGACCTGGAGCGTACCTGTCAAGGACTATTGCCCCGAGTGCGGCAAGACCCTTTTCAAGCTTGCAGGAAAGGGAAAGAAAAAGCCTTTCTGCATAAACGAAGAATGCTCCGCCTTCCTGCCCGAGGATCAAAGAGGCTATAAGAAAAAGACTGCCGAGGGCGAAAGCGAAGCCTCCGAAAGCAAGAAGAGCGGCGCAAAAAAGCCCGCTGCTAAGCGCGGAAGAAAAAGCAGCGCTGCCAAGGAGTAAGCTATGGATTATCAAGTAACAGTTATTGGCGCCGGACTTGCCGGATGCGAATGTGCATGGCAGTTGGCTGAAAGAGGTATAAAGGTTCGTCTTTGCGAGATGAAGCCCAACAAAAAGACCCCTGCCCATGTTTCCAATGATTACGCAGAGCTCGTCTGCTCCAACTCCTTCAGAGGCGATGACCTTTCCAACGCGGTGGGTCTTCTCAAGGAAGAACTGAGAAGACTGGACAGCCTTATTATGAAGTGCGCGGACGCAAACCGTGTGCCTGCAGGCGGCGCTCTTGCCGTTGACCGCGAAGGCTATGCCCGTATGGTCACCGAGCATATAAAAAACCACCCCAACATAAGTCTTGTTGAGGAGGAAATCACTGAGATACCCGATGGCGAAGTTGTAATTGCATCAGGTCCTCTCACAAGCGACGCGCTTGCTGAGAAAATTGCCGCAAAATGTCCCGATAGCGACCTCCATTTCTATGATGCTGCAGCCCCCATCGTAATGCTGGACAGCATCGATATGGAAAGCGCCTTCTATGCATCCCGTTATGATAAGGGAACCGCGGACTATATCAACTGCCCCATGGACAAGGAAGAATATCTTGCCTTCTGGCGTGAGCTTTGCTCCGCGGAGGAGGCTGCTGTCCACGGCTTTGATGACGGCGGAGTTTTTGAAGGCTGCATGCCTGTTGAGGTTATGGCAAGAAGGGGAGAGGATACCCTGCGATTCGGACCTTTGAAACCCGTAGGTCTTATCGACCCCAGAAACGGAAAGGAAAACTATGCGGTTGTTCAGCTGCGCAGAGATAATGCGGAGGGAACAATTTATAACATAGTCGGTTTCCAGACCCACCTGAGATTCCCTGAGCAGAAGAGAGTTTTCTCTATGATACCTGCTCTGAAAAACGCGGAATTCGTCCGTTACGGCGTGATGCACCGCAATACCTATCTCAATTCCCCCACGCTGCTTGACCGCTACTACAGACTCAAAAACGAGCCTCGTATTTCCTTCGCTGGACAGATGACTGGCGTTGAGGGCTATGTTGAATCCTGCGCCAGCGGTCTGCTTGTTGGCATCGAAACCGCAAGACGCATTCTCGGCAAGGAAGCCGTGGATTTCCCCCAGGAAACCGCTGTTGGCGCTCTGGGACTCTATGTTTCCGGCGGCAGCGTAAGCGGCAATTTCCAGCCCATGAACATAAATTTCGGCATAATAACTCCCCTTGGCTACAGAGTTAAGGGTAAGCGCAATAAAAATGCCGAGATCAGCAAACGCGGTCTTGAGATACTGGAGAAGCTGAAAGAAGAAAAAGATATATAAACCCATATTCTCGCAATAAATTGTTAAAAAGAAAGTGGGAGAGAGAATGAAAATAATAATTGATGCAATGGGCGGAGATAACGCCCCTGCCGAAATTGTAAAAGGCGCAGTTGAAGCCCAGAAAGAATTCGGGGTTGACATAACTCTGGTGGGTATCGAGGAAAAGGTACGCCAGTGCCTTGCTGAGTTCGGCGGAGCGGATAATGAGCATATCTGTGTCGTCAACGCAACCGAAGTTATTGAGATGCATGATGAGCCTTCTATGGCTTGCCGCAGAAAAAAGGACAGCTCCATGACCGTGGGTCTTAACCTGCTCAAAGACGGTGAGGGCGATGCTTTCATTTCCGCTGGCAGTACCGGCGCACTGCTGACAGGTGCAACGCTTATAGTTAAGCGCATCCGTGGCATCCGCCGCGCCTGCTTCTGTCCCGTTATTCCCAATGGCGGTAAAGGCGTTGTGCTCATAGACTGCGGTGCCAACGTGGATTGCACCTCTGAGTATTTGCTCCAGTTTGCCTATATGGGCTCCTTCTATTCCTCTGCAATCAGCGGAGTTGAAAATCCCCGCGTGGGTCTTCTCAATAACGGCAGCGAGGACACCAAGGGCACCGAGCTTTGCAAGGAGACCTATGCACTGCTCCGCGAAGCCCATGAGGAAGGCCGAATCAACTTCATAGGCAACATAGAAGGCGGCGATGTTTTCAATGGCAAGGTTGATGTAATCGTCACCGACGGCTTCACCGGCAATATTCTTATGAAGAGCATTGAGGGTACTGCCAAGTTCCTCATGAAGAAGATAAAGGGCGTTATGCTTGGCAGCCTGAAAAACAAGCTTGCCGCGCTTGTCATCAAGAAGGATATGGGCGCAATCAAGAGTCTTCTTGACCCCAACGAAGTTGGCGGAACTCCCTTCCTCGGCATCACCAAGCCCGTTATCAAGGCTCACGGCAGCTCCAATGCAAGAGCAATCCGCTCTGCCGTTATGCAGGCCATCAATATTGTTGAAAATGATATCAGCGGAAAGATTGCTGATAACATTGAATATATGAAGCTTCGTAATGAATAAATTTTTGCTATGAAAGGAAAATGATCATGATTTTTGAAACCATCAGAGCAATTATTGCAGACCAGTTCGGCATCTCCGCCGAAGAAATCACTATGGATACCAACTTTATCGCGGATCTTGATGCCGATTCTCTCGACATTGTTGAGCTTAGCATGGCTATGGAAGCCGAGTTCTCTCTCGATGAGATGAAGGAAGAGGACCTCAAGGGAATCAGCACTGTCGGTGACCTTGTTGATTTTGTCGCACACAACGCAAAGTAAGAAAAATATCAAAAGCCGATATTCCGATTTCGGAAAAGGGGGAAAAGTTCGTGAAAGAGCTTCAGAAAAAACTGAATTATAGTTTTAACGATAAGGAGCTTATTGCCACAGCCCTTACCCATTCCTCTTATGCCAATGAGCATCGCTGCCAGAGCAATGAGCGTTTGGAGTTCATAGGTGACAGCGTTTTGGGAATGGTTGTAGCAATGCATCTTTACAGAACTTTTCCCAAGCTTCCCGAGGGGAAAATGACCCGCATGAGAGCTGAGCTTGTGTGCGAGCAGAGCCTTTGGGAGGTTGCCGATAAGCTTGGTTTCGGAGCTTATCTCCGCCTCGGAAAGGGAGAAGCTCTCACCGGTGGCAGAGAGCGACCCAGCATTCTTGCCGACTGCGTTGAGGCTGTTATCGCAGCGCTCTACATAGACGGCGGCTTTGAAGTGGCCAAAAAATTTGTGGATGACCATATTCTCTCCAAACTGGAAAGTCTTGGTACCACACCTGTCGGAGACTATAAAACCCGACTTCAGGAGCATGTTCAGAGATTCCACGGTCAAAACCTGAGCTATGAGATGCTCAGCGAAAGCGGACCGGATCATATGAAGGTTTTCTGCGCCGCCGTTTATCTCAACGGCGAGATGATCGGTCAGGGACAGGGACGGACTAAGAAGGAAGCGGAGCAAAATGCCGCTTCTAAAGCCTTGGAAGAACTGAAGGACGAGTAATGAGAAAGAGCATTATACCTGTGTTCATACCTCATCTGGGCTGCCCCCACGACTGCGTTTTCTGCAATCAGAAACGCATTTCGGGCAGCCTTTTGCCTGCTCGTCCCGAAGACGTGGTGAAGGTGATAGAGGAGGCTCTCCCCAAGTGCGAAAATGCGGAGCTTGCCTTCTACGGCGGATCGTTTACCGCCGTACCCTATGAGGAGATTTGCGCGCTGCTGGATGCAGCAGCACCTTATCTTGCGGACGGGCGTATTGAGTCCATAAGAGTTTCAACCCGTCCCGATGCCATAAGCGAGGAGATTCTGGCCCTCCTTTGGGAAAAGGGCGTCCGAACTGTTGAGTTGGGCAGCCAGTCAATGGTAGATAGTGTCCTTTCCGCTGCATGGAGGGGACATACTGCCGAGGATACTGAAAAAGCAGCCGCAATGATAAGGGGAAAAGGCTTTTCCCTTGTGCTGCAGATGATGACAGGCCTTCCCGGCTCCGACATGGAGAAGGACATTATAAGCGCAGAAAAAATTGCCGCCCTCAAGCCTGACGGAGTCAGAATTTATCCCACCGTTATTATCCGTGATACCGCCCTTGCCGATATGTGGGGGGAAGGAAAGTATGAAGAGCATAGCGTTGAAGCTGCTGCCGAGGTATGCTCCGAAATTCTTCCTATATTTGAAAAAGCGGGCATTCCCGTCATCCGTCTGGGACTTAATCCAAGCGATGAGCTCAGTGGGGGAGACGCTCTGGGCGGCGCTTACCACCCTGCAATGGGTGAGATAGTCAAAAGCCGTGTGCTTTTGAAAAAAGCCCGTGAAGCCCTCAAAGGCGTGAAAGCGGGAGAAAATGTTGTGCTGAGGGTCAATCCCTCCTGCCTTTCCCAGATGATAGGGCAAAAGCGCAGCAATATTATAAAATTAAGCGAGGAATTATCTCTTAATTCGCTGTCGGTTAAAAGCGCAGATGTCGAAATCGGAGAAATTATCGTTGAATTCGTTGCAAAAGAAAAAAGTTTGTAATATACTCTACTTTGTATAATTGTGGGCATATGCCCACAACAAGGAGTGCAGAAATTGTATTTAAAGGCTATAGAGATTCAGGGTTTTAAGTCCTTTGCGGACAAAACCGTGATTAACTTTGAAAAAGACATAACGGCCATCGTTGGACCCAACGGCAGTGGAAAAAGTAATATTTCCGATGCTATGCTTTGGGTTATGGGTGAGCAGCGCAGCAAAACTCTGCGCGGCGGCAAAATGGAGGACGTTATTTTCGGAGGCACCGAAAAGCGCAGCCCTCTGGGCTTTGCGCAGGTCAGCCTCGTACTTGATAACTCAGGCGGCACTTTTGAGATTGATGCCCCCGAGGTCACCATTTCCCGCCGTTACTACAGAAACGGCGAAAGTGAATATTATATCAACCGTGAGTCCGTAAGATTGAGGGATATCACGGCTCTTCTCATGGATACAGGTCTGGGACGTGATGGATACAGCGTTATCGGTCAGGGACGCATTGCTGAAATCGTTTCTGCAAAAAGCACCGACCGCCGCGAGATTTTCGAAGAAGCAGCAGGCATTTCCCGCTACCGCTACCGCAAGGAAGAAGCAGAGCGTAAACTTGCACGCACCGATGAAAATCTTGTCCGCATCAACGATAAAATCGATGAGCTGGAGATGCAGGTTGTGCCTCTCAAAAAGCAGGCAGAAACCGCAAAGAAGTATCTTGTCCTCCGTGACGAGCAGCGCGAGCTTGAAATAAACGTCTGGATGGAAGAGCTGGACAGCTGCCGCGAAAAGAGCGAGAGAGCTTCAAAGGACCTGGAAGAGGCAAATGTGGAACTTGCCCGTGCTCAGCGCGAGCTGGACGAGCTTTATGTTGCCAATGATAATTACAGCAGCAAAATGCGCGAGTGCGATATGGACACTGAGCGTGAGCGTCAGCGCCTCAGCGAGGAAGAAGCTGCCGTTTCCGAATGCGAAAATGCAATTGCCGTTTTGAAGACCAATCTCCGCCATAATGAAGAGACCGTTGAACGTCTTTACAGCGAGATTGATGAGCAGTCAGAAAGAGCAGAAGGTATCCGCTCTCAGGCTCAGCTCCATAGGGAGAGAATTGCGGCAATCGATGCTGAAATGGCTGAGAAGCAGCTTGATATCCGCGCCGCCGAGCGCGAGGCAGAGGCTCTTGCCGCGGAAAGCGATGTGAATCAGCAGGAGCTGAGCCGCCTCATTGCTTCTGAAAACGAGGCCAACGAAGCCGCCGCGGGTCATAGAGCAACTCTTGCCCAACTTTCCGACAGAGCCGGAGAGATTGATGAGCGTTTCACCACCATCGCTTCTGACATTGAAGATGCCGAAAGCCGCTACGATGAGGTCAGCGCAAGCTATCATCAGGCAAAAAGGGAAGCCGAGAAGGCTGAAGAGCGCTATAACGAGGTAAACAATATAATTAACGGCCACCGTATGCTTATGGGCGGCCGCGAGAAGAAAGTTCAGGATCTTACCGAAAAGCTCAATAAACTCAGCGTTGAAAAGCGCAGCACCGAAGGGCGCATAAAGCTTCTCACCGAACTTGAGCAGGAATTTGAAGGTCTGGGCAAAGCTGTCAAGAATGTTATGCGCGAGCGCTCCCGCGGAACTCTCAAGGGTGTCCACGGACCCGTTGCAGGTCTTATCAGCGTTGCCGATAAATATACCGTTGCCGTTGAAACCGCCCTTGGAGCCGCAATGCAGCATGTGGTTGTGGATAGCCAGGATGTTGGTAAAACTGCCATTGAAATGCTCAAGCGCAGCGACGGCGGACGCACAACTTTTATCCCTCTCGATACCGTTAAAGCCAACAGCCTTAACAAAATTCCCACTGGAGAAGAGGGCTTTGTGGCCGTTGCAAGTCAGCTTGTAAAATGCGACGATAAATATGCGGCTCTTGTGGCCAATCTCCTTGGACGCACCGTTGTGGTTGAAACTCTTTCCGACGCGGTGAGAATTTCCCGCAAAAACGGAAACAGCCTGAGAATAGTAACAGTTGATGGCCAGATGATAAATGCCGGCGGCTCTATGACAGGCGGCTCTTCCGCAAAGAATGTGGGTATACTTTCAAGAGCCAATGAGCTTAAGAGCCTTAAAGAAAAGCTTGTCCGTCTTACAAAGGACGAGGAGAAGCAGGCAGAGGAGCTTTCCGCAGCAAGTCGCGAGCTTGAAAAGGCAAGATATGAGCTTCAGGTGGCTTCCGCAGAACTTAACGGAGCTGCGGAGGAATTCCGCCGTACGGACAGCAATGCCGAGCGTCTTAAAATGATGCAGAGCGCCCTTGACGAGAGCATTGAAGCCCTCGAAAACGAGAGAGCGGGTCTTTCCGGAAGAAAGAAGGAAAATGAGCTCAGACAGGAGAGCGAAAAGTCCGCTCTTGCTGACCAGGAGAAGCGTATTGCCCAGCTTAAGGACGAGATTAGCTCTCTCAGCGCAGGTCACGAGGATTTTGAGCTTAAGCGTGATAAAATTGCAGAGCGTATCTCCGCCCTCCGTGCGGAAGGCGCTTCCCTCAGCGCAGAGCGCGAGGCAACCATGCGCTCTGCCGAAAGCCTGGAAGAGCTTATTGCCGCCATGTCCGGCGACAGCGAGAACAGACTGCAGTCCATCGATGCAATTAAGCTCCGCAGCGAGGATATAAAGGCAGAGATCCAGTCCAGAGAAGAGCGCCTTACCTCTCTTCGCAGCAAGTGCGAAGCACACAAGAGTGCAATCGCAGAGTATAATAGTCTGCGCATGGAACTTGAAGGCAAGCGCACCAGAAGCGAAAAGGCTTCTCAGGATAAAAACCGCGATATCAACGAGATGCAGCTGCGCTGCTCCCGTTTTGAAAACAGACGCGATGCCGCTGAAATGGAAGAAAAGCAGATTCTGGACAAGCTTTGGGACAGCTATCAGCTCAGCCGTAGCGCTGCAGCCCAACTTCGCAAGGCCGTTGAGGATATGCCGGCCGCAACAAAGCGCATCACTGAGCTCAAGCGTGAAATCAGCCGCCTCGGCAACGTGAATGTGGGTGCAATCGAGGAATATGAGCGCGTAAGCGAGCGTTATGAGTTCCTTGTTTCCCAGCGTGACGACGTTGAGAAGGCTAAGAAGGAGCTTCAGAAAATAATCGGCGATATCACAGGAGAGATGAAGGAAATTTTCCTCCGTGAGTTCAAAGCCATCGATGAAAAATTCCGCAGTGTATTTCTGGAGCTTTTCGGCGGCGGCAAGGCTGCTCTGGAGCTTGAAGACCCCGAAGATCCTCTGGGCTGTGGCATAGGAATAAAGGTGCAGCCTCCCGGAAAAGCGGTAACTAACATAAGCCTTCTCTCCGGCGGTGAAAAGAGCTTTGTTGCCATCGCTCTCTACTTTGCCATTATGAAGGTTCGTCCCACACCCTTCTGCGTTATGGACGAGATTGACGCCGCTCTTGATGAAGCCAATGTTGCCCGCTATGCGGACTATATGCGCTCTATGGCAAACCAGATTCAGTTCATAGTTATCACCCACCACCGCGCAACAATGGAAGAATCCGATATGCTTTACGGTGTAACCATGCAGGAAAAGGGTGTCACAAGTATTCTTGTTGTAGACCTTGAGGAAGCCGAAAAGACTATAGCAAGCTGAAAGGAAATTGCGAAATGGGATTTCTTGAAAAAATAAAAAACGGCCTTATGCGCACCAAGCAGAATATGGCCATTTCCATGAACAATATGTTCGCAGAATTCACCCGCGAAAACGAGGAGTTCTACGAAGAGCTTGAAGAGACCATGATAATGGCCGATGCAGGCGTTGATACCTCCGTAAGAGCCGTTGAAAGACTTCGCGAAGTTGTTCGTGAACGCGGACTTCGCGGCGGCGAGGAGGTCAGAAAGGCTTTTTCTGAGATACTTTGCGAGATTCTCACAGTAGGTGAGAAGGAACTGAAGCTTGACACCAAGCCCTCCGTTATCCTTATGGTGGGCGTAAACGGCGTGGGTAAAACCACCACCATAGGCAAGCTTTCAAGCCGCTTCAAGGCCGAGGGCAAAAAAGTCCTCCTCTGCGCAGGCGACACCTTCCGCGCAGCAGCTGCGGAGCAGCTCACCGTTTGGGCGCAGCGTTCCGGCGCCGACATAGTTCGCCATGAAGAGGGCAGCGACCCTGCCAGCGTTGTGTTTGACGGCATAGCAGCTGCAAAAGCTCGCGGAGCGGATGTAATCATTATTGATACCGCAGGCAGACTTCATAACAAGCAGAATCTTATGAATGAGCTTAGCAAGATTCGCCGAATCATAGGAAGAGAGCTTCCTGAGGCATCTGTTGAAACCTTGCTTGTGCTTGATGCCACCACCGGTCAGAACGGTCTTATTCAGGCAAAGAGCTTCAAGGAAAGCGCCGATATCAGCGGCATCGTCCTCACCAAGCTGGACGGCACCGCAAGAGGCGGTATTGTCTTTGCCATAGCCGATGAGCTGAAGCTTCCCGTGAAGTTCATAGGTGTGGGCGAAAGCGCCGATGACCTTATGCCCTTTGAGGCAGATGTTTTTGCGGAGGAAATACTCAAGTGATGAAGATTATACTTGCGTCCAACAATAAAGGTAAGCTGCGCGAAATGCGTGAGCTTCTGGCGGAGCTTGGAATCGAAGTTCTCTCTCAGAGAGAGGCGGGATTCGATATTGAGGTTGATGAAACCGGCACCACCTTTGAGGAAAATTCCTACCTGAAAGCCAGCGCAATCACCGCTCTCAGCGGACTTCCCGCCGTTGCCGATGACAGCGGACTTATGGTGGATTATCTGGGCGGCGAGCCCGGAGTTTACTCCGCACGATACACGGGTAACCACGATGACAGCGATGAAGACCGCTATATGTACCTCCTGAAGAAAATGGAGGGCGTCACAGACCGCCGCGCCAAGTTCGTTTCCGCCGTTTGCTGCACCTTCCCCAACGGAGATGTTATCCGTACAAGAGGGGAGTGCCACGGAAACCTTCTTTATACCCCTGTAGGTGAGCACGGCTTTGGCTATGATCCGATTTTCGGACCTGAATGCTCCGAGGGCAGCATGGCTCAGCTTACAGATGAAGAGAAAAATGCCATTTCCCACAGAGGAAAGGCAGTCAGAGAATTTATAGAGAAATTGAGGGAATATTATGCTGACAAGTAAACAGCGCGCATATCTTCGCTCTCTTGCCATGACCGAGGATACCATTATCATCATTGGCAAGGGCGGAATCACCGAAAATGTTATCACCCAGGTACGTGATGCTCTTAAAGCCAGAGAGCTTGTAAAGGGCAAGGTGCTTGAAAACAGCCTGCTCTCCTCCCGCGAAGCCTGCGAGGCTCTTGCCGAGGTTTGCAAGGCACAGTCTGTTCAGTCCATAGGCAGCAAATTTGTGCTTTATAAGCGCAACGAAACCGACCCCAAGATCGAGCTGCCCAAAAGCAAGAAAAAGTAAATGAGTATTGCTGTATATGGCGGAAGTTTCAACCCGCCCCACATTGGCCATTGCCATGTGGCCGAGGCCGTAATAAAGCATTTTAAGCCCCGGCGCTTTTTCATAATTCCCGCAGGTGTAGCCCCCCATAAAGCTATGGCGGCAGGCAGTCCCGGAAATGATGAGCGCATGGAGCTTTGTCGCCGTGCCTTCGGAGCGGGGGAGGCCGTCACTGTCAGCGATATGGAAATCCTTCGTGAGGGCAAGAGCTATACTGCCGATACTCTCCGCGCTCTTATGGAGCGGTTCCCAAATGAGGAGATAATCCTTGTTATGGGAACAGATATGTATCTGAGTCTTGAAAGCTGGTATGATGCGCAGTTCATTCTCAAAAGTGTCCATATCTGCGTTGTTCGCAGAGACGAGGATAAGGATTCTCTCCGCAGTAAGGCTCTTGAATACGCAAAAGCTTATCGCACCCGCAGCACCATCGTGGCGCTGAAGCCCGTTGTGGCATCCTCCAGCGCTGTGAGAGAGCTTCTCCCCGAAAGAGGAGGAGTGGAGATGCTTCCCAACAGAGTATATGAGTATGTTATCAGCCGCAGACTTTATGCCGCAAAGCCAAACTGGAACTGGCTTCGTGAAAAAGCCTATTCCATGCTCAAGGCAAAGCGCATACCCCACGTGAAGGGATGCGAGGAAGAGGCTGTCCGCCTTGCCAAACATTGGGGAGCAAACCCCGAGGAGGCTGCCGAGGCAGCAATCCTCCATGATATTACTAAGAAACTCAATCTTCGGGAACAGTTGATATTGTGCGAAAAATATGGTATCATACCGGATGCCCTTGAGGCGGCAAGTGAAAAGTTGCTCCATGCCAAAACGGGAGCAGCCATTGCCAAAGAGAGCTTCGGTGTTTCCGATGAAGTTTATGAGGCCATAAAATGGCATACCACAGGCAGAGCAGATATGTCCTTGCTTGAGAAGATAATTTATATGGCCGATTATATAGAGCCCACCCGCGATTTTGAAGGAGTGGAGACTCTCCGTCAGCTGGCATACACCGATCTTGATGCAGCTATGAAGCTTGGCTACGAGATGAGCCTTGCGGATTTGGCTCGCTATGGTGTTCCTCCTCATCCCAACACAATCGAGGCCCTTGAACAGTACGAAAGGTAAAGATAAGCATGAAGCTTTTCGGCAGCAAGAAGAGCCACCGAAGTGCCGACTCTGAAAGAGTCAGAGTGGTATCCGAGGAAACAAAGGTTCTTCCCCAGATTCAAAACCGAATAAAAGCTTCTTATGTACGTATGAAGGCGGATAAAAAGCGGGCGGCGCTTATCAGTATTTATGTGGCCGCGGTCTTGCTTTTCGTTGTGCTTTTGGTGTCTGTAGGCAGCAGAATGTGGGATATAATCCGGGAGGAAGCCGATAATTCGGTCCTCAAGGAGGAAAATCATTACGACAATGAGGGCAAAAATGAAGACAGTGACATCCCCGATGTGGTGTTGCCTTTGATACCCTCCCAGCGTGATGATGAGGATATGCTGTCTGTTCCCCACGGCGAAACCGAGGTTGAGCAGCTCAAAAACAGCAATTATAGAAATATCCTCTTTGCTGTTTACGATAATAAGGGTGTGATGGTGGATACCATTATTCTGGGAAGAATAGACACAGCTGCAAATAAACTGGATTTTGTCAATATCCCAAGAGATACCCTTGTGAATGTTAGCTGGGATTTGAAACGAATCAGCACCGTAATGCAGCGTGAAAACGGTGATTCTCAGCGTTTTCTCAATGAATTGAGCAGCATTCTGGGCTTTTCAATTGACTACTATGCCCTTATAGAGTCGGACACGGTTGCGGATATCGTTAATGCCATAGGCGGACTTTATTATACTGTCCCCATAAATATGTTCAGCGTGTCCGAAAATGTGAACCTCAGCGCTGGCTTGCAGTGGCTGAACGGAGCAAAAGCGCAGACCATGCTGAAATTCTGCTTCGGAGATAATGGTGGCGGTTACCCCGATGGTGAGTTGGGAAGAATCAAAACCGTGCAGGACTTTATAATGGAGCTCCTCGCTATGTACATATCCGGCAGCGAAGGACCCAATATTGACGAAGTCATAAAAGTCCTTGCCGAAAATTCCGAGGGCAATATTGACGAGGCTATACTGAAAAGCTTTGCAGATATTCTTTATGAAACTGACGGCAGCAATATTCGCTTTGCCACCATGCCGGGCGCCAATGTACGCATAAGAAACACGACCTATTATGAAATATCCGCCATTGAGTGGGCAGAAATGATAAATGAGTACCTCAATCCTTATGATGAGGAAATCCTTTTGCATAATCTGGATATACTCATGTTTGAACCTGAAGAAAAAAGCATTATGTCAACCTATGGCGAGATTATAGATTATAATTCATTCTATTGATAAAATTTTTTAAGGATAGTGATAAATATGATGACACCCAAAGAGATAGCTGAAACCATCGTTTCCACCATTGACGGAAAGAAGGCAGAGGATATCAAGCTTCTGCGCACCACCGATGTCACCGTGCTTGCAGACTATTTTGTTATCTGCACCGCAAACTCCACCACCCAGATCAAGACCATGGCCGATGAGGTTGAGGCTGTTCTGGAGGCAAAGGGTGAGAATCCTCTCCATCGCGAGGGCTACCGTTCCGGCGGTTGGGTGCTTATAGACTTCGGCTGCGTTGTTGTCCATATCTTCATGGACGAGGCCAGACAGTTCTATAACCTTGAGCGCCTTTGGTCCAACGCTGAGGAAATTGATATTTCCTCTATCGTAATCCCCAACTGAGCAAATTTTCCAAACGGATATCCATAAAGAAAGAAGACGTGACATGAAGTACGATTTTACCGCAATCGAGAAAAAATGGCAGAAGCATTGGCTGGAGAACAAGAGCTATGCAGCCGTAACCGGCAGCGATAAGCCCAAGTTCTATGCCCTTGTTGAGTTCCCTTATCCCTCCGCCGCTGGCCTCCATGTTGGACATCCCCGTCCCTACACCGCTATGGACATTGTTGCCAGAAAGCGTCGTATGGATGGCTACAATGTTCTTTTCCCCATTGGTTATGATGCTTTCGGCCTGCCCACCGAGAACTATGCCATAAAGAACCATCTCCATCCTGCAGATGTAACCCGTGATAACATTGCAAACTTCACAAAGCAGCTCCAGATGCTTGGCTTCAGCTTTGACTGGGATCGCTGCGTAGACACCACTGACCCCGCTTACTTCAAGTGGACCCAGTGGATATTCCTCCAGCTTTTCAAGAAGGGTCTTGCCTATAAGAGCCAGATGCCCGTTAACTGGTGCACCAGCTGCAAGTGCGTTCTTGCAAATGAAGAGGTTGTAAACGGTGTTTGCGAGCGCTGCGGCGCTCCCGTTGTCCGCAAGGAAAAGAGCCAGTGGATGCTCAAGATCACCGAGTATGCTCAGCGTCTTATCGACGATCTGGATGAGCTGGACTTCATTGAGCGCGTCAAGACCCAGCAGCGCAACTGGATTGGACGCTCCACCGGTGCAGAGCTTGATTTCGCAACCACCAACGGAGACACTGTTACTGTATTCACCACTCGTCCTGACACTCTCTTCGGTGCAACCTATATGGTTATGAGCCCCGAGCATGCTCTCATCGAGAAGTGGGCATCTCAGCTTACCAATATGGAAGCAGTCCGCGAATATCAGGCTGCCGCTGCCCGTAAGTCCGACTTCGAGCGCACCGAGATGGCAAAGGAAAAGACCGGCGTTAAGCTTGCCGGTGTTGCCGCCATCAACCCCGTTAACGGCAAAGAAATTCCCATCTTCATCTCCGACTATGTCCTTGCCACTTACGGCACCGGTGCAATTATGGCAGTTCCCGGTCATGATGACCGCGACTGGGACTTCGCAAAGGAATTCGGCTGCGAAATCATCGAGGTTGTTGCAGGCGGCGATGTTGAGAAGGAAGCTTACACCGTCAAGGATGAAAGCGGCATAATGGTCAACTCCGGTTTCCTGAACGGACTCACCGTAAAGGATGCCATCCCCACCATGATTAAGTATCTGGAAGAGCAGGGCATCGGTCACGAGAAGGTTAACTATAAGCTCCGTGACTGGGTTTTCTCCCGCCAGCGTTATTGGGGTGAGCCCATTCCTCTGGTTTACTGCGAACACTGCGGCGGCTGGGTTCCCCTGCCCGAGGAGCAGCTGCCCCTCACTCTGCCTCAGGTTGAAAGCTATGAGCCCACCGATGACGGCGAAAGCCCCCTGAGCAAGATGACCGATTGGGTCACCACCACCTGCCCTGTCTGCGGAGGTCCCGCAAAACGCGAGACCGACACCATGCCCCAGTGGGCAGGCTCCAGCTGGTACTTCCTCCGCTACATGGATCCTCATAATGATGAGTCTCTCGTTGGCGAAGAGGCAATGAAGTATTGGCATCAGGTTGACTGGTATAACGGCGGTATGGAGCATACCCCGCTTCACCTTCTGTATTCTCGCTTCTGGCACAAGGTTCTTTTCGACCTTGGCATTGTTCCCACCGCAGAGCCTTACGCAAAGCGCACCAGCCACGGCATGATC
>JAZUAQ010000036.1:0-8115 GCA_045638085.1 Oscillospiraceae bacterium
CGACAAGGCCGATATCTGCTTTTTTCATAGCTGAGAGCCTCCTTATTTATCTCTGAACGCGGGCATTGCCTGCATAGATATCCCAAACCTGCTTCTCGTCCGCGGGCTCTGCATAGTCTTTGAGACTGCTTGCAGCAAGAACGCCGCTTGCCCAGCCGAACTGGAGGGCCTTTTCACCATCCCAGCCGGAGATGAGACCGTGGAGCAGACCGCCGGTGAAACCGTCACCGCCGCCTATGCGGTCCATGACCTGAATGGGACGGGGCTCGATAACGCTCCACTGATTGTCGGCAAGGAGGAGGCAGCCCCAAAGATGTTCGTTAGCGGAAATAACCTGGCGAAGAGTGGTTGCGAAGACTTTTGCGTTGGAGTACTTCTCTTTCACCTGAGCAATCATAGCCTTGAAGGACTCAATTTTGGAACTGAGATCCTTGCCGCCGGCTTCAGGACCCTTAAAGCCAAGGCAGAGCTGGAAGTCTTCTTCATTGCCTACGAGGACATCGGAAACAGAAGCTATCTCGTGGAAAGCATTTGCGAGTTCTTCCTCGCGGCCTTTCCAGAAGGTTGCGCGGTAGTTAAGGTCGAAAGAGACCAGAGTGCCGTGAGCCTTGGCGGCCTTGGCCATGTCGAGGCAGAAACGGGTGGTGTCCTCGCTCATTGCGGCGATGAGGCCGGAGATGTGGAGCATTGCAACACCTTCAGTGCCGAAAATGCGCTCAACATCGAACTCATCTGCGGAAAGAGTACGACCAACTTCGCCTGCGCGGTCATTCCATACGCGGGGAGCGCGGGCGCCAAAACCGGAATCGGCAATATTGAACTGGTGGCGATAGCCCCAGGGACCGCCCTGGTCAACTTCAATGCCTTCATAGCGGATGTTGCGGGCGCGAAGCTGGCTCTTGATGAACTCTGCGATGGGGCTGCCCTTGACAAATTTGGTCAGGACGAGGCACTCGTTGCCGAGGGAGGAGGTAACATTGAGAACGTTGCTTTCTGCGCTGGTAGCCTGAAGGAGGAAACGGTCGCTGTTGTGAACAGCCATGCGGTCTTCGGGGGTGATGCGGACGCCCATGCTGGTGGGGCATGCGATTGCATAGCGGTAAGAGGAGCGAATGTTCAGTTCCATGGCGGTAATTTTCCTTTCCGTTTATATATGTTTTTATTATTCTTAACTAAAGTATGCAAAAATATTTTACAATAAGACAAATTACAATGGAATTGCAATTTGCGCCAAAAAATATTGCAAATATCTGCACATAATGATAAACTTGAAAAAAAGGGAAAAGGATGAGGAATATGCCGCATATTTTCACCTATCGCGACGATGAAATATATAGCCATCATACCCTTGATGAGCAGCCCCGTTCTGAAAATTTCCAGATGCACGCCCATGAGTGGATGGAGATTTTTTATCTGATTTCCGGCAAATGCAGCTACCTTGTAGAGGGTAGCCGCTATGAACTCCAAAGCGGAGATATACTCATTATGCGCGCTGCGGAGACGCATATGCTTGAGATAGGCGAGGATGAGCCCTATGAACGAATTGCCATTCATTTTTCTCCTGCCCTTCTTGCCGGCATACCCAAGGGTGAGCGCTTCTTAAAACCCTTTATTGACCGCCCATTGGGCCAGCGCAATCTTTATCGCGCTGATGAAGATGGGGATAAGCGCCTGCAGACAGCCTTTGCCGTTTTTGATTTTGAAGGAATCGGTGAGGTTAAACTCAATCTTGTATCAAGACTGATAATGTTTCTGACGGTGCTTAATGCCGTGTATGAAAGGCAAAATGTTCTCAGCGGAGCCGATGATAATTTCCAAAGCCAGCTTGTGGCATATGTGAACGAACATCTTTTTGAGGATATTTCACTCCAGTCAATTGCTGATGCCTTTTACAGAAGCCGCAGTCAAATAAGCCGCGTATTCCGTCAGTCCACCGGCTCTCCCCTCTGGGAGTATGTTACCATCAAACGACTTCTGGCAGCTCAGGCAATGCTCCAGCGTGGAGTCAGTGCCTCCGAAGCTTGCCTCGCCTGCGGATTCTCCGATTATTCTTCCTTCTTCCGTGCCTATCGCACCCGCTTCGGTCATTCTCCCAAGAGTGACTACGGCAAGGAACTTAAGGAGCGCTGATAAATGGAAAAGCTGAATTATCTCGGGAGGCTAATTTGTTGGGAGCGGTTGCAGAGGAATTGGAGTCAGGAAGGGCTGTGTCAGGGAATCTGTGCCGTGTCTTATCTTTCCAAGATCGAGAGCGGAAAGGCCGAAGCCTCAGAGACTGTTCTTTCTTTGCTTCTTGCCAGATTGGGATTTGACTATAGTGCGAAAATAGAAGTAGAGGCAGAAGAACTTGTTGAGAAAGCCTATGAAGGCCTGTTTTCCGGAGATTACAGGGAACTGAGAGAACTGATAAACGAAGAAAAGGCTAAGCATATGCGCTCAACCCTGTGGGGACTTGACATAGAGCTGCTTTCTCGCTTTTCACTTAATAGACGCCGTGCCATGGATTCGGAATATGAAAAATGCATGGATAACCGATCTTTGGCTTTGCAGCGTATGTTGCAGGGGCGCAGCGAGGAGGCAATATTGCTCATACCCAATGCCTATACTTATTATGAAGCCGGTGCGTCAGCATATTCCAAAGGCGATTACATGGGGGCTATGGAGTATCTTCAAAGGGCTTATGAGCTTGCTTCAGTTGACGGAAGCGCAAAATTGATGTTGCTTTGCAAGCTCTTTATGGGAGGATGCTGCTGTAATCGCCATGAGATAGAGGGAATGGAGCGTCACTATAGCGTTGCAAGAAGGCTTGCACATGCACTTGGAGACAGTGATGCTTTGGAGCAGATGGAGTATAATACCGCCGCTATAGCCATAGAGCGTGGAGACTATGAGAGTTCTTATGCTTATTTCTCCAATCTTACGAAACCAAATATGATGAGCCTACATAAACTTGCCATCTGCTGCGAAAAAACCGGACGCAAGGACGAAGCTTTGACAGCTCTTGCCAAGGCTGAAAAAATGGAATGCGATTATCCGCCAAGTGAACTTGCAATTAATATGTGCCGTCTTGTACGCTATCGGGTGGATGATGAAAACTATCTGAAAAATAAAGAATACGGTGAAGCTCTCCTCAAAGTCTTTGAACGCTGCAGACGGGAACTTAGCATGGGTTATGCCATTTTCCATTTGCCTTGGGTGATGGAATGGTACAAGGCCTCGCGGCAGTATAAAAAAGCCCTTGAACTTATGGAAGAGTTTCCTGAAAACAGACATTTAACATGACTAAACCGGTATATTTGGCGTTGATTTTCCCGAATATACCGGATTTATTTTTGTTAAATCAGCTGATATAATTGAGACGAGGTGAATGAAGATGAAGCAAAAACTTTGGACCAGAAATTTTAGCCTCGTGACCCTTGCCTCTGCCCTTGGCTCTGCGGGAGCCATAGCAGGAGGTTTTGCTCTGTCCTTTTTAGTCTTTGACGAAACTGGCAGCACTCTTGCCTCAGCCCTTGTTATCGCCATTCAGCTGGTGCCCCACATATTTGTTCCTTTCATAGCAGCGCCAATAATGGACCGATTGCCAAGAAAGCAGTTTCTTGTTTGCGGAGATATTGCAAACGGCGTTGTTTATGCTGCAATGGGCTTGTGGCTGATGTATTTCGAGTTTTCGTATATTGCGTATCTATGCGTATCTCTTGGCCTTGCCTGTCTGCAGTCCGTAGATTCCCTTGCGTATAAAAGCATTTATCCTGAGCTTATTCCCAAGGGAGCGGAGCAAAAGGGATATTCTGTGGCATCCATGCTTTATCCTGTTTTGAATATCATAATGGCGCCCATGGCGGCGCTTCTGCTGGATGTGGTGGGGGTTCCATTGCTGCTCATTTCACAGGGCGCATTGTCGGTGGCAGCCGCTTCAACGGAGAGCTTCATACGTTTAGATGAGAGCGAAAGAAAGATGGAGGGGCGCTATACTTTCTCCATGTGGCGCAGCGACATAAAGCAGGCGCTGCAATATCTTAAAAAGGAAAAGGGCATGCTCAGTATATACGAATATATGGCTGTCACAAATGGTGTTTCCATCGGTTATTCTCCAATTTTGGTAGCATTTTTCAGAACGGCTCCGGGTTTTAACGCAGCCATGTATTCCCTTTTTTCCGTGGTTGAATTCCTTGGACGAACTCTGGGCAGCGCTGTTCAGTACCGTGTGAATATACCACCGAAGAAAAGACACGGCTTTGTGTTGTTCGTCTATCAGGTATATGAGTTGATGGATATGTGTCTGCTCTGGATCCCATATCCTCTGATGCTAGTAAACCGTGCCGTTTGTGGCTTTCTTGGCAGTAACAGCGCCATAGTCCGCGAAGCTGCTGTACAGCGCTATATCCCTTCTGAGTTGCGTGCACGCGTAAACGCGTTTACTGAGATGCTGGTTATGGCTATGGGAAGCCTATTATCCCTTATGGTTGGTGTGCTTGGCGAACTGATGGACTATAGGCTTTGTGTAAGTATATGTGGTGCCGTGTCCATGATAGCCAGCTGGTACTTCATATGGGGTAAACGCAAAGAGGTTCGTAAAGTGTATGAGGCAGAATGAAATAAAATAAAAGAAGCCCGTGTATTCTTGCAAATACACGGGCTTCTTTTATTTGCGTTTTAACTTACTTCACTTTTGCAAAACCGCTGTTTTGTTGGCGATACTGCGTGGGAGTGATAGAGGTGTATTTCTTAAATATCTTGGTAAAATAATTGTCATCCTGTATACCGCAGCGATGACCCACAACTGAAATCGGGAGATCTGTAGATCCCAGAAGGTATATAGCGTGTTCTACGCGCTTCTGGTTTACATAATCTGTGAGAGTTTTTCCGGTTTCCTTCTTGAAAAGTCCTGAAAGATAGCTTGCGTTAACATTAAGAGCCTGAGCATTGGCCTTGAGGCTCAAGTCTTCGGTCAGGTCGAAGTCCACTCGAGCGATTATATACTGCACCAGCTGGGAGTATTTTGTTGTAGCATGGTTTTTTACCAGCAGGCAATATTTTTTTGCCATATCCTGCCAAAGGTTCATAAACTCATCCAAGACGGAAGCATTTTCGATTTTTCGGGCAAACTCTGAAGAAAGGCGATCTATATGTATGGGATGAACTCCGCCGTTTTCCACAGCCTTGCGCATAAGGGTATTCAGGATGATGGAGTAGTTTTTGATATTTCGCAGCGGTGTGGTACGATTTTCCAATGCTGCCCGACTGAAGTTGGAAAGCATTATGCTTGCTCTGTGAGCGCGCCCTTGGGATATAGCCTCAATAAACTGATTTTCCACATAATATTGCTCTTCAATTCTTCGGAGGGAGGATAAAATATTTTCCTGAACCTGAGATTCCGGGGGAGAGGAGAGCGGGATAAAACTTTCGGGAATACCGCTTATTATTTCTTCCACTGTGAACTGGTGCAATCCCCATATACGCTCGGCAAGACTGTTAAGAGCGGCGGAAATAAGCCTGTCATTAGGCATGTATGGAACGCTGCGGAAGTGATTTTCCAAAATTGGTGTCCATTGCCTGTTGATGCCGTTTTCATCAATAAAGCGGTCTATCCAGGCCTGATCCTTTTCCTCTTTGAGATAAGGCCCTACGACCAAAACTGTTTTTTTTTCAAATTCAGCCAGGAGCATCAGGGCGAAGGAACAGGAAAACTCATCTGTCACTCGGTAAATGACCTTTTCCTTTGTGTTCTCTCTCATACGCTCTTCAATGGTTTTGGGGAGCTTGGATCCAAAGATTTTGCTGCGCAGTCCAAGGTCGGTTTTCATTATCACATCCTCTTTGGTCGGAAGGATAGTAATCTTCAGATTGAACTGAGACAGTATGCTGCGGAATATGTTTAATTCGGCTTCATATGTAAGCATTTTCCAAGTCTCCTTGATTTATATTTGCGATAGGAATTCGTATAATGATAAGTAGAAAATTTAACAGTCTTATTTTCACATATTATCGTACAAAATTTAGGAAAATGCAAATATAAAACAAAAAAATTTCTAAAGAGAACAAAAATAATCATAGTAATTTTGGTGGAATTGACTTAAAATTATATGTGTGCTTATATCAGTGTATTTAAGTCAACAAATGAAAGGAATGAGATGCAAAAATGAGCAAAAAATCACTCCGCCCCTTTGGTTTCAGAGATAAGCTGGGCTATATGTTCGGTGACTTCGGTAATGACTTCACCTTCATTCTGTCCACCATGATCCTGATGAAGTTCTATACCGACGTTATGGGTGTTTCCGCCGGACTTGTCGGTACACTTATGATGGTTGCCCGTTTTGTTGACGCCGTTACCGACGTTGCTATGGGCCGCATCTGTGACCGCGGTCGTGTTACTGCGGCCGGTAAATTCAAACCCTGGCTCGTGCGCATGTGTGTGCCTGTGGCCATCGCTTCCTTCCTTATGTATGCCCCCGGTCTGAGCTCCGGTATCGCAAGCAACTGGTCTTATGGTGCAAGAGTAGGTTGGCTCATAGTTACCTATCTTCTCTGGGGCAGCTTCTGCTATACCGGCATAAACATTCCCTATGGTTCCATGGCTTCTGCTGTTTCCGCAGATCCCGGTGACCGCCAGAGCCTCTCCACCTTCCGCACCATCGGCGGAACTCTTGCAGGTATATTTATCGGCGTTGGTCTGCCCCTCATCGCATATGACAAGATCCCCCTTGCAGACGGCACCACTCAGGATGTTATCAACGGCAGCAAGACCGCCATTGCAGCAGGTATCTTCTCCATACTTGCATTTATTTGCTATATCCTCTGCTACAAGATGACCACCGAGCGAGTTGTCCCCGAAGAGGGCACTCAGGAAAAGAATGTTCCTATCGGACAGATGCTTAAGAGTGCATTCACTAACCGCGCTCTTATCTCCATCATTGTGGCTTCTCTTGTTATGCTTCTCGCTCAGCTTACCATGCAGAACATGGTGGCATACGTTTATCCCGACTATTTCAATGCCGCAAAGCTTCAGAGCGTTGGCTCTATGGTTATGATGATCGGCATGTTCATAGCAGCTGCTGTGGCAAAGCCCCTTGCCAATAAGTTCGGCAAGGCCGAGGTCAGCGCCGTTACCTCTGTTATTGGCGCCGTTATCTGCGTCATCACCTGGGTTATCATCCCCATAATCTATAAGAACCCTGCAAGTTCCGGAATTGCTGTTTATGTGTATATGATATTGATGGCTCTTTTCTGGCTCTTCCTCGGAGTGTTCTCCATGGTATGCTGGGCTCTCATCACTGACGTTATCGATTATTCCGAGCTCAAGAACGGCAAGCGTGAAGACGGAAGTGTTTACGCAATGTACTCCTTTGCCCGTAAGTGCGGTCAGGCTCTTGCCTCCGGCGTTTCCGGATGGCTTCTTGCTGCCATTGAGTACAACGAGCTTGCCCTCACTCAGGGTATTGCACAGACTCAGGCCGTTAAGGACGGCATCTTCACCATTTCCAACGTTGTTCCTGCAATCGGACTTGTTCTTCTTGCAGCAGTTCTTTGGTTCTGGTATCCTCTCCACAAGAAGCAGGTTGACGCTAACGTTGCTGCTCTGAAGGAAAAGCACGGCAGATAAATCTGTCAAATAATTCATAAGTTCTGTGGCGTGTGGCGAAAAGCGCCGCGCGCCACTTTTTAATTCATAAAGGAGAATTTCAACTTGAGAACTGTAGTTAATTTCAACAGAAAATGGGCGTTTACAAAGCGCTGCACCGAACTGCCCACCGCACTTCCTCTGGATTGGGATTTTGTGAATATTCCCCATTGCTGGAATGCCATTGATGGTCAGGACGGCGATAACGATTATTGGAGAGGCACCGGCTGGTACGTAAAGAGCTTTGTGAAAAGCGAACTGCCCAAGGCTGAGCGTTATTATCTGGAGCTTCGCGGAACCAACTCCTCTGCTGATGTTTATCTCAACGGCAAGGCTCTTGCTCACCACGACGGCGGTTATTCCACCTGGAGAGTTGACCTCACCGAGGCAATGGAAGAACAGAATCTTCTTGTTATTACCGTTGATAACACTGCTAACGACAGAGTTTACCCCCAGATGGCAGACTTTACCTTCTATGGCGGCATTTACCGCGA
>JAZUAQ010000037.1:0-1884 GCA_045638085.1 Oscillospiraceae bacterium
CCCGGCGGCACCATCACCAACACCGAGCTTGGCATCAAGACCAACATCGCAGGCGTTGGCTGCGCTGTAAACCTCGGTATTGTTGACCCCGAGCTCACCCTCGGTCTGCCCAAGTATGTCACCGCCACCACCGGTCTTGACGCTTTCTGCCACTGCTTCGAGTCCTATACCTCCGCAATGGCCAACAGCCTCAGCACCATTCTCGGTCGCGAAGGCATCCGCCTTGTCGGTAAGTATCTCGTTGCCGCTTATGAAGACGGCAGCAATCTGGAAGCTCGCGAAGGCATGATGCTGGCTGCCACCCTCGGCGGCATGGCTATGTCCGGCCCCTTCTGCCACCTCTGCCATGACATCGGCCGTTCTCTCGGCGCAAAGTTCCATGTTCCCCATGGCCACGGCTGCTCCGTCACCCTGCCCCAGGTTCTGCAGGCCATCGCTCCCGCACAGCCTGAGAAGGTTAAGTACATCACCGAGTGCCTGGGCACCGAAGTTCCCGAAGGCGCAACCGGCGAAGAAATCGGCGCTCTCGCATATCAGGCAGCTTCCGACCTGCTCCGCAAGGTCAACCTGCCCGGCATGGCTGCTCTCGGCCTGAAGAAGGAAGAACTCCTTGAGAAGGTTCCCGATGAAGTTGTTATGCAGGTAGAAATGGAAATCAAGGGCTTCGGCGGTATCGCACCTCCTCCCATGCCCGTAACCAAGGAACTGGTTGCTGACATCGTTTCCCGCGCTTACGACGAGAACAACTGGGGCTAATTCCTAATCAAGATGATCCCTATCCAGTGGAGGGAGCGCAAGCTCTCTCCACTGGTAAATGCTTTTTTTAGGCTATACAGAAAGGATGTAATCAAATGCTTGATAACAGTCAGATTTATGTACGCGACGTTAAGATGCCTGAAGACGAGTTTCTGAAGAAGCACGAACAGGTTATCAGTGCATGGCCCACCGGTAAGGAAATCGACCTTGAAGAGGCAGTTGCCTATAACAAGAGCCTTCCCGACCACAAGAACATGAACAAAATGCTCAAAAAGTACAAGGCTGAGAAGAAGACCAGCCTGTACCCCCGTTCCGGTACCCCCATTCTGGAGCAGGAAATCGAGCTTCTGCAGGGACTTAACGACGTTGACGTCTATATGTTCCCCTTCACCACCGACTCCTACAGCCGCAACATGCGCTTTGACCTGGCTCAGCAGGCTCTCGACGAGAGTAACCGCACCGGCGTTGCAAAGCTCAACGGCTTCCCCATCATCAACCACGGCGTTAAGAACACCCGTAAGGTTATCGAATCCTGCGTTGGCGCTTTCGACTCCAGAAGCTCCAAGGAAGGCCAGGCCTTCATCGCCGAGATGAGCTTCGCTTCCGGTATCAGCGCTATCCCCCAGAGTATGTTCGGTTGGGTAGCGGGCTACGATAAGCGTGCTTCGCCCCAGGAATGCGTTGCCACCGCTCAGTATTCCGCCCGTCTTTCCGGTTACTATGCAGAGCGCGGCCACATCATCAACCACGCCACCCACGGCTGGCTGGCCAACGGCGTTATCCCCACCTATGTAGGCATCGCCTGCGAAATTCTTGAAGCTCTCCTCTCTGCAGGTCAGGGCGCAAAGAGCTTCTCCCCCATGCTTAACTTCAACGGCAACATCGCTCAGGTCCTTGGCGAATTCCGCGCAGCAGAGCGCGTTTACAGAGATATGCTGGATAAGTACGGCCACGCCGACTGCGAAATCCCCGGCATCATCGCCAACCAGAGCTTCCTCTACTCCTTCCCCAGAGATGTTGGTATGGCCTTCGGTTACATCAACTACACCGCAATGCTGGGCGCTCTTGCCAACGTTCCCGCCTGCTCCGTCAAGACCATCGACGAAGCAAGTCGGAGGCCAAGCGGTC
>JAZUAQ010000038.1:0-3777 GCA_045638085.1 Oscillospiraceae bacterium
TGCCTGGGGCTTGATCATGATGGTCATCATCTGAGCGGACTCGATGCCGGTGTTCAGGCAGCCGCGCTTGGTGCCCTTGCCGAAGTGAACAGAATCGCCAGCCTTGAGGACATACTTGGTCTCGACGTCAGCATCGTCAAAGAGGGTGACGGTCATTTCGCCGGAGATGATGTAGTAAATCATTTCGAAGTTTGCGGGAGCAACATCAGCGCCGCCGCCGGGGAGGAAATGAGAAAGGCCGTGAACGATGGAACCACCGTTGACCTCTGCAGGGTTGTGCAGACGAGTGGTGCGAACGTCGAAATGGCCGGGAGCTTCGTACTTAACAGCTTCGTTAGCGCGGGTTACTTTGTAAGACATGGAATAACTTCCTTTCAAAAATTATTTTGGACGCTGAAATTTTATCACAAGGCTTTTCTTTTTTCAAGCGCTATTGCGAATACTTTTGTCATTTTTTCGCACTTGCAGACTAAAATTATTGATGTAAATACAATTCCTTGTTATAATGATATCAACTAATCACTAGTACTTGTTGCAGGAGATAAATTATGATGCTTGTTTGCTGCGTAGACGACATAATGGGGATGGCCTTTTTCGGACGAAGGCAGAGCCGCGACAGTCTTTTATATGAGAACCTTGTTAAAGACGCAGACGGAAGGAATATCCACATGCTTCAGCGCTCCACTTCCCTTTTCGCCGGCACCGATGCTCAAATCGCTGTTTCCAAAGTTCCTTGGGAAACAGCTGCAGAAGATGAATTTTGCTTCGTTGAGTTTACTTCACCATCAGCCTTTGAGGAAAAAGCCAACAAAATCATTCTTTATCGCTGGAATCGGCGCTATCAGTCCGATGTTAAGTTTGATATTGACCTGAGCAAGTGGAAAAAGCTTTCCGTAGCCGAATTCGCCGGCTCGTCCCATGAGAAAATTACCAAGGAGGTATATATTCGTGAGTAAGAAAAAGGCAGGCAAGATATTGAAGGCGCTGCTGCCCCTTCTCGTTCTCATCATAATCTATATAGTTATACAACAGAGCCCCACCACAGAGCCGGCTCCCGGAGCTTCTCTTGAGCCCAGCGAAAACGCTGTTCAAACCATCAGCGTTGACTCCGTTCCCGAATTTTCAGGCGAAGCCTACTGCATAATAAATGACAACACCCCCTCTTTCACCGAAGAGGAGATAACAACAAAGGCATTCGAATATTTCAGCCCTCTTGACGATCTGGGTCGATGCGGCGTTACCATGGCATGCGTAGGTCAGGAGCTTATGCCCACTGAGGCAAGAGAAAGCATCAGCCATGTCAGACCTTCTGGCTGGGTTAATGTTCCCTACTCCTTCGTTGACGGAGAATATCTTTATAACCGCTGCCACCTTATCGGATTCCAGCTGACAGGTGAGAATGCAAACGAACTTAACCTCATAACCGGAACACGTTATGTAAACGTAGAAGGTATGCTTCCCTTTGAAAATATGGTTGCCGACTATGTTAAGGAAACGGGCAATCATGTTCTCTACCGCGTAACTCCCATTTTTACTGACGATGAGCTTGTTGCCCGCGGCGTACAGATGGAGGCTTACAGCGTTGAGGATGAGGGCGACGGTATCTGCTTCAATGTATACTGCTATAACGTTCAGCCCGGTGTTATAATCGACTATGCCACCGGAGAAAGCCGTTTGGACGAAAACGCTTTCACAGAAGGCGATGTTCAGGACTTTGTTTTGAACACAAACTCAAAGAAATTCCATCTTCCCTCCTGCCCCGGTGCTAACAGTATGAGCGAAAAAAATCGTCAGGAATTCAGCGGCAGCCGAGAATTGCTTTTGGCTCAGGGCTTTGAGCCTTGCAGTCAATGCAATCCCTGAATTACATAAAAAAATCCCGAAACCGAGAGGTTTCGGGATTTTTTAATTTTAGTCTTTTTTCTTAATCTTATTGAGCTTTGCATTCAGGTCAAGGAGATCTTCCTTGCTGAATTTCACATCCATCATGCCGCCCATAAGGGTAACAAGGCGCAGCACGGTGAAGCCGTTCATCATGCTCATCATATCGGGGGTAATATCGAAACCTGCAGCCTTCATGCCGCCGCCTTCGCCCTTCTTGCCGCCCATCATCTTAGCAGCAAGACCCATAAAGAGCATCTTTCCGCGTATGGTGCCCATAATGTCGCCCATCTTGTCGTTGAGGGAGAAGTAACCCTCGGGAGCATCGATATCGAACCAGTTGAGGATAGCGCCCTTTTCTACCAGGCGATAGCTCTCATTGAAGGTTTCCACCTTGTTGATAACGCTCTCATCACGGCAGTCACCGGCAACGGCTTCCAGCTTGGAGGTGCCAACATTGGGAACATCAAAATAGAAGAAGTGGTCGGGAGCAGTCTTCTTGCCAAGACTCTCACCGTTGACAAAGAGTTCAACTTCGCTCTGGTTGGAGTATACGGTGACCTTGGTCACATCCTCAACACGGTCAACATAGCGCTTGCCGCAGAGGTGGACAAAAGGCTCATCGGAAAGCCATGCCTTGTAGGCATAGAAGCTGTCCTTCTTATACTTGCGGTCGAAGGTGACAAGACCCTTGTGGTTCTGGCCGTTTTCGCCGCCCTCGTTGCGTGCATCGGCGCCAAAGTCGAACATATTCCATACATGGGTGGCCCAGAGATACTTGCGGGAGAAGAACTGCTTGATGAGTTCTTCATGATAATATGCCTGATACTCTTCGGTGTAGTCGCCCTGTACGGGATAGGAAGTATGCCAGTTAAGAGCCTCGCAGCCATACTCAGAGCAGCCGATGGGAATATTGGGGTGCTTTGCATGGAACTTATCGAACCAGGGGCCGTTCATGGAGGTTTCCCCGCCATACCAGCCGAAGTAATGGTTATAGGAGACTACATCGGGGATCTGGAGATAAGGATCATCCATTTTGCACATAGAGACCGCTGCAATGGTGGTAAGACGTGTTTTGTCCATCTCATGGCAGAGGTCATTGAGGATACGATGGTTCTCCAGCAGGTCTTCGGTAGAACCGCCTATGCTGATCTCATTGCTGAGACCCCAGACAACGATGGAGGGATGGTTATAGTTCTGGACTATAAGTTCCTTCATCTGGCTTATAGTATTCTCGCGACCGGTGGGCATATGCTTGGAGATATAGGGAATCTCCGCCCAAATAACAAGACCGCGCTCATCGCAGAGATCATAGAAATACTGGTCATGCTGATAGTGAGCAAGACGAATGGTGGTGCAGCCTACCTCGCAGATGAGGTCGATATCCTCTTCATGATGCTCGGGAAGCAGTGCGTTACCAAAACCCCAGCGATCCTGATGACGGCTTACACCGCGGAGAGGATACTCTTCGCCGTTGAGAATGAAGCCGTTTTCGGGATCGATTTTATAGGTACGGCAACCGAAGCGAGTGGAAACGCTGTCGATAACTTCGCCATCTTCAAGAAGTTCTACAGTTGCGGTGTAGAGATAGGGATCCTTGCGTCCATGCCAGAGGTGAACGTTGGGAATATCAATAACTGCGGTGGTATCGGAAGATTCGGCAGTGAACTTCTTGCAGCCGCAACGGGAAGAAACAGTATAGCGTATGGACTGGCCAAGCTTGCCATTAGTTACATATGCATCGATTTTAACCTTTGCATCTGCACCGAAGATTTCGGGAGTTACAGCAATACCGCAGCCGCCGAAGTAATCAAGATCAAAGTGGCTCTCGTTGACGCAGATGAGGTTCACATCGCGGTAAATGCCGCCATAGAAGGTAAAGTCTGCCATCTGGGG
>JAZUAQ010000039.1:0-3532 GCA_045638085.1 Oscillospiraceae bacterium
CCTGCACACGCCCCCGCGGCTCAATAATTTATAGATGAGATATACCGCCACAAACAAAAAAAGGAAGTCCCGAAGGACTTCCTTTTTTTATGTTTAGTTCAGATTGGATTAATACTTGCCGTCGTAGTTGGCAATAGCATCCTGCCAAATCTGGAGAATGTCAAAGACCTCGGTGTAGCCCTTGTCATAGAGATCCTGGAGCATTGCATCGCCGAAGGGCTTAACGCCATCGCGCCATGCCTGCATAGCTTCGCCTTCGATGTAGCGGATGGGATTGCCGCTGGCAGCAACCATGTCGATCCAGCTCTGGTCAGAGGTGGTCCACCACTCGTAGCTCATCTCCCAGTACTCTTCGCTGTAGTTGAGCTCTTCCATGATGATGTTCTGGAGAGTGGGATCAAGAGACTGCCAAGTATCGTAGTTGATGCAGATAGCCTTAACGCCGGTGGATGCGCCGTTTTCGAACATGTAAACGCTCTTAGCGGGCTGCAGTGCGCCGAAGATACCGATAACGTTCAGACCGTTGATCAGACCGTCAACAACACTGTTGGTGATGCAGGAATAATAATCGGGGGGAATCTGGAAAACGGGAGTTGCGCCAACGCTGCCAAGGAACTGCATGAGCTGGGGATTGTCGCAAGCGAGCTTCATGCCGGCAACGGTGTCGGGAGTGGAGATTTCAACGTCCTCAGCAAAGGCTATAGCAGTGCCCCAAACGCCAACGATGAAGATGCGGTGAATGTTGACAGCGTGGAAGTCGTCAAGCATGGTCTCGTTGTTGAGGATGACATCGTTCATAACGTCAGATGCCATGGGGAGGCTGGTGAAGCCAAGGAAGGGATAGGAAACGACCTGCTGGGTGTAGGGGAATGCATCCTTGAAGTTGGAGAGGGTGACGTCAGAGAAGTCAGCCAGACCGGCGCCAAGGCCATCCATGGAGTCGTTAGCGCTCATCAGGGAGCTGGAGAAGTAGTTGACGAAAGTGACCTTACCGTCAGTACGCTCGGTGATGCGCTCCAGAGCTGCCAGATACTGGGGGCTCTGCTCTTCGGATGCGTTGAAGTTGAATACCAGCTCTACTTCGGGACCGGTGTACTCGGGAGTATCAGCGGGCTCAGCGGGAGCTGCGGGCTCTGCGGGAGCAGCGGGCTCAGCGGGGGCAGCGGGCTCAGCAGGAGCTGCAGGAGCCTGGTTGCCGCAGCCAGCGAACATGCTGACTACCATCAGAACTGCAAGAAGTGCGCACAGGAACTTTTTCATGTTTAGTTTCCTCCTTTTTATTTTGTATGCACTTGCTAATTTATTTATGCTGCCATCATACTGGGTATGAAGGTTGCAATACTGGGGAATATGATCATCAACACAAGGATGAGAACGTCAACAGCGAGATAAGGAACAACGCCCTTGAATATCTTGTCTACCGGTTCTCCCGTAACAGCCGCCATTGTGAAGCAGGTCATGCCGACAGGGGGAGAGATGGAGCCAATAGCCATGAGCTTTACAACGAAAGCACCCAGCCAGATGGGGTCGAAGCCCACTCGCATAAGAGCGGAGTAGAGAACGGGGATGGTGAGAAGCACCATGGGGGTCTCGGGCAGGAACATGCCGAGGATGAAATAGAGAACGATCAGAGCTGCTGCGATAACCCACTTGGGAACTTCAAGGGAAACGATGAGGTTTGCCAGAAGCATAGGCAGACGGCTCAGACTCATGAAGGTAACGAAAAGATAAGTGGATGCGATGAGGAAGAAGATCATGCCGCAGAGGGTTGCGGTCTCTTTGAGAGCTTTCTTAAACTTCTTAACAGTGATCTGGCGGAAAATGAATGCGATAACGATGGAGCCGAATGCACCGATAGCACCTGCTTCAGTGGTGGTGAAGAATCCGGCATAAACGCCGCCCATAACCAGGATAACCAGAAGCATGATGGGAACAATCTTCAGAAGGCTCTTCATCATCTGCTTGAAAGGCACCTTGGGGCCGCGGGGGCCCAGCTTGGGGTTGACGCAGCACATTATATAGATAACGACTATATAAAGAATCATCTGGACAACACCAACACCGATACCACTCATGAACAACTGACCGATGGAGTTTTCAGTGATGATACCGTAGGTGATAAATGCCATGCTGGGAGGAATGAGGATGCTGAGGGGTGCACCGGCAGCGACAGAGCCGCAAGCAAAAGCATCATCATAATTGTTCTTCTTCATTTCAGGAAGAGCAACGCGTCCCATAATAACAACGCCAACGTTGGAAGAACCGGAGATAGCACCGAGAACACCGCAGGCAACAACAGTTGCGGAAGCGAGACCGCCCTTGAAGCGGCCAACCCATGCATAGGCAGCGGCATAAAGGTCAGTACCCATAGTGGACTCGGATATTATCATACCCATCAATGTAAACATGGGTATAACGGTAAATGCGTATGTATTCAGGTTTTTGAATGCGGAGGTACCTGCAGCGGTCCATGCAACACCGGTATTCTTAAGAATGATGATACCAACAATGCTGACGAGAGCCATAGCTGCGCCAACCCACATTTTGAGAGCAATAAGAACAAGAAGTACAATTATACCAATAAGGCCTATCATCTCAGGGGACATTAGCTCTCACCTCCTGCTTTAGCTGCAGCAGCAGCCTTTTTCTTTTCGAGACGGGCGGCAATGATGCCGGTCTGACCGAAAGCAAACAGCTCATCGGTGTCTTCAAGTGCGGCTTCAAGCTCCCACTCACCCTTGACGGCAGCAACAATCTTGCGGACAACCAGGAGTATGCCGGTGATGGCTGCAACACCGTAGCTCATTGCGAAAACAGCAACGAAGGGCCACTGGGGTACGGGAATATTAACATAGGAAACATGCTGCTTGAAGCTGGTCATGGTATAGCCAAACTGAGCAGCGGACAATGCACCGATAGCAAGAGCAGCAAGGAACACGATAACTATATCAAGGATAACCTGAGCCTTGGGGCTGAGCTTTTCGGTGAGGATATTTACCTTAACCTGTCTGTTTGCGAGAACGGATGCACCAAAGGAACTCATATTAAGCAAAAGCAGAATCTGAGCCCATTCGGTTCCGCCGATGATGGAGCGGTTGAAGAAGGTGCGGTAGCAGACCTCAGCAACCATCAGAAGCATCATTGCGGAGACGAAAATCATACACAGCACCGTGAAAACACGGCACAGTCCACGAATAACTTTCATGGAATTCTCCTTTCTAATCTTTCTTTGCCTGATTATTCTTCAAACTCAGCATGGAATTCTTCATAGAGCTTGGGGAGTATTGCTGCCAGATGAGTGAATTCCTTTATGTTATGAGTGAGGAGAGCCTTAACAGGTGCCAGAGGAAGCTTGATTCCGTCGGGCAGAGTCTTGACGGGCTTACCGTTAATTGCGCTGTAGCCTATCCAGAAGCGGCTTCTAAGCACGCCGCGGCCTTCAACGGGGCGGATGAAGTGGACCATAATGGTGGGGCTCTCCTCGTTGACTGCGCAAACGATGGTGCCCTTGAAGTCCTTCAGTTTTTCGGGG
>JAZUAQ010000040.1:0-8177 GCA_045638085.1 Oscillospiraceae bacterium
ATTCCCCTGGCCTTCCTGGACTTCTGCCTGCGTGAGGATCTGAACGAGACTGCCCAGCGTGTCATGGCTGTTCTGAAGCCCATCAAGCTCACCATCACCAACTATCCCGAGGGACAGAGTGAAATGCTTGAGGTTGAGAACAATCCCAACGATCCTGAAGCAGGCAACCGCCTTGTCAGCTTCTCCCGCGAATCCTACATTGAGAACGAGGATTTCCTCGAGGTTCCCGTACCCAAGTATAAGCGACTCTATCCCGATGGTCCTGAGTGCCGCCTTAAGGGCGCATACCTTATCAAGTGCACCGGCTGTGTCAAGGATGAAAACGGCAACGTTACCGAAATTCTCTGCACCTATGACCCCGAGTCCCGCGGCGGTGACCCCGCTGACGGACGCAAGGTTAAGGGCGCTACCATTCACTGGGTTGACGCAAACAACTGTGCAGACGCCGAAATACGTCTCTACTCCAACCTTTTCGCCGATGAAAATCCCGACGGCGAGGGCAAGGATTACATTGAGTGCATGAATCCCGGTTCTCTCGAAGTTCTCTCCGGAGCCAAGGTTGAAAATATGCTCCGAGATGCCAAGGCTACCGACCGCTTCCAGTTCCTCCGTATGGGTTACTTCTGCGCAGACAGCAAGGATTCCTCTCCCGAGCACCTTGTATTCAACCGCGCTGTAGCTCTTAAGGACGGTTTCAAAAAGTAAATTAATATAAAAGAGAAGTGCGATGCACTTCTCTTTTTTCTTGTAAATATTTTTTGTTGTGTTACAATATTTTCAAATTGACTTCGGGAGATTTGATATGGAACTTAAATTTAAAGCGCAGATAATGGATGCCGCAGGTGTGGAAAGAACTCTTGTCCGCATCGCCCACCAAATTATCGAAAAAAATCAGGGTGTTGAAAATGTCTGCCTTATCGGCATAAAAACTCGCGGAGTTCCCCTTGCAAAAAGAATTGCGGCAAATATTAAGAACATCGAAAATGTTGATGTACCTGTTGGCGAGCTGGATATCACCCTCTACAGAGATGACCTTAGCCGAATGAGCGATGCTCCCGTTGTCAGCGACACCAATATTCCCTTCTCAATTAAGGATAAAACCGTTATTCTGGTTGACGATGTTATCTACACCTGCCGTACCTCCCGCGCAGCACTCGATGCAATAATGGCAATAAGCCGTCCTGCTCGAATTCAGCTTTGCACAATGGTGGACAGAGGCCATGCGGAGCTTCCTATCAAAGCTAACTTCGTAGGCAAAAACATCCCCACCTCTCATTCTGAGCTTATCTCTGTTAAACTCGAAGAAACAGACGGAGAAACCAATATAAGCATTTTTGACAAGATAAATTAATGATCGGAGACAAATCATGAGTAAAGAAAAGGTCAAAATCGGAACGACACCTGTGTATGATGCCCGCAAACTTGGTACCCCCAGAATGCTTATTCTCGGATTCCAGCACATGTTTGCAATGTTCGGCGCAACAGTTCTCGTCCCCACTCTTACCGGACTGAGCGTTTCCGCAACCCTGCTTTTTGCCGGTATCGGCACACTCCTTTTCCATCTTCTTGCAAAGGGTAAAGTTCCCGCATTCCTCGGTTCCTCTTTTGCCTTCCTTGCAGGTTATTTCGCAATTGCCCCCAACGGCGAGGCCGAACTTCTTCCCTATGCCTGCTTCGGTGTTGCATGTGCAGGACTTTTATACGTTGTCCTTGCTGCCCTTTTCAAGATTTTCGGAATCAAAAAGGTAATGCGATTCTTCCCTCCTATTGTCACCGGTCCCATCATCATTGCCATTGGTCTCAGTCTTTCCGGCTCAGCAATTTCCAATTGCGCAACCAACTGGTGGATTGCTGTGGTTGCAATCTTAGTTATTGTTGCATGCAACATCTGGGGCAAAGGTATGATCAAAATCATCCCCATTCTTCTCGGTGTTATTATTTCCTATGTACTTGCAGCAGTAACAAATAATGTTGACTTCACCGCTGTTAAAGAAGCCGCATGGCTCGGTTTCCCCTTTAAGATGGAAAACACTGTATTTGGTCTCTTCGCTGGAACCGTTGACACCGGTCTTTTGATAAGCGCTCTTGTTACAATCGTCCCCCTCGCATTTGCAACTATGGTTGAGCATATCGGCGATATGTGCGCAATTTCCTCCACCTGCGAGCGCAACTATCTTGAGGATCCCGGCTTCCACCGCACACTTCTCGGTGACGGTCTTGCCACTGCTCTTGCATCCCTCTTCGGCGCTCCCGCAAACACCACTTACGGTGAAAACACCGGCGTTCTTGCGTTGAGCAAGGTTTATGACCCCCGCGTTATCCGCATTGCTGCCATCATCGCCATTCTCTTCTCCTTCAGCCCCAAGTTTGCCGCTCTGATAGCTTCTATGCCCGCCGCAACAATTGGCGGTGTTAGCCTTGTTCTCTACGGAATGATTTCAGCTGTCGGTGTCCGCAATGTTGTTGAAAATAAGGTTGACTTTACAAATTCAAGAAACATAATCATTGCTGCGCTCATTCTTGTATTGGCCATTGGTATTACTTATGGCGGCGCAATTGAAATTCCTCTCGGAAGCTTCAATATCACTCTCTCCGGACTTGCAGTCGCTGCCATTGCCGGTATTGTACTTAACGCAATCCTGCCCGGAAAAGACTACGAGTTCACACAGAAATAATTTGGCTTAATAGTGCTGAATTTTTAATCCCAAAATACAATAAAAAAAGCTGCATCATAAGATGCAGCTTTTTTATTGGAAAATTTACGCCTTGCCGTTGCAGCCGAGAACGTTGATCAGCTTGTGAGCTACCATGTCCTTGATGGCGACGCGGGCGGGCTTGAGGTACTGGCGAGGATCGAAATGATCGGGATGATCATTGAAATACTCACGAACGCAAGCAGTCATTGCAAGACGAAGGTCGGAGTCGATATTAATCTTGCAGACAGCCATCTCAGCAGCCTTGCGCAGCTGCTCCTCGGGAATACCGATAGCGCCGGGCATATTGCCGCCGTTGGCATTGATCTTCTGAACAAATTCCTGAGGAACGGAAGAAGAACCGTGGAGGACGATGGGGAAACCGGGCAGGCGGCGGGAAACATCCTCAAGGATGTCGAAGCGCAGCTTGGGATCGGTACCGGGCTTGAACTTGTAAGCGCCGTGGCTGGTGCCGATAGCGATTGCAAGAGAGTCGCAACCGGTGCGCTCAACAAACTCCTGAACATCTTCAGGACGGGTATAGGAAGAATCCTCTGCAGAAACATTGACTTCATCCTCAACGCCGGCGAGGGTTCCAAGCTCAGCTTCAACAACAACGCCGTGATCATGTGCATACTGAACAACCTGCTTGGTAAGGGCGATATTGTCCTCAAAGCTCTTGGAAGAAGCATCGATCATAACGGAGGTGAAACCACCGTCAATGCAGCTCTTGCAGATTTCAAAGCTATCGCCATGGTCGAGGTGTACGCAAATGGGAAGGGCAAAACCTGCGCTCTGCTCTGCGTCTTCAACTGCAGCTTCGATAAGCTTCATAAGATAAACATGCTTAGCATAGCTGCGTGCGCCCTTGCTAACCTGAAGAATCAGAGGTGCGCGCTGCTCAATAGCAGCCTCGGTAATACCCTGAATGATCTCCATATTGTTAACATTGAAAGCACCAATGGCATAGCCGCCCTTATAGGCTTTTTCAAACATTTCCTTGGAAGTTACGATAGGCATTGACAAACATCTCCTAAAATAATATTATAAGTTGAAACGTACGAACGTTTGGTATAACTTATTTATATTTGCATTGTATCAAACATCTGCGAAAAAATAAACCATTATTTGCATATTTTTAGATTTTTTTATAAAAAAATCTTTAAGATGTGCTATAATTCAAAATGTTAATTTTATTTTGGAGGAAAAAACAATGGAAAACACCAAAATTCTCAGAGGCGCATGCATTATCGGTCAGTCCGGCGGCCCCACCGCTGTTATCAACGCCAGTGCATACGGCGCAATCAGAGCCGGCCTTGACAGCGATGTTATCACCAATGTCTATGGTGCTGCACACGGCATCAAGGGTGTTCTTGATGACAAGCTTTATGATATGAGCCAGGAAGATCCTGCTGAGCTGAAGCTTATGCTCAACACCCCCTCTTCCGAGCTGGGTTCCTGCCGTTACAAAATCGCTGATCCCGATGTTGATGACACCGATTATCAGCGTATCCTTGAGATATTCAAGAAGTATGATGTTCGTTACTTCTTCTATAATGGTGGTAACGACTCTATGGACACCTGCAACAAGATCAGCAAATACATGCAGCGCGTCGGCTATGATTGCCGCGTAATGGGTATTCCCAAGACTATCGACAACGACCTTTTCGGCACTGACCACTGCCCCGGTTTCGCCAGCGCAGCAAAGTATATTGCAACCTCCTGCATGGAAGTGAGCAAGGACGCAACCGTTTATGACAATGCTCAGATTACTGTTATCGAGATCATGGGCCGTCACGCAGGCTGGCTGGCAGCTGCCGCAGGTCTTGCAACCCACTTCGGTGCCGGTCCCGACCTCATTTATCTCCCCGAGCTGGACTTCGACATGGATAAGTTCTATGCCGATGTTGAAAAAGTCTATGCAAAGAAGAATAAGGTTCTCATCGCTGTTTCCGAAGGTATACACTATGCCGACGGCCGCTTTGTTTCCGAAGCTGAAACCAGTGCTACCGACGGTTTTGGTCATGCTCAGCTGGGCGGCCTTGCCGTTAAGCTCGCCGAGGCTCTCAAGAAGCGTACCGGCGCTAAGGTTCGTGGCATTGAGCTGAGCCTTCTCCAGCGCTGCGGCGCTCACCTCGCTTCCAAGGTTGATGTTGAAGAAGCAGAGATGGCCGGCCGCGTTGCTGTCGAGTCCGCTGTTAAGGGCGAAACCGACAAGATGGTCGCTTTCAAGCGCGTTATAGTTGATGGCGAATACACCTGCGAGCCCATGCTCCTGAACCTCAGCGATGTTGCAAACTTCGAGAAGAAAGTTCCTCTGGAGTGGATCAACGCCGAAGGTAACGGTGTAACCAAGGAGTTCATTGACTATGCTCTCCCCCTCATTCAGGGCACTCCCGAGCGTCCTACCGAGAGCTCTCTCCCCCGTTATGCTAAGCTGAAGAAAGTTCTTGCCAAGTAATTTTAATATAAAAAATAAAACCTCTCAATTGAGAGGTTTTATTTTTTATTTCTTAAGAAGATTTTCTCCAACTTTATAAATATCGCCGGCGCCAACGGTGAGGATAAGGTCACCGGGTGCAGCCGTCCAGCGAAGAGTTTTTTCGATTTCCTCAAAGCTGTCAATATACATGCAGCTAGGAATTTCCTTAGCAATATCCTTGCTGGAAATGCCTATTGTATTGATTTCGCGGGCAGCATAAATATCAGCAAGAATACAAATATCAGGACGACGCAGCTGTTCTACAAAATCATCAAAGAGAGCATGAGTTCTGGTATAGGTATGGGGCTGGAAAACAACTATAGTTCTCTTATAGCCCAGGGGCTCAACCGCGTCCATAAGGCACATAAGTTCGCCGGGATGATGAGCATAGTCATCATAAACATCGGCTCCGTTAAACTTGCCCTTAAACTCGAAGCGTCTACCTGCGCCGGTGAATGCAGAAAGACCATATTTGACTGCAAGAGGACCTGCTCCAAGGCAAATTGCAGCTGCAGTTGCTGCAAGAGCGTTTTTGACGGAATGCATGCCGGGTACGCGAAGAGAAACGTGGGTAAACTTGCGTCCGTTATACATAACATCAAAATCAGTCTGAGTGCCGAGGAAAGTGATATTCTTTGCCCATACATCTGCCTTATCGCTGAGACCGAAGGTCATGAGCTTACGTCCGAGAGGTGCAAGTGCGTCCATAGTGTTCTCATCGTCATAGTTGGCAACGATGTGTCCGTGTTCGGGAACGTGAGAGGCAAAAATGCGGAAGGACTCCTTAATATCTTCAAGATCCTTAAAGAAGTCAAGGTGATCGGCCTCAATATCAAGAATAACAGCAACAGTGGGATAAAAGCTATGGAAAGAATTATAATATTCGCAGCTTTCCATAATGATGGTGTTTCCCTTTCCTACTCTGTGGCCGGCCTTAAGAAGAGGCAGAGTTCCGCCAATCATGACGGTGGGGTCCTGCTCGGCTGCCATCATAATATGGGTGCACATGCTTGTGGTGGTGGTCTTTCCGTGAGTACCTGCAATGCACAAAGCATTCTCATAGTCCATCATAATTGCACCCCAAGCCTGAGTGCGCTCATAAACGGGGATTCCCAGTCTGCGGGCTGCAACCACCTCGGGATTATCGTCATGGACAGCTGCAGTTCTTACTACGAAATCAATGTTCTCGCTTATGTTTTCTTCACGGTGGCCAATAATTACTTTGATTCCCTTTTCGCGTAAAGATGCTACATTTGCACCTTCACTCATATCAGAACCACTTATGTAAAGACCCATACCGGTGAGAACTTCGGCAAGAGGAGACATGCTCACTCCACCAACACCGATAAGGAAACCGCGTTTTCCGGGTACAAGATATTTATCAAAAGATGTCATATTAAACTCCTAAAACTCTTAATTCAGAGTTGTAATTTCTACAAAATGATATTATACTGTTAAACATCAAAAAATACAAGTAGAATATCCCAAAGTAATTGAAGGATAAATTGAAATATGAGCGTTATTAATATTCCCGAAGCTGTTGAAAAAGTTATAGTGAAGCTTGAACAGGCCGGCTATGAGGCATATGCTGTAGGCGGCTGTGTCAGAGACTGCCTTCTTGGCTTGAATCCTCATGATTGGGATGTCACCACTTCTGCAGCGCCCGAAGAAACAATGGCTGTTTTCGGTGAGAATGCAATTCCCACTGGTCTGCAGTTCGGCACCGTTTCTGTGAAAAGCGATGACTATATTGTTGAAGTCACTACTTTCAGAACAGATGGTGTCTACACCGATAACCGACGCCCTGATTCTATTGGATATGCCTCAAGTCTTCCAGAAGATCTTTCCAGAAGAGACTATACTATAAACGCAATTGCCTATTCCCTCTCCGGGGAAATTATAGACCCCTTTAACGGCATGCGCGATCTGAGAGGTAAACTGATCAGAGCCGTTGGTGATCCTCGCGAACGCTACGAAGAAGATGCGTTGAGAATGTTCCGAGGGCTCAGAATTGCAGCCAGATTGGGCTTTTCCATCCACCCCAACACTTTCTCTGCCATATACGAAAAAGCTCATCTGGCAGCATTTCTCTCCGCAGAGCGTATAAGAGATGAGCTCAAGAAATTCCTCATATATCCCAACACGTATATGATCACCTGTATCTTCGAAAGCGGACTTATGAAGTCCTTTGGCATAGGAAACATCTGCCCTGATTTTGAAGTTCTCTGTGAGCTGCCCGCCGATGGCTACAGTCGCCTTTGTGCTATGTGCTACCTGCTTGAAAAAGAAAATGTTATCTCCTGCACAAAAAGCTTCCTCGAAGACCTGCATTTTGACCGCCATTCCATCAAAATGGCAGAAACTGTATCGACCATTCTTATGAACGGACTGCCCGATGATATGGTGCATTGGAAACACCTTTTGTCCTCCTACGGTCAGAATGCCTGCGTAAATGCCGCACTTGTTGCAAACGCTGTTGAAAATTTCGATTTTGCCTCCGTTCTCCGTCAAGTTATCGAAAGCGGTGAATGCTGGAGCGCTAAGAGTCTCGCAATCGACGGCAACGATCTTATCAATCTGGGCTTCAGCGGAAAAAGCATCGGCGATGAGCTGGAGAAGCTTCTTATGTATGTTATCGAACACCCCGATATGAATACCGCCTCCACCCTTCTGGATATTGCCAGAGAAGATCTTGCAAATTCATAATCTAATAAAAAAAGACAGAAAACCGATTGGTTTTCTGTCTTTTGTGTTTTCCCTTGAATTAGAGAGCAGCCTTTGCCTTCTCGCAGAGAGCGGTGAAAGCAGCGGGATCATGGATAGCGGTCTCAGAGAGCATCTTGCGGTTCATGTCGATACCGGCGAGCTTGAGGCCGTGCATGAAGGTGGAGTAGTTCATGCCGTTTGCCTTGGTGGCAGCGCTGATACGGGTGATCCACAGCTGACGGAAGTCTCTCTTCTTCAGCTTGCGGCCAACGTATGCGTAACGGCCGGACTTCATC
>JAZUAQ010000041.1:0-12592 GCA_045638085.1 Oscillospiraceae bacterium
AGAGGTTGTTAAGAGCGAGCAGGCTCCCCAGGAGTATGCAGACATCGCTGTTACCATGCTCAACAACTGCGGCAAGACCGCTGTTTTCATGAAGAAGTTCATCAAGGGCTACATCGTCAACCGTCTCCAGCAGTGCCTCAACCAGGAAGTATTCTACCTCCTCGACGGCGGCTACTGCGATGCTGAGGCTATCGACCTTGCAGCAAAGGCTTCCTTCATCCCCCGTGCATGCGTCCTCGGTCTTTGCAAGCGCATCGACTTCGGCGGCGTTGACATGACCTTCAATAACTTCAAGAACAAGTCCTACGCAGCTCCCCAGTGGGATAATCCTCCCACCACCCTTCAGACTCTCGTTGACGAGGGCAAGCTCGGTATCAAGACCGGCGAAGGCTTCTACAGCTACGAAGGCGTTGACATGGAAGCTCTCAAGGCAAAGCGCGATAAGCAGCTCTTCGAGATCTTCAATGTAACCAAGAAGTTCATGGCTGACCCCGTGTAAGGACGGATCTTTTGTCCCATAAGTGCGTTGGACGCACTTGAAAGGCACAAAGCCTTCTTCAGCAACAAAATCTCTCGACCTTATATATGGCTTGGCCGTAGGGCGCGACGACTCGGCGCGCCGCAAGTCTCGAGCAGTGTCCGAAATTCTTTCGGGCGCTGCTTCGGGACAACAAACATCCGTAGAAGACCATCGATGACCAAGCGGCAGCAGCAAAAAACATATGCTGCCCCTTGTTCGTCGATGGTACAACATAAAAAATAATATTAGAAAAATTAAGAAAGAGGATTTGAAAATGATTTCCGTTCAGCTTATAGTCATTATCATCTACTTCGCCGTCACCGTTCTCATTGGCGTTCTCTCCGGCCGCAAGAGCAAGGGCTCCGACGCTTTCGTTGGTGCTCAGATGGGTCTTCTGGCTATCGTTTGCGCCTCCACCGGTGAGTGGCTCGGCGGCACCGCAACCACCGGTGTTTCCGAATACGGCTTCAACTACGGTCTCTCCGGCGCTTGGTACACCATTGCAAACGCTGTTGGTACCATGTTCCTGGGTCTCTGCTTCGCAAAGCTCTACCGCAGCGTTGACTCCGTTACCGTTCCCGGCATCATCCAGCAGTTCTTCGGCAAGAAGGCTCGCACCGTTTCTTCCGCTCTGCTGATCTTCGTTATGCTGGCTGTTGGTCTTTCCCAGATGGTCGCTGCAGGTAAGCTCGGCGTTGCCATTCTCGGTCTTGACTTCAACGTCACCTGCATCATCTTCGCTGTTATCTTCATTGTCTACACCCTCGCCGGCGGTATGAAGGCTGTTGCTGCTACCAACACCCTCCACCTCTTCGTTATGTACGGCGGCGCTATCCTCGGTGTTGTCATGGTCATCAGCAAGCTTGGCGGCTGGAACGAGTTCGTTGCCGGTATCCACGCTGTTGAGGCTGACGCTGTTCTGAACAACCTGCCCAACACCAACTACTTCAACATGTTCACCATCGGTGGCTCCAAGGTTTCCTCCTGGCTGATCGCTTCCCTCTTCGGTGCTTGCACCGCTCAGGCAGGTATCCAGCCCGTTCTGGCTTCCAAGGACGTTCCCACCGCAAAGAAGGCTTGCATCATCACCGCTTTCGTTGTTGCTCCCTTCGGCTTTGCTACCGCTCTCCTCGGTATGGGTGCTAAGGTTCTCTCCTTCCAGGGCAACCTCCTCGACCTCAACGGCGTCAACGTTGTTGACGGCAAGCAGGCTCTGTTCACCCTTATGATGACCCTTCCCGGCTGGGCTGGCGGTCTCATCCTTGCATCCCTCCTGGCTGCAATTCTCTCCACCGTTTCCCCCATCATCCTCTCCGCAGGTACCATGTTCACCAAGGACATCTATCAGGGTGTTCTCAAGAAGAATGCTTCCGACAAGGAAGTTCTCTTCATGGGTCGTCTGACCACCGCTCTCTCCGGCGTTATCTGCTGTGTTGCTGCTATGGCTCTTGTTAACGCATCTGCCGTTCTGGACCTTGTTTACGCTGCATACTCTCTCCGCGGCGCTCTGTTCGTAATCGTTCTCTTCGGTATCTACACCAAGTTCGCTTCTTCCAGAGCTTCCATCTGGTCCATGTGGTGCACCGGCGCTGTCGCTATCGGCTGGGTTGCTATCAAGCTCATCAAGGGCGCATACCTCATCCCCGGTTTCTCCGAGACCTACGCTGCAGCTATCGTTGCTGTTGTTGCTACCATCGTATTCTCCCTGATCTTCAAGCCCTCTCCCGAGGAAGCTGCTGAGAAGGCTCAGAAGATGGCTGACCTCAAGGAAAAGATGGCTAAGGCCTAAGTTCCCAAAAGCTTATAAGTACATAAAAAGGCTGTACCCGATTCGGGTACAGCCTTTTTTATATTTAAAGCCTTCCCCTTGGGGAAGGTGGCTGCCCGAAGGGCAGACGGATGAGGTGTTATTCTTTGGGTCGTCGGGGATGCCGACCCCTACGAAACCGGCTGACCATCGCGCCACCTATTTCCGCCCCTCCGTAGCACCGCGACGACTCGGCGCGCCGCCAAAGCCTTCCCCTTGGGGAGGATAGAGGGCTGCGGCGTTAATTGCCTCCGGCGGGTAACTTTCCGTATCGACGGAAAGTCACCAAAGGGCGACCGGGGGTTGCGACCCCCTGGCCCCCAAAGGGATAAAAAGAACGCTTCGCTTTTATTGGAGGGCGCCGGCAAGCGGCGATGGTCCGGCGGCTGGCTTCGCAACGCCGCCTGCTGCGGAAGAAAATTTCTGAGACATTTACTAAATGCGGAGCAGTACGAGGCGCAATCTGCGTGGCGCCGAGCAGGCGCCAAAAAGCAGCAGCGTCCTGAGCGGAAAACGAGGGAAGCACACTAAGGTTTCGGCTTTGATTATGTGGCACGATGCCATTACCTTCTCCGCACTGAGGGGTGTTTCCAAAGAGGGGGCTTTCCTCGCCCCCTCTTTGGCCTGTTTTTCTTTCCATATTCTTTTTGCAGGCGCAAAAAGAATATGGCCGTCGGGGACAATACAAAACGACAACACATAGTCCGTAATTTACTCCGCAAAATAAGAAGGCGATGCTATGGCATCGCCTTCTTTTCAATATATAAGTTTCGCTATAAGCAGCATAATTGCCAGCAGGGCAAAGTTCACGGGGAGGAAGAGCTTCAGGAATTTTCCGTTGCTGCCTTTTCCGCCGGAGGCGTAGATTTTCATGGAAATGAGACTTGCAAGGCTTGCAATGGGAGTGCCGAGCCCGCCGATATTCACGCCGATGAGCAAATCCCTGCCGTTTTCGGTGAAGCCGGAAAGAAGCACCGCGGCGGGAACATTGCTGATTACCTGACTAAGCAATGCGCTGAGAACCATCTCTCTGCCTGCAATCGCCTGAGAGAGAAGGCTTCGCACGCTTTCGATGCGTCCTATATTGCCAACGAAAATGAAGAAGCAGCAGAAAGTGAGCAAAAGCATGAAGTCCGCTTTTATGAGAAGCCGACGGTCAAAGATAAGACAAAGAACGATGAAAAAGGGCAGAAGAACAAACCATTCAATAACGCGGAAAACAACAAGCATGCTCAAAAGGAAGAGTACGGCGCTGAAGATCAGTCCGCGGATGCGCAAAATGGGAGTTTCGCCAATGTTCACCTCAAGCTTTTCGCTTTTGAGGAAAAGGCACAGCAGAGCGATTAAAACTGCGCTGATAAGGCAGATTGGTGCGGTGGCGGCGAGAAAATCTCCCATTCCCATGGAGTAGTGGGAATAGAGATGGATATTCTGAGGGTTGCCCGGGGGAGTGAGCATGCTGCCCAGATTGGCAGCCAGAGTCTGAAGGACAACAACGGGGAGGATGAGCCTGATTTTTCCTGCCGTGCCCAAAACCGCAATGGCAAAGGGGACGAAGGTCAAAAGCGCCACATCGTTGGTTATCAGCATGCTTGAGAAAAAGCAAAGCCCTACGAGAACGAAGGTCAATGCGCGGGCGCTTTTGGAGCGAATGCAAAGCTTGTGGGCAAGATATGCGAAAGTGCCCGCCCTTCCGAAGCCCGCAACCGCTGCCATAAGGCAGTAGAGAAGGGCGATGGTGCGCAGGTCGATATATTCAAGATAGAGAGCGTCCGGTTTGACGAAAAAGCAGCTTGCTGCCGCCGCGAGGGCGGAAACGCAAAGCACCGGCTCTCTTTTAATAAACTTTTTTATCTTTCCCAAGGGAAAATCTCCTTTGTGATGGTATTAAAGCCTTCCCCTTGAGGGGAAGGTGGTTGCCGAAGGCAGACGGATGAGGTGTTATAGGCGGACCAATGTGTCCGCCTATGGAAACTCCCGAGGGCATATTCTACCACGGCTTGAAATACTTTTCCATAGTTTTTCACATTTTTTGACAGAATGAAAAATGCTGTGCTATACTTATATAAACACCCGAGAAATTAGCCTGACCGATATAATCCGAACTCGTTTTTGAGGGCATACCCGTCGGCATTGCCGCGTTGTCGGCTTTTGAAGGGCGAAAGCCCATCTGCAAGCCGATGCCTTGCACTGCCTTAGTGTATGATCTCAAAAATCTTCGACTCCTCGAGAGCGGATTTTTGTGTCAGGCAAAATTGAAAAGAATGAAATGAAGTCTGGCGCTAAAATCCGCCTCGCGGAGCGTGTTTGGATTATGTCGGTCAGGCTAAGGAGATGACCTTATGATAATTGTTTGGGTTATAGTTGCGATTATAGTGCTTCTGGCTGCAATTGTGCTTATACGCACTGCTGCTATGAAAGCTCCCGCCCGCCCCGAAAGAAACTATGTTTCCGATGCCGAGCTTGAGAAGGCCTGCGCTGAAAAGCTTGGTGCCATGGTGCGCATTCCCACGGTTTCCAAAAATGAGGACGAGGATCTCAGCGAATTTTACCGGCTTCACCGGGAAATGGAGAGCCTCTTCCCTCTCGTTCATAAAAACCTCGAAAAAACTGTCCTCAGCGGCAACCTTGTTTACCGCTGGAAGGGCAGGGACAGCAGCGCAAAGCCCATTCTGCTTATGGGACATCAGGACGTTGTCCCCGCAAGCGATGAAGGCTGGAGCGTCGGCGCCTTCAGCGGTCAGGTGAAGGAAGATGGCTGCCTTTACGGACGCGGCGCAATTGACTGCAAGGGCACTATGCTTGTTGAGCTTGAGGCCATCGAGCGCCTTCTTGCCGAGGGCTTCGTCCCCGAATGCGATGTCTATCTGGAATACTCAATCAACGAGGAGTCCAGCGGCGTGGGCGCATCCATGGCTGTTGAATGGTTTAAGGAGAGAGGAATCACCTTTGCCATCGTGCTTGACGAGGGCGGCGCTGTTATGGACAAAGCCGTTTCAGGTATGGACAGACCCTATGCGGTGGTGGGTATTACCGAAAAGGGCTATATGGATTTGAAAATCAGCGCAGCGGGACGCGGAGGCCATTCCAGCACACCTCCCAGAAAGACCCCTGCTGCAAGACTTTTTGCCTTTGCTGCGGAAATTGAGCGCATCCGCCCCTTCCGCAAAGCCCTCATCCCCCAGACCAAGGCCATGTTTGCCGCAATGGCACCTTCCTTCGGTTTCGGAATGCGAATGATTCTGGGCAATCTCTGGCTCTTCGCCCCCCTGCTTAAGGCGGTAATGCCCCGCATCTCTCCCTTTGGCGAGGCAATTTTGGCAACAACCTGCTGCTTCACCATGATGGAAGGCTCCGATGCCCCCAATGTTATCCCCAAAGAGCCCTATATTGTGGCAAACTTGCGCACAAGCGTCCACCAAAACTGCGAGGAAAGCCTTGCGGTGCTGAAAAAGTATGCGGATAAATATGATCTGAAGATAGAAATCCTTACCGCAAGAGATGCCTCTCCCGTGTGCGATATAACTTCTCCCGAGTATAGCTATCTCTGCGAATGCATTCGCCAGCACTATACCGACTGCGGAGTTTCCCCCTATGTTATTATGGGCGGCACCGATTGCCGTCATTTCCACGCGATAAGCGAAAATGCCTTCCGCTTCTCTCCCGTGAGAATGACAACTGCCCAGTCGGGCAGCTGCCACGCGGTGGACGAAAATGTCTCCGTGGACGCCCTTGCCGAAGGTGTGGAATTTTTCATCCGCTTCCTCAAGGGCTGGAAGTGCTGAAAATCTGAACAAGGAAAAAGACCTGAGAAATCTTCTCAGGTCTTTTTTGATACAAACAGCCGTAAAAAGCCTTCCCCTTGAGGGGAAGGTGGCATTTGCGGAGCAAATGACGGATGAGGTGGCTATGTCCCCGACAACTCGAAAAATACGAGGTGAAATCCCCGTGGCGCCGAACAGGCGACATGACGCAGCAGCGTCCCGAGCGGAAAACGAGGCATGCACACTAAGGTTTAGGATTTAATTATGTGGCAAAGTGTGTTTCCCTTTGCTGCACCTGGGGAGTTTCCAAAGAGGGGGGATAGGTCGTTCTTAATAACTTCCCTCCTTGCGGCATAGCCGCTGCGGTCTTGGCTAAAAATGTGCCACCGGCACATTTTCTTAACGCCACGACTTTCCATATTCTTTTTGCTGGCACAAAAAGAATATGGCCGTCGGAGACAAAATGTGCTGTAGCTTTTATCTGATTTTATTTCCTCGGCGACAAAAGCCTTGCGGCGGTGTCGCGGCTTACGCTTTTAAGGGAGAGAAGCTTTTCTGTAGGAAGCCCAGAGGCGTCGGGAAGAGCGTTTGCGGCAGAGTCTATCATTTCAAAAAGCCGTTTCTCTGTAAGGGTCTCGGCATCTGCAAAATTTCCTCTGCCTATATATTTCAAAAATGCCGCAACCTTGGGGTCGTAGCTTATGCCCGCTGTGGGCACGGCAGCCTTGGCGGCAAAGACAAGAGCGTGAAGGCGCATTCCAACGAGGACATCCATGCGGGAGATAAGTCCCGCCGCCTCGCATGCGGAAAAGCCTCTGTTCGCGATAATGGGAGAATGCTTGCAAAGGGCGGCAATTTCCGCGGCAAGGGCAGCGTCCTCGCCCTGATTCATGGGCAAAAACACACTTTTCAGCCCGTGGCGCAGGAAAGCATAGTCGGCTGCACGGGCATAAAGCCCTGCCATATGGGATAATCCCTCCCAAGGCCGAAGGCAAAAGCAGATATAGCGTTCGCTGCCTTTAAGGCCGCAATTTTTGAAAAGCTCGTCAAGGGCACATTTGTCCATATCCTCAATAAAGAGGGCGGGGTCGATGGCGGGGATAATTTCGGGAGCGCTGATGCCCAGAGCCTTCAACTCATCCAGCGAATCCCCGTCGCGGAGAGTGATGGCATCCGCGCAGCGGTTGATGACCCTTGCGGCTTTTCGTCTGTTGCTCTTTTTGCAAACAGGTCCGATGCCGCAGCCATACATCATAACAGCGCAGCGGCGCCGCTGCGCAAGGCGAAGGCAGAGGAGGTAGTAAAGGAGGCTGCGTGTGGAGCTGATGTCCTGAATAAGGGTGCCGCCGCCGCTTATGAAAAGGGCGCAGCTCCCCAAAGCCTTCCAAAGTGCGGGGAGATTGAAGCTATGGATAGACTCCACCGCGTGCTTTGCGGCGGTTTCTTTGGGATTGCGGCTCAGCACGCAGATGGGCATAGAGGGGTCAAGACTCCTCAAATCGGACAAAATTCCGCTGAGAGCCGCCTCATCGCCTATATTACCCATGCCGTGAGCGCCGGAGATAATAACTCCGCGCCGAGGGCGGGAAGAGGGAAGTTTTGCTTTCAATGCCGCCTCCAAAATAACTTGTTAATTGAATAAAAATACGATACAATAATTTATTATACCTCTACCATAATTTTCAGTCAATACAGGCACATAGCGCCTTCCTACGGAGGAACATATGACCAGAATTTATCTCATTCGCCACGGAGAGGCGGAGGGCAACCTCTACCGCCGTGCTCAGGGCCACTATGAGGCCGATATAACAGCAAAGGGTCACCGCCAGATAGCTGCGCTTGCCGAGCGCTTCAAGGATGTGCATCTGGACGCCCTTTATTCAAGCGACCTGCGCCGCACACAGATAACCGCAGGTGCAATCACAAAATATCACGATCTGAAGCTCAACCTTGAGCCTCAGCTTCGTGAGGTCTGCCTTGGCCAGTGGGAGGATGTTCCCTGGGGCAACCTGAGTTACGATTACCCCGAGGCAATGACAGCTTTCAATGATGACCCCGAGGCGTGGAGCGCACCCGGCGCGGAGAGCTTTGCTGACCTGAAAAAGCGCATGGTCTCTGCCATTTTGCGCCTTGCCGCCGCCCATGAGGGTCAGACTATAGCCTGCGTCAGCCACGGAATGGCAATCCGCACCCTCCTCAGCCATGTTTTTGGTATACCTTCGGATAAAATCCGCAGCATTCCCCACGGCGACAACACCGCCGTCAGCCTTCTTGAGGTTGAGGGCGATGAGATAAAGGCGGTATTTTATAACGATGCAAGCCATCTTGAAGGAGTGCTCAGCACCTTTGCCCGCCAAAGCTGGTGGCGCAAGCCCGGTCTTCACGATGCAGACAATGTGCGATTTTGCCTTGTTGACCCCAATGAACAGAGCGAGATTTATCTGGACTTCTATTCCGAGGCCTGGCAGGCTGTCCACGGCAGCCTTGAGGGCTTTGAGCCTTCTCTTTATCTTGCCTCCGCCTGCAGCCACCACGGAGAAGACCCCCGCAGCATCGCGGTTATACTGAGGGGCGATGAGATAGTTGGTCTCACGGAGCTTGATACCCGTCGCGGTAAGGCAGAAGGCTATGGCTGGATATGCCTTTGCTGCGTTAAGGAAGCCCACCGCCGCAGCCTTCTGGGTGTTCAGCTTCTGGGCCATGCGGTGAGCGTGTTCCGCCGCCTTGGATATAAGAGTGTCCGCCTCAGCGTCTTCCCTGAAAACACCGCCGCAGTGAAGTTCTATACGGAAAACGGCTTTAAGAAAATCGGCTCTTCCGAAGGCTGTTTCGGAGCGCTTGATGTTATGGAAAAGCTTATATAAGATGAAAGAGCGAATAAAGCAGCTGACTCTGCCAAAGGGCAGACGGATAATCGCAATATCGGATATCCACGGCAATCTCCCCTATCTGGAGGGATTGCTTGCCAAGCTGCGCTTTGATGAGTCCGACATTCTCTTCATTTTGGGGGATTTTACGGAAAAAGGGCCAAGCAGCCTTGCCACCCTCCGCTATATTATAGATCTCAGTGAAAAATTCACCGTTCATACTCTCTGCGGCAACTGCGATATCTGGGCGCCTCTGCTGGATGAGGAAATAGGAGAAGGGGCGGCAACAGTGCTGCCCTATATGGAGCGCAAGCCATATTCTCTTGCCAGACAGATGTGCCGGGAGATGGGAATGGATTTTTCTCCGGATATGGATTTCGAGGCCTTTCGCAGCCGCGTTTTTGCGGAATATCCCCGGGAAATGGAGTTTCTCCGCTCTCTCCCCACCCTCATAGACACGGGTGACTATGTTTTTGTCCACGGCGGCATACCCGAAGAGAAGGGCGATGCCTGGAATTATATGAAGTATGACCGCTTTATGAGCTGTGCTAAGGCTCAAAAGCGCTGGACAATCGTGGGGCATTGGCCCGTGATGCTCTATCACGAGGACACCGTTGAGGCAAACCCCGTGTTTGACTATGAAAAGAAAATAATTTCCATAGACGGAGGCTGCGTGCTGAAAGATGACGGACAGCTCAACGCCCTGATAATTCCCGAAGCGGGAAGCGAGGAGTTTTCCTTCCTTGCCTATGACGCTTTCCCCACAGCTATGGTGAAGAGCCCCCAGCGCGGAGGCGAAAAAAGCTGGTATATCCGCTGGGGCGACGCAATGGTGGAGGTTTTGGAGCGGGGAGAGGAATTTTCCCACTGCCGCCATGTGCGCACAGGCTATGAAATGGATATCCTCACGAAATATATTTTCGGCGATGGCAAAATCTGCGAGGTTAATGACTGCACCGACTATGTCCTGCCCTTGAAAGCGGGCGACATTGTGTCCGTTGTTGAAGAGACAAGCCGCGGATATTTCGTCAAGCACCATGGCATAAGCGGATGGTACTTCGGCGAAGTGGAGTGGGTGCGCCTTTAAAGCCTTCCCCTTGAGGGAATGGTGGCTGCCGAAGGCAGCCGGATGGGGTGTTATATAAGCGGCGCGGCTGAACTCATCGCGTCCCAGGGATGTACGTTATCCCCCGATTGGCCGTCGGAGACTACCACAAACAAACAACTCCTTAAATAACAAAGGATGAATTATTATGACAAATCTTGATTTTCTCCCTGTTTCAAAAGACGATATGATTTCTCGCGGATGGTGGTGGTATGACTTCCTCATCGTCAGTGGCGATGCCTATGTGGACCATCCCACCTTCGGCAGCGCCCTCATAGCCCGCCTTCTTGAAAACGCAGGCTATCGTGTTGCTTTTCTCGCACAGCCCGATTGGCACAGCGCCGAGGCTTTTCTGGCTATGGGACGCCCCAAGCTGGGCGTTATGATATCCGCAGGCAATCTGGACAGCATGGTTGCCCACTACACCGCTGCCAAAAAGCGCCGCAGCGAGGATTTCTATTCCCCCGGCAAGAAAATGGGTCTGCGCCCCGACAGAGCAAGCATTGTCTATGCCAACAGAGCAAGGGAGGCCTTCCCTGATACGCCCATTATCATAGGCGGTCTGGAGGCAAGCCTGCGCCGCTTCGCTCACTATGACTATTGGGACGACAAGGTTCGCCGCAGCGTCCTTGTGGATAGCGGCGCTGACCTGCTCATATACGGCATGGCTGAGCGTGCAACGCTGGAAGTTGCCGCCCTTTTGAAGAAAAAGACCCCCGTTTCCGAGATTACGGGAGTACGCGGAACAGCATATATGACCAAGACCCCCGAAGTTTGTCCCTTCGAGGCTATTGAAGTGCCGGGCTTCGATGAATGCTGCGATTCTCCCCGCTTCTATGCACAGGCAACCAAGATAGAGTATGATGAACATGACCCCATAAGAGGCAGAGCCTTGCTCCAGAACCACGGAGACAGAACCCTGGTTGTCACGCCTCCTCAGCTGCCCTTGGACGGCAAGGGTCTGGACACCGTTGCCGAGTTCCCCTATGCCCGTTGGTACCATCCCATGTATGAGGAGATGGGCGGCGTTCCCGCCATTGAAGAGGTGCGCTTTTCCGTCACCCACAACCGTGGCTGCTTCGGCGGCTGCAACTTCTGCGCCCTCGCCTTCCATCAGGGAAGAATGGTCACAAGCCGCAGCATAGACTCCGTTGTCCGCGAGGTTGAGGCCTTCACCACTTGCCCCGACTTCAAGGGCTATGTCAGCGATGTGGGCGGACCCACCGCCAACTTCCGCCATCCCAGCTGCCAAAAGCAGCTCAAAGACGGCATGTGCAAGAGAAACTGTCTTGCCCCCACTCCTTGTCCCAACCTTGACCCCGACCACAGCGAATATCTGAAACTGCTGCGCCGGCTTCGCTCCATTCCCGGAGTGAAAAAGGTCTTCATCCGCTCCGGCATCCGCTATGACTATATGCTGCAGGAGGAAAACAGCGAGTTTTTCTCCGAACTTGTAAAATACCATATCTCCGGTCAGCTGCGCGTTGCCCCCGAGCACTGCGTTGACGGAGTGCTGGACTATATGGGCAAGCCCCATGTGGCTGTGTATGAAAAGTTCCTTGATAAATATCAGCGCCTCAACCAGCGCTATGAGCAGAAGCAGTTTGCTGTGCCCTATCTTATGAGCAGCCACCCCGGCTGCAGCTTGCAGGACGCAGTTGCCCTTGCGGAATATCTCAATATGCGCCACCGTCAGCCCGAGCAGGTGCAGGATTTCTATCCCACTCCCGGCACTATCTCCACCTGCATGTACTATACGGGAATTGACCCCCGCAGCATGAAGGAGGTCTATGTTGCAAAATCCTTTGGTGAGAAGGCTATGCAGAGAGCCCTTTTGCAGTGGAAGCGCCCTGAAAAGCGTCAGGCGGTCATCGCCGCGCTGAAGGCTGCAGGCAGGACAGATCTTATAGGTTTCGGTCCGGAATGTCTCATCCGCCCCGATTATTCCCCTAAAAAGAAAGCCCCCGCCAAGAAGGCGGAGGAAAAAGTTCCCGAAAAGCCCAAGAAACCCGAATATAAGGCGGGTTGGGCAAAGCCCAAACCCAAGAAAAATGCCCGTCCCCAGAAGAAGGGCGGACGCAGCAAATGATTTCCCTTATTAAGCAGCAGCCCATTTTGATATTGCTTGCCTACCTTGTGATAATCAATGCCTGCCTCTTTTTCATGATGGCTGTGGATAAGTTCAAGGCAAGGCGGGGAAAAAGGCGCATACCTGAGGCAAGGCTTTTCCTCTTCGCCGTCTTGGGCGGCAGCATAGGTGGCATTGCGGGAATTTACTGCTTCCGTCATAAGACAAAGCATAAAAGCTTCACTCTGGGATTCCCGCTTATACTGCTTTTCCAGCTTGCCGCTGCAGCACTGATAATATTCATATGAAAAAAGAGCCGACCTTTCAAAGGTCGGCTCTTTGTCTATTTTTATTTAGCCCTCGCCGCCGGGAACTTCAGTTGTTGCGGGAGGAGGAGCGGGAGTGGGATCCGCTGCAGGAGGAGGAGCGGGGGTAGGATCCACTGCAGGGGGAGGAGTGGG
>JAZUAQ010000042.1:0-5333 GCA_045638085.1 Oscillospiraceae bacterium
AGAAGCTGCTTGACAGCACCAACCTCAACGACGTGGACGGCAGACTCTACTTCGACCGCGTTCTCCGGGAAGCCGGAGTATTCGACCGCCTTGAACAAATGGGTATCGAGGACGGCGACACCGTTGCAATGTATTATCTCCAGTTTGAATATCAGAGCTGATAAAAAAATCCGCAGACATCTGTCTGCGGATTTTTTTAATCGAAGCGGCAAATAAATGTCTCATCGGCGTAAGCCTTAAAGCAAAGTTTTATCTGCTCTTCATTATTCTTTTCGCGGCATAGTTGGGGAAGATCGTTCAGGCCAAACCAAGCTATTTCTGTTGTCTCAATATTTTCCTTAAATTCACCGCCAATAAAGTTGCAAAGGAAAAACATCTTATAGACACTTATAGCGCTCTCAAAATCCCTGCCATTATTCTTCTGCCAGTCCTGAACGGCAACCAGGCGAAGGGGATTCACAATTGCCCCTGCCTCCTCAATGGATTCCTTAACAGCATTTTCAGCAGCGCTGAGTCCAACATCAGCCCAGCCTCCCGGCATGGACCACATGCCGTTATTTTCTCTGGCCAGCAGTATTTTATCATCCTTAATTATTGCTGCACGGATATCCACCTTCGGAGTTTGATAGCCCTTTTCGCAGCAAAAAATATCCTTTACTTTTTCAATTGGGATTTCACTTATCTCAGAGAGCATTTCAGCGGAAATATCACGGATACGCTCGAACCGCTCTATATCATATTTATCTTTACTATAACAAAGTCCAGCCTGCGCAAGGCTTTGAAGTTCTCTTGCCCATTTGATATACACATCATTTTCCATATGCTCACCTCACTTTTTGAGCATAGCATCAAATCAGTGAAGAGTCAATTTTTTATACAATTCTAAAGGGATTTATCTCCCCTGCATCATCATTTATAAAGGCCTGAATGCAGTTTCGGACCATATCATCAACAGATTTGGATGTGTAAAAAGCAATATGCGGTGAAATTATAACGTTTGGCATATCCCTCAGGATTGAAAGGGCTTTATTATTAATAACATCCGACTTTCTGTTGTAGTAATATAGATCAAATTCATCCTCTATAACATCAAGACCGCAGCCTGCGATTTTCCCCTCTATGAGGGCATCAATAAGCGCCCAGCTGTCAATGAGCCCTCCGCGTGCGGTGTTAATAATCACAGAATCTTCAGGCATTAGTGCAATGGTCTCTTTATTGATAATATGCTTCGTGCTGTCCCGCAAAGGCGCGTGGAGGGAAAATAAATCGCAGCTTGAAAGAAGTTTTTCATAAGGCAAATATTTCACGCCATCAATACACTCTGGACTTGGGTCGCATGCATATACATCGCAGCCAAATCCTTTCGCAAGCTCTATATATCGCCTTCCGATTGTACCCGTACCGATTACTCCAACTTTTCTTTCAGATAAATTATATCCTCTCAGCCCCTTGAGAGTAAAATCATTGATTGAGGAGCGCTGGAAAATCCGTTTCATATTGCGCAAGGTCATAAGACTGAGCATAAGAGCAAATTCGGCTACTGCGTCGGGGCTATAAGCTGAATTTGAAATTTTAATACCTATCTTTTTTGCATACTCACAATCTATATGGTCAAAGCCAACTGTTCTTGTGCCGATCATCCTGACACCAAGATTTTTAAATGAGTCAAGAATTTTATCATTAACCCTATTCGTAAGTACAGACACATAGTCATATCCATCCGCAAGATAAGTGTTATCTTCCCTCACCGACTGCTTTGTGCATTTCACATCAATCCCATAAAGATAAGAATATTTTTCAAAGGTGGCCATCTCGTCATATGGCCTGCATCCATAAGCAAAAATCTTCATTTGTCTAAAAATCCTTACATATATTGAATATAGAATTTAACTTTTAAATGGCATTATTTAAGTAAATATACGAAATAATAATTAAAAAATTAACTTTCGGAATATCTATTTACAAAAAAGCTACAAACTTTTATAATTTAATCACCGAAATAAAATATTACGAAAGGAATATCACTATGGGATTTTTGACCGGAAAAACCGTTATCATCACCGGCGCCGGCCGCGCCACTCTTTCTGACGGAACTTGCGGCTCCATCGGATACGGCATTGCAACCGCTTATGCCAAAGAAGGTGCCAACATTGTCATTACCGGACGCAATGTTAAAAAGCTTGAAGAAGCAAAAGAAGAACTCGAAAGACTTTACGGAGTAAATGTCCTCCCCCTGCAGGCTGATGTTTCTGCAGATTCTGACAACGAGGCAGTTGTAAAGGCAGTTGTAGAAAAGACTATTGAACGCTTTGGCACAATCGATGTTCTTATCAACAACGCTCAGGCTTCCGCCTCCGGCGTGCCTCTTGCCGACCATAGCACCGAACAGTTTAATCTTGCCCTTTATTCCGGCCTTTATGCAGCTTTCTACTACATGAAGGCATGCTACCCTTATCTCAAGGAATCCCGCGGCAGCGTTATTAATTTCGCCTCCGGCGCGGGACTTTTTGGAAACTTTGGCCAGTCTGCCTATGCTGCAGCTAAAGAAGGCATCCGCGGTCTCAGCCGTGTTGCAGCCACTGAATGGGGTCCTGACGGCATAAACGTCAACGTTATATGCCCTCTTGCATGGACTGCGCAGCTTGAAAACTGGGCAAATGCTTATCCCGAAGCATTCAAGGCAAATGTTAAGATGCCTCCCATGGGTCACTACGGCAATGTGGAAACCGAAATTGGACGCGTCTGCGTTCAGCTGGCTCACCCTGACTTCAAGTATCTCACCGGTGAAACCCTCACCCTTGAAGGCGGCATGGGTCTTCGTCCCTGATTTATCCCAAATTTTTCAAAAAAGAGCTCATACGAGCTCTTTTTTTCTTTATTATTATGATTATCTGTGCTATAATGCCTCCATTAATACAATGGAGGCGCAAAATGAAATATAATTACGACCCTATGTACACCGTATCTCTCTTTGAGAAAATCGTTAATGTCCCCTCTCCTGTCGGATATTTCAGAGAGATGAATCCCATCATCGAGGAAATTGCAGCCTCTCTCGGTTGCTCTGTAAGCTATGACAACAAGTACACCGCCTATATTACTCTTGACGGAAATGACAATAGCAAAACCGTCATGCTTGGCGCCCATCTTGATACCATCGGTCTTATTGTTCGCCGCATTGATGCAAACGGTATGATTCGCGTCCGTCAGCTTGGCGGAATTAACTTCAGTTCTATAGAGGGCGAGACCGTTCATATACACACCCGCGACGGCAGAAGCTACAGCGGACTTGTTACTGTCAGCTCTCACTCTGTCCATGTTTTTGAAGATGCAAGAACTATGCCCAGAGACGAGGACAATATCATGATTATCCTTGACGAGGATGTTCACAGCAAAGAAGACGTTACCGCCCTTGGCATCCGTCACGGAGATCCAATATCCATTGAGCCTCGTTTCCAGCTCACTGAAAAGGGCTATATTAAATGCCGTTTTATCGATGACAAGGCCGCAGCGGCAATTTGCTTCAATATGATTAAATACCTTAAGGACAACGGCCTTAAACCCAAATACCGCACCATTCTCGCTTTCCCCTACTCCGAGGAAGTGGGTCTTGGCGGAACCTATGTTCCCGAAGGTGTAAGCGATTTCATTGCAATTGATATCGGTCTCATTGGTCCTGACCTTGACGGAAATGAGAAAGCCGTAAGCATTTGCGCAAAGGACAACACCGCACCCTATAACTATGCTCTCACAAGCGAACTTATAGAACTTGCTGAACGCAAGGGAATAAATCACGCCGTGGATATATTCTACCGTTACGGCACAGATGCAAATGCATCTCAGCGAGCCGGCAACAATCTTCGCGCTGCAGCATTCGGAATGGCAGTTTATTGCAGCCACGGAATGGAGAGAACACATATTGAAGGTCTCAATGCAACACTTGATCTCCTTCTTGCTTATATACTCGGTTAAATAAAAAAGAGGCAGGCTTTTAGCCTGCCTCTTTTTTATTTATTTGCAGAAATTATTGATATAGTTATCAAGAGCTTCTTTGATGACTTCAACGGCGCCATCTCTTCCGCTAACATCTCCTGCAACGGTTTCCTTACCTTCAAGAGCTTTATAAACAGTGAAGAAATGAGCCATTTCGTCAAATGTATGATTGGGAAGCTCCATTATATCCTTAATGGTGTTATAAACGGGATCGGCAAAGGGAATGCAGATAATCTTTTCATCACGCTTACCGCCGTCAAGCATAGAAATATAGCCTATAGGATAGCAGCGAACAAGAGTCAAAGGTTCAAGCACCTCGGAACAAATTACGAGAACATCAAGAGGGTCTCCATCATCGCCAAAGGAACGAGGAATAAAGCCGTAGTTAGCAGGATAATGAGTGGATGTATAGAGAACGCGGTCAAGAATGAGCATACCGGTTTCCTTATCAAGCTCATACTTCTTCTTGCTGCCCTTGCTTATCTCGATAACGGCAATAAAGTCTTCAGGGGAAATGCGCTTGGGATCAATTCCATGCCATATATTCATAATTTACCTCACTTATATTTTTATATAATAATTATATATTTAAAAGATATCAAAATCAATTGTATTATCATTAGACATTACAAAATTTTTTGGCATTATATTTTGTCATATTGCTCAAAAAGCTATTGCATTTTCTGTGCAACAAGTTTATAATATTTTAGCTTTTGTGTAAAATATAATATAGTGATATAAAGAGAGAGAAATTAAATGAAAACATTTCGTCCCAGTTTTTTCATCGGTCTGAAAAACTACACCAAAAAGCAGTTTGCAAATGACCTTGTAGCCGGTCTTATTGTTGCAATCATCGCCCTTCCCCTTTCCATAGCCCTTGCAATCGCATCCGGTGTTGGTCCTGCTGTCGGTCTCTATACTGCAATTGTTGCAGGTTTTATATGCGCACTTCTCGGCGGCAGCAGCGTCCAGATAAGTGGTCCCACCGCCGCTTTTGCCACCATCGTTGCAGGCGTTGTTGCTACCAAAGGAATTGAAGGACTTGCAATCGCAACTATTCTTGCCGGCATTATGCTCATCCTCATGGGTGTATTCAAGCTTGGTGCACTTATCAAGTTCATCCCTTACACCATAACCACCGGTTTTACCAGCGGCATTGCTGTCACCATTCTTATCGGTCAGCTTAAAGACTTTTTCGGTCTCACTTTCAGCCACAGTCCCGTGGAAACCCTTGAAAAGCTCATTGAAGTGGTCAAAAGTTTCCATACCATCAACCTCTGGGCTGTCCTTATTGGACTTATTGCTCTTGCAATACTCATCTTCCTCCCCCGCCTGCTCCCCAG
>JAZUAQ010000043.1:0-22003 GCA_045638085.1 Oscillospiraceae bacterium
CTTCGAGCCCATTGACTACTGCCTTGACCTCCCCATCTCCTACACCTCCTGCTTCGTTCTCATGAACAAGGACAGCTATGCAAACCTCCCCGCTGATCTCCAGGCTATCATCGACAAGTACTGCGGCAACTACGCAGGCGATATGGCTGGTTACTACTGGGATAGCTGCAACTACTGGGTTGCTGACAAGATGCGCGACAACGGCGTTGAAGTTTACAAGCCCACCGAGGAACTCCTCGCTTTCGCTACCTCTGACGAAATCGTCAACGGCATCCACGAGTGGTACATCAACTACCTGAACGAAATGGGTCTCGATGGCCAGGCTATCTATGACAAGTGCATGGAAATCGTTGCTGCCAACGCTGAAGCTCACGCTGATGACTGGGCTGCTGAGTTCCACTACTCCGATTGGACCTACACCCCCGACAACTATTAATTAATAGTCTTTCGGAAAACATTTAATTAGCTACTTAATTAGTTACTGATTAAGGCCGGGGTGCTCCGGCACCCCGGCCACCACCTAAAAGTATTTAACGACATTATGTGCGGCAAATGCACAGAGAAAACGTGTTCTAACGCGTAATTTCCGGTGCTCGATGCCGGAAATTTCATCAGCTTTGGCTGATCGCAGCAAAGGAAGGCTTATAATATGAAGAAAATTATAAATGGCTACTCCCTCGTAACCAGCAAGATTTGCTACTACATCTGCTATGTCGGTATGATTCTTATCGCTTGCATGATGGTTATGATGTTTGTTGACTCTATGCTGGGTCTTTTCGCAAACTATCGTATTCTTGGTGTGTACGAGATAGTTCAGTGCATGCTGCTGATCGTCGTATTCACCTCCTGGGCTTATACTCAGACTGTTCATGGACACATCCATGTTACCATGTTTGTTAGCAAGATGCCTCAGAAGCTTCGCTTCTTCTTCTTCTCTCTCACTTCTCTCATTTCTGTTGTCACCATGGTCTTCGCTACCTGGGGCGCAGGCAGAGGTATTCTTGAGAAAATGACAAGCCGCGAGATCACCGCGACTCTTATGATCCCCATCTGGCCCCTGTTCGTTGTCATGACTGTTGTTTTCGGTATGTTCACCCTGGTTCTCCTTGGTGACGCCGTTAAGAGCATTGCTGCAATGTTCGACAAGGAAATGGCCGACGATATCCAGTCCAGCTGGGCATAAATCAATCATCAGCATGAAAACAACAAAGGAGCTGTCTTTGGACAGCTCCTTTTTTTATTTGCAAGATACCTTATAAGTTCGCCTTGAAGTGTTGCATCTGGTGAGTCAAAAAAGCGGGCGGAGAATATCCGCCCGCTGTACGATTTATTATATCATTCACTCAATCAAGCCCCATGTTCGTTTTAGCTCAAGAATCCTCTGATAGCTCTCTTCAATCCTTTCGGGGCTTACATTTTCCGCAATCGCTTTAACAGCGGCTTCTGGGTCACCGGGAGCAAGAATCATGTCGCAGCCGGCTTCAACAGCCAGAACAACGGCTTCTGCCTCTGTGAGCTGACCGAGACCGGCCATTGTAAAGGCATCTGTGATAACCAGGCCTTCAAAGCCAAGCTCACCACGGAGGATATCTTTAATTATGATACTGCTCAATGTGGCGGGATTATCGGGGTCTATATCCGTCGCGATAATATGCCCAAGCATAACAACATCGCAGCCTGCTTCAATGCCGGAGATGAAGGGGAGAAATTCACACCTTCTCATCTCTTCAATAGTCTTTTTAGTGTAAGCGCTGTCATAGTGACTGTCTTCGAAGGTGTTGCCGTGACCGGGAAAATGCTTAAGAACGCTGATTATTCCCGCGCTGTGATAACCTTCAACCGCCGCGGCAACAAGTTCCGCACAGCGTTTGGCATCGGTGGCATAGGATCTGTAGCCGATAACAGTGTTCCAGTAATTGTTCCAGACATCGGCAACCGGAGCAAAGTTCATGTTAAAACCGAAAGAACTTATATCTTTGCCAATGGTCTGCGCATTTTGGAATGCAACGCCGGTGCCTTTAAGCTGGTATTCATACATTGGCTTGAAGCGGGTTGTAACACCCAGCGCGTAGGCAAGTCTTGCAACCTCGCCGCCCTCCTCGTCAAGACCGAGGAATACTCCGGCATCGGCGGAATAGATTGCATCCATCATACCATGCATTCCCTCAACGGAGGGGATATTGTCCGAGAGAAAAACAATACCTCCCGCTGGCTTTTTGTCAAGAGCAGTCGCCCAAAGCTCCTTGTCATCGGAGTGCTTTTCGCCTATAAGGTCCTGAGGGGTGACATACATCATCTGCCAAACCTTATCCTCAAGAGTGGGACGCTGAAGCTCGGTAGGCGCAGGGGCGGGGAGCTCAGTTGTCTCGGGGGAAAGGGGTTGGGGGCTTGGTGAAGGAGTTGGCAGAGCTTCGCTTGGCGGCGGGCTGTCCCCGGGACGGGGAGAATGAGCTTCCGCGGCGCAACCGCCTGATAATATGGCGAGGGCGAGAAGAAAAGGCAGGAGTTTTTTCGCCTTATTATTCATTTTTTGCCCTCCTTTCTGTGGCTTGTATGGACTTGCGTCGGTATTTATAGTATAATCATTAAATCATAAATACAAACTTTTTGCATCAAGAATTACAAAACAATTATTTACTGAGGACAAAATGGAAAAGCTTCATCTTTTGTTTCCAATAGCCCTTCTGGCTTTTATAGTGATTTTCTTTGGCGCCTTTGCCTCTTCGCGACAGAACACTCCTGCAAGTCTTGAAGGAGACGGCAAAAAAAGAATGGGACGCAGAGACTCCATTGTGCTTGTGTGCCTGACAGCCTGTTATGCTCTGACCGCCTTTTTGAATCTGGGCACTGTCAATAATCCCGAAAGCTTCTGCCGTTTCAGGGAAAGGGGACAGTATGCTCTCATCGAACTGAAAGAACCTGAGGGCATAAGCGCGGTTTCCTATTTCACGGGCATCCATACAGGCAACTATTATCTCCAGTTTTCTGAGGACGGAGAAAATTTCACCGATGTGGGAGTTATGGAGCAGGGCTATGCGGACCTGCTGAAATGGAATAGACTTGAAACATGGGATTATATAAGCAAAACCCGCTTTGTGCGCCTTATCGCGGACGAGGAGGTATGGCTGGGAGAATTGGTGCTTTATAATATAGACGGCATCAAAATTGAGCCCGAAAAACTGATAATTCCCGATGGCTGCATTCCCCTTTTCGACGAAAGGGAAACCGTACCCGAAAAATCCACATATCTCAACAGCAGCTATTTTGACGAGATTTACCATGTTCGCACAGCCTATGAACATCTTGAGGCGGTGCAGCCCTATGAAATCAGCCATCCTCCTCTGGGCAAGCTGATAATTTCTCTGGGCATAAGCATTTTTGGACTCAACCCCTTCGGATGGCGCTTTATGGGTACCCTTGTGGGCGTGCTGATGCTGCCCATTATCTATATTTTCATCAAACGCATGTTCGGCGGCATAGTTGTGCCCGCCCTTGTGACGCTGCTTTCCGCAACGGACTTGATGCACTTTGCCCAGACGAGAATCGCCACCATAGATTCCTATTCCGTTTTCTTCATTGCGTTGATGTATCTTTTCATGTATATCTATCTGCAGTCCGACAGAAGCGGCAAAAAATGGATACTGCCCCTTGCCCTCAGCGGAATAAGCTTCGGACTTGGCGCTGCAAGCAAATGGACCTGCATCTATGCAGGCGCGGGTCTCGGACTTATCTGGCTTATCGACAGAATTGAGAGATATATAGCTGCAGCATCGGAAAATGAGGAAGAGCGCGCGGCCTCGGTGCAAAACTATTGGCGTGAAAGCGTACGCAATGTCATTGTCTGCCTTGTCTTTTTTGTGATACTGCCTTTGCTGATTTATTATATCAGCTATTATCCCTACGGTCAGGCCGAGGGCATGAAGGGCATAGGAATGTTTTTCCGCGGAGAATATTTCGATATAGTTATCCGCAATCAGGACTATATGTTCTCCTATCATTCGGGAGTGGATGCTGAGCATCCCTATTCCTCCCGCTGGTGGCAGTGGATAATTAACGGCAGACCCATTTTGTATTATCTTGAATACAGCGGCAACGAAAAATCCACCATTGCCGCATTGCTCAACCCCCTTCTCTGTTGGGGCGGACTTGGAGCAATGGCCTCCATGCTCTGGCTTTGGATAAAAGAAAAAGACCACAATGCAAGATTCATTTTCCTGGGCTATATGGCTCAGCTTTTGCCTTGGGTGTTTGTAACGCGAATCACCTTTGAATATCACTATTTCCCCTCTTCCGTCTTCCTGCTTCTGGCGCTGGGCTATGTGTTTGACTCTGTCCGCAGACGCTGCGAAAGCTGGAAATGGCTGTTGGCGGCCACGGCGGCGTTGAGCCTTGTGCTCTTCATCGCCTTCTATCCCGTTGTCAGCGGAGCATGGGTTTCAAGAGATTTCGCGCAAAATTGTCTTGGCTGGTTTACCACATGGCCGTTTTGATGCAAAGCTTTGTATAATTAGGAGATAGACAATGTTTTTAGCCGATTATCATGTTCACAGTGACATTTCTCAGGACTCAAAGGCCACCATGTATGAGATGGTGGAGGCTGAGGCAAAAATGGGAATGAACCAGATATGCTTCACCAACCACTGCGATATGGTGAACTGGCGTACCTATGAGTTCAACCCCGATTGTCTGACGAAAACGCAGGAAACTCTGGAGAAATATTCAGCCATGCTCCGCGAGCATCCCGAATTGCCTCTGGATGTGCGCCTTGGACTTGAACTGGGAGAGCCTCTGTTCGATACCGAAACGGCAAAACGGATAGCCTCCACCCCGGGGCTTGATATGGTAATGGGATCGCTGCATATTTTGCAGGAATATGGGGATCTGTGGTGTGTTAAGTTTACATCTTCCCAGCATTGTCGCAAGGTTTTCGATGACTACGTGGATGAACTTGTCAAAATGGCGGAGCTGAATTTCTTCGATGTGATGGCCCATATCGGTTACGGACGTCGCTATATGTGGCAGCAGGGCTACGATGAAAAACTGTCGATGGAGCTCTATGGCGACAAAATTGAGCTTCTTTTGAGGCTTTTGATTGACAACGGCCGTGGAATAGAGATAAACTGTTCTGGTATAAGACACGGCTGCGGACCATTTCCAGATCCGGAAATACTGCGGCTTTACAAAGCTCTCGGCGGTGAGATAATCACCGTGGGCAGCGATGCCCACCGCCCCTCAGATGCTGCCAAGTGCATTCGTGAGGGATATGAGATAATAAAAAGCTGCGGTTTTGAATATGTAAGCACATTCAAAAACCGCAAATGTGAATTCGTGAAGATCTAAGGAGGATATTTAACATGATTGCAATTGCATCCGACCATGGCGGATTTGAACTCAAGAAAGAGATTATGAAGCATCTGGAAGCCAAGGGCTATGCCCTCAAGGACTTCGGCACCTACACCACCGATAGCTGCGATTATCCCATCTACGGCGAGGCCGCAGCAAGAGCCGTTGCCTCCGGCGAATGCGATAAAGGCATCATCATCTGCGGCACCGGCATAGGCATCTCCATCAGCGCAAACAAGGTTAAGGGCATTCGCGCCGCTCTCTGCGCCGATTGCTACAGCGCTGAATACACCCGTCTTCATAACGATGCCAACATTCTGGCTCTGGGCGCCCGCACCACCGGCAGCGGACTGGCTTTGAAAATCGTTGACACCTTCCTGAGCACCGAATTTGAAGGCGGCAGACACGCCCGCCGCGTTGCACTTATTTCCGAGATAGAGGACAGAGAAAGAGCATAATTATGGCAAGACCTAAACCGATTTACCGTGGAAAACGCAAATACGGCTGGATAATTACCGTTGCACTCTTCCTGCTTATCATCGCCTTTATGGCGGGCATGTGGGTTTTCTACGATATGCAAAAGTATATAAGGTATGAAAAAGACGGGCTTTATATGGATTTCACCCAGAGTGAGCTTGAAGGCGACGAGGAAGAGGAAGATGAATCCGCTGTGCTCGCGCCCCCTGTAACCGACGCTCAGATCGTTGTGTCTATGCCTGATTATTCTCAGATGGAGAGCATGGTTACTTCCCGCCTGAAAGATATTCAGGCTCTCTATGTCTCCAGAGAGAAGATGACGGCTCAGAATCTGGCATATTATCCTTCCATTCTTGCCGAAAGCCAGTATAAATATAACTGCCTTGTTCTCAACATCAAGGGCGAGGACGGCACACTCCGCTACTACAGCAGCGTGCCCATGGCAGCCAGCTACGGCGTAAACGGCACGGAAAACGTGAAGGAAGCCCTTGGAAAGCTCAAGGAGCATGACCTTTGGCTTGTTGCCGAGGTGAGCTGCCTGGGCGACAGTGCAATGGCTATGCGCAACAGCCCCATCAGCCTGAAAAATGCCAATGGCGGCGTCCTTACCGACGAAACCTGCAGCTGGCTGGACCCCTATAACAGCGTCACGAGAGAATATATCGTGGAGCTTATGCGCGAACTGAAGGCTATGGGCTTTGACGAGGTGCTGCTCACAAATGTGAGCCTGCCGGCCAATATGGCAATTGCCTATTCCCAGCCCATGAGCGCCGCCCCCGACTCTGTCAGCGCCATATCCGCAATGTGCCGTTATCTCCGCCAGCAGGCCGATGATATAGGCATCTATTTGAGCGCTGAGCTGGACGGCACCGCCCTCAGAGAGGGCAAGAGTAAGGACAAGGGACAGGACCCCGAGTTCTTCTTCAAGGTTTTTGACCGCGTGTATGTAAGAACAAATATGGACTATTACGTGACAGATGTAAGCATTGCCAAGGAAATTTGCGACGTTTCATCCCGTATGGTTGTTGACGTTGAAGGCTTCAACCTGCCTAGCGGCAGCTATTTTGTGCGATAAAAAACCATCTCCCCTCGACAATTGAAAATGTCTGTAATATAATGGACAATGGATGATACTAAACATCCATTGTCCGTTTTTTTATGGAGGTGCAATAATGCCCATATATGAAGAAAAGGGTCTTTTCCGTCTGGATACGGAAAATTCCTCCTATTGGATGAAGCTGAGTCCCTTCGGCCATCTCGAACATCTGCACTATGGCGCACTGCTTGCCTCGGGCGACAGCGCAGCGCTGGCACTCAAGCGCACCGTGCCTTACGGCAGTGCGGTTTGCTACAGCGAAGATGACCCAAGCTACTGCCTCGATACTCTCTGCCTTGAATGGTCGGGAGTGGGCAAGGGGGATTACCGCAACAGCCCCTGCGAGATAAAGATGCCCGACGGCAGCTTTGTTACGGATTTTGTCTACAAAAGCCATGAGATAAGCGAAGGCTGCGTGGCTATGGAATGCCTTCCCACAGCCTAGGCCGATGCGGACACCGAGGGCGTCCAAACTCTGCGCATAGATATGGAGGATACCCTCCACCCCATTAAGCTGAGCCTTTACTATACTGTATTCCCACAGGCAAATGTGATAAGCCGCAGATGCGTTGTCACTAACGGCGCAGATAAGGACATCTCCCTTCGCAAGATAATGTCCATGAGCATGGACATGAGCACCGCGCCTCTGGAAATGCACACCTTCGACGGAGGCTGGATAAAGGAAGCTCACCACAATGTGCGCAATGTGGAAGCGGGTCTTTATGTGAATTCCTCTTCAACGGGAGCATCCTCCAATCGCCATAATCCAGGCTTTCTCCTCAGCGAAAGGGGAGCGGGAGAAGACCACGGCAGGGTTTGGGGATTCAACCTTGTTTATTCCGGCAGCCACTACGGCGCTGTTGAGCGCTCCGGCGAGGATATAGTCCGCGTGATGCTGGGCATAAACCCCAGCTGCTTCGATTGGACTTTACACTCCGGAGAGAGCTTCGAGACTCCCGAAGCGGTTATGAGCCGCTCGGATAAGGGCTTCAACGGTCTTCGCAGAAACTTTCATCGCTTCGTAAATGGCAACATTGTTCGCGGCGATTGGAAAAATGTTGAGCGCCCCGTGCTTGCCAACAACTGGGAGGCCCATTTTTTTAGATTCACCCACGGAAAGCTGATAAGGCTGGCACGCAGAGCCAAAAAGCTTGGCGTGGAGCTTTTCGTGCTGGATGACGGCTGGTTCGGGAAAAGAAACAACGATCATGCAGGTTTGGGTGACTATACTACCAACCTTAAAAAACTTCCTCACGGAGTTGAGGGAGTTGCAAAAGCCGTTCGAAGAATGGGCATGGACTTCGGTCTATGGTTTGAGCCGGAGATGGTCAACGAGGATTCGGATTTATTCAGAGCCCACCCCGATTGGGCGGTGAAGGTGCCGGGCAGAAGCCCTGCAAAAGGGCGCAATCAGCTGGTGCTGGATCTGACAAGGGCTGAAGTCCGCGACTACATCGTTGAAAATGTGGGCGCAATTATGGACTCAACAAAGCTGAAATATGTGAAGTGGGACTATAACCGCCATATCTCCGATGCCTTTTCCCCGAGCCTTGAAAATCAGGGTGAATTTCACCACCGCTATATTCTGGGTCTTTACGATGTGCTTAGCCGCATCTTCCGTCCCCGCCCCCATGTGCTTCTGGAGAGCTGCTCGTCGGGGGGCAACCGCTTTGATTTGGGAATGCTGTGCTTCTCTCCTCAGATTTGGGGCAGCGACAACACCGACCCTATCGAGCGTCTGGATATTCAGGGAGGACTTAGCTATCTTTACCCACAATCCACATGGGGCAGCCATGTGGCGGCAGCGCCCAGTCAGCAGACTTTACGCACCACGCCCCTTTCCACCCGCTTCAATGTGGCCGCTTTCGGCTGCTTCGGCTATGAGCTGGATTTGAAGTATCTATCCAGAGCGGAGAGGCAGGAGGTCTGCCACCAGATTGCCTGGTATAAAAAGCACCGCCGCACTCTCCAATTCGGTCAGTTCAGCCGCAGAGAGGGCACAAGAGCCGGCACAGAGATCTGGCAGGCAGGCGAAGGGGATAAATGCGTCTGCGCCTATTACCAGAGAGGCTATAATGCAGCACCCGCGGGAGATATTATGCCTGTCTCGGGGCTTGAAAGTGATAAGCTTTATAAAGTGGCTGCCAAGGAGCAGAATGTTTATCTGCGCTCCTTCGGCGAGCTTATAAAGCATCTTCTGCCTTTTTCCCTCAACCCAAACGGTTTTATATTCCGAACAGCCGATTCTCTCGTGAATCTTGTGGATTCAGCGGAGAAATATACGGCGCAGGGTGCCATGCTTATGGAAGGAATCAGGCTGGAAAACCAGTTTCTGGGCACGGGATACCACCCCAACATAAGAGTTTTGGGTGATTTCGGCTCCAATATATATTCTATAGAAGCAATTGAAGGAGAATAAAAAAATGAAAGCATACGAAAGATTTTTGAAATATGTTCAGATAAACACTGCCAGCAGCGAGACAAGCGAGACCACTCCCTCCACCGCCTGCCAGTTTGACCTTTCAAACCTGCTTGCAGAGGAACTGCGCGAGATGGGCGTCAGCGAGGTTTACGTGGATGAGCATGCATATGTCTACGGCGTTATCCCTGCAAGCGAGGGTCTCGAAGATGCTATGAGCATCGGTTTCATCGCCCACCTTGATACCATCCCCGACTTCCCTGGCGAGAATGTGAAGCCCCGCCTCATCGAAAATTATGACGGCGGCGACATCGTCCTGGGCGATAGCGGAAGAATCCTTTCTCCCGCAGATTTCCCCCACCTGCCTTCCCTCAAGGGACGCAGCATAATCGTTACCGATGGCACCACCGTTCTTGGCGCCGACAACAAGGCAGGCGTTGCAGAGATTATGGAGATGGCGGAGACCATCATCAAGGAAGGTATTCCCCATAGCCGCATTGCCATCGGCTTCTGCCCCGATGAGGAAATCGGCCACGGTGCCTCCCTTATGGATCTTGAGCGCTTCGGCGCAAAGGTTGCCTACACCGCAGACGGCGGCGCAGAGGGCGGCGTTGAGTATGAAAACTTCAATGCCTGCGGCGCAAAAATCAGCTTCAACGGCTTCAATGTTCATCCCGGTTCTGCAAAAGATACCATGATAAACGCAAGTCTCGTTGCCATGGAATTCAACGCAATGCTGCCCTCCGGCGACATCCCCAGAGACACCGAGGGCTATGAAGGCTTCTTCCATCTGACAAGCATGGAAGGCGATGTGGAGAAGGCAACTCTCAACTATATCATCCGCGACCACGATGCAGGCTCCTTCGAAGCCCGCAAAGCATGCCTTGCCCATGCAACAAAGCTTCTTAATAAGAAATATGGCGAAGGCACCGTTGTCCTTGAGATAAAAGAGCATTACCGCAATATGTGCGAGGCTGTAAAGCCCCATTTCCATGTGGTGGAAAATGCCCTTGAGGCCATCAAGGCTGCAGGTCTTGAGCCCGTCGTTGAGCCCATCCGCGGCGGCACCGATGGCGCACAGCTTACCTTCCGCGGTCTGCCCTGCCCCAATCTGGGAACCGGCGGCTATGCCTACCACGGACCTTATGAGCATATCAGCGTTGAGGGCATGGAAATAAGCACCCGCATCCTCCTCAATATCGTGGAGAGGTATGCAAAGTGAGCGGAAAAGTAATCCTTTTTGATTTTGACGGCACACTGCTTTATACAATTCCCGATTTGGGAGATGCGGTGAATTTTGCCCTTTCCAAATATGGCTATCCCAATCATGACTATCCCACCATCCAGTCCTTTGTGGGCAATGGAGTGAGAAAGCTTGTGGAGCGAGCCCTCCCCGGCGGAGAGGAAAACGGCGATTTTGACAAGGTTTTCGCCGCCTTCAACGAATATTACGACATCCATTGTGTGGACAAAACTGCGCCCTACGAGGGTATTATGGATATGCTGAAAACACTCCACGACAGGGGAGAGCGCATGGCCATCGTCACCAATAAATATCAGGCCGCAGCAGAAGAGCTTCGCATCCGCTTTTTCGGGGACTATATCCCCATAATCGAGGGTGACCGCCCCGGCAGAGAGCGCAAGCCAAACTCCGCCCCCGTCCTTGCCGCTATGAAGGCGCTGGGAGCAGAGGGGGAGCAGGCCGTGTATATAGGTGACAGCGAGGTTGACTATATGACCGCGGCAAATTCCGGCGCGGACTTCATCGCTGTGGCATGGGGATACCGCGACGTGGATTTCCTCAAATCCCTCGGAGCGGAAAAAATAGCATATACTCCCGCAGACATCCCTGAAATGATTTAACTTATTATCTAAAAAAGGGGGCTTTGCCATGAAGGGCAAAACCGCGCAGGACAGAATCGACAGCCGCAATAAATATTTCTTCGGCCTTGGCACAGTGGGCCGCGACATGCTCTATAGCCTTGTGAGCATGTACTTTATCTCCTTCGCCACAGAGGCACTGGATCTCAGCGACTCCGTTATGTGGTGGATGAGCGCCGCTTTTGTAATCTTGGGTGTTTTCGATGCCTTTAATGACCCCGTAACGGGTATTATAGTGGACAACACCCGCACTCGCTGGGGCAAATTCAAGCCTTGGATAGTCCTTGGCGCGATTGCGGGCGGCATTCTCACAATACTGCTTTTCTCCGACCTTGGTCTCTCAGGCCCTGCATACATAGTTTTCTTTGTGGTGGTCTATGTGCTTTGGGATATTATCTATGGTCTCAATGATATTGCCTATTGGACACTCATGCCCGCCCTGACTCTTGACCAGAAAAAGCGCGAGAAGATAGGTTCCTTTGCCCGAATTTGCGCAAATGTGGGTATGTATGCCGTTGTCCTTTCCGTCACCGCCCTTACGGATAACTATACCTCCAAGAGAGGCTTTTTCCTGATGGCTGTGGGCGTAACAGTCATCACATGGCTCTTCCTCTGCTTCACCGTTTTCGGTGTTAAGGAGAATAAAATTGCCACAAAGGATGAGGAGAAAACCCGCTTCAAGGATATTTTGGTGGTGCTCAAGGAAAATGACCAGCTGCGTATCACCGCCATTGCCATGGCTCTTTTTATGATCGGTTATTGCACAACCACGGGCTTTGGTACTTATTACTTCAAGTATGTTTTCAAAAACCCCGATATGTACACTGTGTTTGCAGGCGTTCTGGGTGTGAGCCAGCTTGCTGCGCTGCTGCTTTTCCCCAAGTTCTCCAAGCGCTTCAGCCGCCGTCAGCTTTATACCGCCGCCACCATAATGGTTTTCGCAGGTTATGTGATTTTCTTCTGCGGTGACGGAAAGATGGCTGTTGTGGGCGTGGCAGGACTTCTTATCTTCGCAGCTCAGGCCTTCATCCAGCTTCTCATGCTCATGTTCCTTGCTGACACCATCGAGTACGGCCAGTGGAAGATTGGACGCCGCGATGAGGCTGTCACCTTCTCTGTTCAGCCCTTCGTCAACAAGATTGGCGGCGCGATAAGCAAGGGCATAGTCTCCGTAACCCTCATTATCTCAGGCATTAACTCCGCAGTAAGCGTGGACGATGTGACAGATACGGGCATTCTCATTGTGAAGCTTGCGATGCTTATCCTGCCCCTTATCAGCATAGTTGCGGGCTTTTTCGTATACCGCAAATACTTCAAAATTGACGATACGCTCTTTGGAAAAATTGTTTCCGAGTTGAAAGAGCGCGGAGATATAAACGCATAAGAAGGGGGAAGTGCAGTGAAAAAGAAACTGGGAGCAAGAATTTGGTCTGTGCTTATACTGGTGGGTCTTTCAGGACAGTTCGCATGGACACTGGAGAACATGTATTTCAACGTGTTCCTCTATAACACCATATCCACAAACCCCGACTATATAGCCGCAATGGTGGCTGCCTCCGCAATAACCGCCACGCTGACAACCCTTATTATGGGCGCACTCAGCGACCGCGTGGGCAAGCGCAAGGCTTTTATAACGGCCGGCTATATCCTGTGGGGCATAACCACCGCGGCTTTCGGCTTTGTTACTCCCGAGTCCGCGGGAAAAGTGTTCCCCGTTGCCAACGCAGCTGCTGCCGCGGCGGTTCTTGTAATCATTCTGGACTGCCTTATGACCTTCTTTGGTTCAACCGCAAATGATGCCGCCTTCAACGCCTATGTTACGGATAATATCCCCAACGATAAGCGCGGCAAAACCGAGGGCGTGCTTGCAATTTTGCCTTTGGTGAGCATGCTGGTTGTTTTCGGACTTTTTGATGGCTATACCCAGAGAGGCGAGTGGAAAACCTTCTTCAGCATTTTCGGAATAATGGTCACTGTTGTGGGCATTATCTCCCTCTTCATCGTGAAGGATTCTCCCACTCTCAAGCCCCGTAAGGACAGTTATTTCAAAAATCTTCTCTGCGGTCTGCGCCCCTCCGTTGTAAAATCCCTGCCGGGACTTTACTGGGCGCTGCTGGCGCTTTGCGTATTCTCCATTGCTGTGCAGGTCTTCTTCCCCTATCTGATAATCTATATCCAGACTTATCTGGGAATTACCGACTATGCAATAGTGCTGGGAGCGGTTTTGCTGATTGCCTCAATTGTTTCTGTGGCAACCGGCGGCATTGCCGACAAGGTGGGCAAGCTTCGCTTCCTTTTGCCTTCCGGAATTTTGATGCTGGTGGGTCTTGTGGCGATGTTCTTTGCAAGAGCAATGCTTGCGGTAATCATATGCGGCTGCGTGATGATGAGCGGATATATGATGCTCTCCGCCACCCTCAACGGCATACTCCGAGACCATACCCCAGAAGGAAAAGTTGGACATTTTCAGGGCATCCGCATGATATTTTCCGTTATGCTGCCCATGATAATAGGACCGTTCATCGGTTCCGCTGTTATTAAAAACAGCCCCGAAACCTATATGGAAATGGGTCAGCTGAAAAGCGTACCCACCCCCGGAATATTCCTTGCCGCCGCAATAACTCTGCTTTTCGTGATAATTCCCTTTGTCGCTCTTAAAAAACGCGAGAAAAACTAAGAGGAGGGCTTAATATGCGTACCCCCTGGGGAGAAAAACTGGATAAAAACAACATTCTGCAGGAATACCCCCGCCCCCAGTTCAGAAGAGAAAGCTATCTGAACTTAAACGGTGAATGGGAGTATACCCTCTCATCTTCTTCGGATATGCCGGAGGAATTTCCCGAAACAATTCTGGTGCCTTTTTCTCCCGAAAGTGAGCTTTCGGGAAATGTGAGCCGTCCTGCAAAGCGCGATTATATCTGGTATCGTCGCCGATTCAGCCTGCCCGAAGGCTTCAACAAGGGTAGAGTGCTGCTCCATTTCGGTGCTGTTGACCAGATGGCAACGGTGTTTGTAAACGGCAAGGAGCTTATGAGCCATACAGGCGGTTTCACCCCCTTCTCCGTGGATATAAGCGAAGTTCTTCGCGATAGCCGGGTTGAGATAGTTGTCCGCGTGGTGGATGTGACGGATAGCTCCTGGCATTCCCGCGGCAAGCAGTCCTCGAGAAGAGGCGGCATTTGGTATACTCCTCAAAGCGGCATATGGCAGACGGTCTGGATGGAGTCCGTGCCCGAAAAATATATTCAGGGGCTTCGGATAATCCCCCACTATGATGAAGCCAAGATAGAACTCTGGATCGCAGGCGAGGGCGAAGGCTGCGTCAATGTGGAAGGGGAGGAGCATAGCTTCACGGCCGGTGAGCCTATGGAAATTCCCCTGAAGGAGCTGCACCCCTGGAGCCCGGAAGAACCCTATCTCTATGATTTCAGCATAAAGTTGGGAGAGGACTATGCGGAGAGCTATTTCGCAATGCGAAAATTCTCCGTGGAGCGGGACGAAAAAGGCAAAAAGCGTCTTTTCCTCAATGGCAAGCCCTATTTCCACAACGGACTTCTGGATCAGGGATATTGGTCGGACGGCATGCTGACTGCTCCCAGCGATGAGGCGCTGATATTCGATATAAAAACTGCCAAGAGCATGGGATTTAATATGCTCCGCAAGCATATCAAGCTTGAAAGCCTGCGCTGGTATTATCACTGCGACAGACTGGGCATGCTTGTCTGGCAGGATATGCCCTCGGGCGGCACCAAGTATAATCCTCTTGCCATATCTGCGCCCCTTGTGACAAAGCGCCACAGCAAGGACGATAAGTATGGCTTTTTCGGACGCAAGGATCTTGAAGGCCGAGAGCAGTATTTCGCCGAGCTTCGCGAGATGATAAATGCCCTTTATAACTGCCCCTGCATCGCCATGTGGGTGCCCTTCAACGAAGGCTGGGGTCAGTTTGACTCCGCAAAGGTCTGCAATTTCATTCTGGGCATGGACCGCAGCCGCACCATAGACCATGCCAGCGGGTGGCATGATCAGGGCATAAGCGATGTAAAGAGCTGGCATGTCTATTTCAAGCCTTATAGATTTGAAGAGGACAGACTTGGACGTGCCGTTGTGCTTTCCGAATTTGGCGGATACAATCACCGAGTCCACGGTCATAGCTTCAGCAAAAAGGATTTTGGCTATAAGCGCTATGAAAGCGCCAATAGTTATACCCATGCCTTCCGCTCTCTCTATAAGGAGCAGATTTTCCCCGCATGGCAGCAGGGACTTTCCGCCGCTGTCTATACCCAGCTCAGCGATGTTGAAGACGAACTCAACGGCCTTGTCACCTATAACCGCAAGGTGATAAAGATTGCACCTTCCACCGTGAAGGCAATCATAAGCGTAGATAAATAAGAAAGCGTGAGATTATGAATGTTATAGTGGCATACATCATAGTAGCAATTATTGGTGTGGTGATGCTGTGCTTTCCTGAAGTGCTGTATACGTTGACTATTGGCTGGAAGTATAAGTCTCGCGACGGAAGCCCCAGATTTTATAGAATCATTGCTCGTATTTGCGGCGTAGTGATGATGCTGGCAGGAGTTTTCGGCGTAGTTGCGGAGGCGCTTGCATAAATAAAAAGGAAACCTCCTATGCTAAGGAGGTTTCCTTTTTTTGTCTCACCACCCGTAGGGCGCGACGACCCCGGCGCGCCATAATAAGCCTTCCCCTTGTGGGGAAGGTTGGGCAGACGAATGGAATTTTCGGCGGGACATAAAGCCCCGCCCTACGGTTTATGCGAAAAATGCAAAATCACGCTTGTAGGGGACGGCGTCCACGACGTCCCGAATCGTACGAGGAGAAATCCCAGTGGCGCCGAGCAGGCGCCTCGACGCAGCAGCGTCCCGAGCGGAAATCGAGGCATGCACACTAAGGTTTTGGATTTTGATTATGTGGCACAATGTGCTTCTTATCTCCGCACTGGGGGAGTTTCGAAAGAGGGTCTGCGCCCTCTTTGGTGGACTTTTCTTTCCATATTCTTTTCGGACCTACGAAAAGAATATGGCCGTCGGAGACCCCACGATAGTCGAACTCCCCATATTTTGTATGTGAAAATAATAACTTTACACAATATATTGCGTTCGGTCTGTCTTCGTGCTACAATGTTGTTGCTGCGTGTAAATCGAGGTGAGAGATATGAGAATAAGCGGCTTTCAAAAACTTACGGCGTTGGATTATCCCGGCAAAATAGCATGCACAGTGTTCACACCCTATTGCAATTTCCGCTGCCCTTTCTGCCATAATGCTGCCCTTGTAACGGCAGGGGAGATGCCCGAAGAGATTAGCGCGGAAGAAATTTTCTCCTATCTCCGCAAAAGAGCGGGAATTCTGGACGGCGTGGTACTCACGGGCGGCGAGCCTTTGCTGCAGGAGGGCATCGCACCTTTCCTCCGCCAGGTGAAGGAATTGGGCTATCTCATAAAGCTTGACACAAACGGCAGCTTTCCCGAAAAATTAGAAGAGCTTTTAAAAGAAGGCCTTGTGGACTATGTGGCCATGGATATAAAGAACTCTCCGCTCAAATATGCCCATAGCTGCGGAGTGAAGCTTGTGGATTGTAGCAAAATCGAAAAATCCATAGGCATTATCATGAGCCATGCCCCCGACTATGAATTTCGCACCACCGCTGTTGCGCAGCTTCACTGCGAGGAGGATTTCCGCGCAATGGGTGAGCTGATAAAAGGCGCAAAGAGCTGGTATATCCAAAAATTTGTGGATTCGGGCGCTCTTATAGGCGACGGCTTCACTGCTCCAGCTGATCCCGCTCTTCAGCGCTTTGCGGAAATTGCCTCCTCTTTTGCGAAAAAAGTCGAAATAAGAGGAATATAAATACAAACACAATATCTTGTGCTTGAGCTTGACAAAATTTACTAAATATGCGATAATCTAAAATGACCGCGTGTGCGCATGACGGGCAACATGAACATATCAGAGATGCCTTCGGGCATTATGGAGGTATATGATGTACAGAACACTTAAACGCGATGGCAAGATTGCCGATTTCAAGCTTGAAAAGATCAGCCTTGCCATTATGCTGGCTTTTGATGCCTGCGAGAGACAGTATAACAACGATGTTATCGATTTTCTCGCCCTGAAGGTCACTGCAGATTTCGAGCCTAAAATTAAGGACAAACTTATTGCCGTTGAGGATATTCAGGACAGCGTTGAGTCCGTTCTCATCAAGGGTGGCTATGATGATGTTGCCAAGGCATATATTCTCTACCGTAAGCAGCGTGAGAGACTCCGCAATCTGAAGACCACTATGCTGGACTATAAAGACACCGTGGATAATTATCTTAAGGTTGCCGACTGGCGCGTTAAGGAAAATTCCACTGTCACCTATTCCGTCGGCGGTCTCATCCTCTCCAACTCAGGAGCGATTACCGCAAACTACTGGCTCAGCGAGATTTATGACCAGGAGGTTGCCGAAGCCCACCGCAACTGCGACATACATATCCATGACCTGAGTATGCTCACCGGCTACTGCGCAGGCTGGAGCCTTAAGCAGCTCATCACCGACGGCCTTGGCGGTGTCCCCGGAAAAATCACCTCCAGACCCGCTGCCCACCTCTCTTCTCTCTGCACCCAGATGGTCAACTTCCTGGGCATCATGCAGAATGAATGGGCGGGTGCGCAGGCATTCTCCAGCTTCGACACTTACCTTGCGCCTTTCGTCAAGGTGGATAATCTCAGCTATAAGCAGGTGCTTCAGTGCATCGAAAGCTTCGTCTTCGGCGTAAATACTCCCTCCCGCTGGGGTACTCAGGCACCCTTCACCAATATTACTCTGGACTGGACTGTTCCCAAGGACCTTGAAAATATGCCCGCAATCGTAGGTGGCAAGGAAATGGACTTCACCTACGGCGACTGCAAGGCAGAGATGGATATGGTCAACAAGGCATTCATCGAGTGCATGATCAAGGGCGATGCCAACGGACGCGGCTTCCAGTATCCCATTCCCACTTATTCCATCACCCGCGATTTCGACTGGAGCGATACCGAGAATAACCGTGTCCTTTTCGAAATGACCGCCAAGTACGGCACCCCCTATTTCTCCAACTACATCAACTCCGATATGGAACCCAGTGATGTCCGCAGTATGTGCTGCCGTCTGCGCCTCGATCTGAGAGAGCTGCGCAAAAAGTCCGGCGGTTTCTTCGGCAGCGGTGAAAGCACCGGCAGCGTCGGTGTTGTCACCATCAATATGCCCCGCATCGCATATCAGTCTGCTTCGGAGCAGGAGTTTATGTCCCGTCTGGACCGCCTTATGGATGTTTCCGCCCGCTCTCTGAAGGTAAAGCGCGATGTTATCACTCGCTTCCTTGATGCAGGTCTTTACCCCTATACCAAGCATTATCTGGGCACTTTCAATAACCACTTCTCTACCATCGGTCTTGTGGGTCTCAACGAAGCTGCTCTTAACGCCTGCTGGATACGCAAGGATATGACCCATAAAGAGGCTCAGGAATTCTCCAAGCGTGTCCTCAACCATATGCGCGAGAGACTCAGCGACTATCAGGAAAAGTACGGCGACCTCTATAACCTTGAGGCAACTCCCGCGGAGAGCACTTCCTTCCGTCTTGCAAAGCACGACAGAAAGGATTTCCCCAACATCATAACCGCCTCTGAGGGCAACACCCCTTACTATACCAACTCCTCTCATCTGCCTGTTGGCTACACCGAGGATATCTTCACCGCTCTGGATGTTCAGGATGAACTCCAGACCCTCTATACCTCCGGTACTGTTTTCCACGCTTTCCTTGGCGAAAAGCTGCCCTCCTGGCAGTCTGCCGCCGCCCTTGTTCGCAAGATTGCGGAAAACTACCGCCTGCCTTACTACACCCTCAGCCCCACCTATTCCGTTTGCCGCGAGCATGGCTATCTCCCCGGTGAGCAGTTTGTCTGTCCCCACTGCGGAGCAAGCGCAGAGGTTTATAGCCGCATAACCGGCTATTATCGCCCTGTCCAGAACTGGAACGACGGCAAGAGTCAGGAATACCGCCAGCGCAAGACCTATAACATCGCAAACAGCGTGTTCAAGGGCGAGAAGTCTTCTGAGGAAAAGCTTGAAGAGGCCGTGGAGGCTGTTGCCTCTTACGCAAAGGGCACCATGCTTTTCACCACCAAGACCTGCCCCAACTGCCGCGTTGCAATGGCTCTGCTTGATAAGGCTCAGCTTGGCTATGAAAAGCTTTTGGCTGAGGAGAACGCCGATGCCTGCGCAGCCTTCGGCATAAACCAGGCACCTACCCTCATCGTCAGTGACGGCGAGAGCTTCAAAAAGTATGCCGGCGTTTCCGATATCCGCGGATATCTGAGAAGCATAGGAGCATAATAGGCTAAGTGCCACAGGGGCGCTCATCAAAAGCCCGGAGGCTTTTGATGAGCGCTTTTACTTTCAAAGGAGAAAAAATCATGTACGATATTATTATCATCGGAGCAGGACCTGCGGGTCTTACTGCTGCCATATATGCCCTCAGAGCAGGCAAAAGCTGTCTCGTCATCGAAAGGGGAGCTTTTGGCGGACAGATAAGCCTTTCCCCCAAGCTTGAAAACTATCCCGGTTTCACCGAGATAAGCGGTGCGGAATTTTCCGACCGCCTTGTTGAGCAGGCTATGGCTCTGGGTCTTGAGTTTGAATTGGATGAGGTCACCGCCGTTGAGGATAAGGGAGATGTGAAAACTGTCACCACCCTCTCCGCCACCTATGAGGCGAAGGCTGTAATCGTTGCCGCGGGAGCAAAGCACCGCCGCCTTGGTCTTGAAAGGGAAGAGGAGCTCACCGGAATGGGTGTCAGTTACTGCGCCGTCTGCGACGGAGCCTTTTTCAAGGGTCTCACCGTTGCGGTTGTTGGCGGCGGCAGCAGTGCATTGCAGGATGCGATGCTTCTCTCCGATATATGCGAGAAGGTTTATCTCATCTACCGCAGCACTATCCGCGGAGAGAAAAAGCTTGTGGAAGCGCTTGAAAAAAGAGCCAATGTTGAGTTTATCCCCGGCGGTGTTGTTACAGAGCTTAAGGGCGAATATGAACTTAGCGCCATCATCGTCCGCACTAATAGGGAAGAGCGGGAAATCCCCCTTCAGGGACTTTTCGTGGCCGTGGGATACGCGCCTGACAATGAGCCCTTCAATCAAGTCCTGGAGCTTGATGAATGGGGCTATGTTGCAGCAGGAGAGGACTGCCTGAGCACCACTGCAGGTGTTTTCGCGGCGGGTGATTGCCGTGCAAAGCGCATACGTCAGGTGACCACCGCTGTTGGTGACGGCGCCGTTGCCGCCCTTGCGGCCTGCGAATATATAGACAGTCTTTGAAAAGAGGAAAGCTATGAAAAGTATTGATATAAGCCGCTTTTCAAGCCTCTATGAGCTGCGCCGCCTTAGCGAAAAGGATGCGGAAGCGGTTGTGGAGATAGCAAAGGGCAACAGCGCCTTTGAAAGCTACGGCGTTGATGAAGTGCTCAGAGACTTGACTCTCCTTCCTCCCGGCAAAGAGATGGAGGAAAAATACTATCTGGGTTATTTCGAAAAGGATGAAATGGTGGGAGTGCTGGACTTCATAGACGGCTATCCCGAAGCCGACACGGCTTACATAGGCCTTTTCATGCTTGCGAAATATGAGCAGGGCAGGAAAATCGGCACAAGTCTTATAGAAGCCCTTGCCTGCTATTGCAGAGAGCTTGGCTATAAGCGCCTGCTTCTGGGCTATGAAAAAGCCAATCCTCAGGCGGCGGGCTTTTGGGAAAGTCTTGATTTTGAAAGTGTTCGCGAGATTCCTCAGGAAGACGGTATAATAGTGGTGGCGGAGCGCAGCCTTGTGCGCGAGAACAGATTGGGAAGCTTCTCCCGCCATTTGCTTGAACAGTGCCGCATCCACCCCTCCATGCAGCCCCGCGATGCCCTGAAAATGTGCTATCAGGCGGCTTTCGGTGCTGAACACGGACTGGGTGACCCAGCAGCTGCAAGAAAATATCTCCGCACAGAGTTTTCGGCGCTGAGATTTCGGGGTGCTGAGCCTCTTTATGAGCTTATAAGCCCCTCTCTTTGCAGAATAAATCTCCGCCCATGGCGCCGCAGAGGGCTCAAGTGGCAGTGGCTTTATAATATGTTTGCCGCAGCCAAAGGCAGTGGCAGCATTGAAGAATATTTCACCGCGGTGAGAGAGTACGCGAAGGCGGAAAAGCTGCCCTTCTCCCTTGAAGATTGGGAAGCTGAGCTTGACGCATGGGACGGGAAACCCGTAAGCCACAGCGAAGCTTACCGTCAGGCGGAAGAGCCTGCTTACCGCATTGCCCCCGCAAGCTTTATAAATGCCCTGAGAGTCCTTGAGAAAATGGCGGAGCATAAAGATGGCTGTGTTGTGGCCATTGACGGGCGCTCCAACTCCGGCAAAAGCAGCCTTGCCAAGGTCCTTGCCGATATAACGGGAGCGGGAATAGTCCATATGGACGATTTCCTTATGCCGGCGGGCAAAGGCACTGTTGAGAGGCTGGGGCTTCCCGGTGGAAACATAGCCTACGATCTGTTCAAAGACGAGGTGCTGAGCAACATCCGCTCCCCCAAGGCCTTCAGCCACAGATATTTTGATAACCACAAGATAGACTTCAAAAAGAAAAAGAGAGTCAAGGCCTCGCCTTATCGCATCGTTGAGGGAAGCTTTTCCCAGCATAGCTATTTCGGCAGCTATATGGACATAAAGGTTTTTATGACCGTGGATAGGGCTGAGCAGCGCATGCGCGTCGTGGAGC
>JAZUAQ010000044.1:0-3387 GCA_045638085.1 Oscillospiraceae bacterium
CCCTGTCCACATGGTCCCCTATTTCGAGATCTGCTACTCTGAGAAGACCGCTGACGGCGTTGTTGACTATGCCAAGCAGGTTCTCGCTGAGCTGGACAGAAAGCCCTCCGTCCTGAAAAAGCCCAACCCCGGCTTTATCGGAAACTACCTCCAGTTTGCTCTTTGGGCAGCCTGCCTCAATCTGGTTGAGCAGGGCATCTGCGAGCCCAAGGATGTTGACAACTGCCTCAACTACAGCTTCTGCCCCCGTTACAGCAGCATCGGTATTTTCGATCACTTTGACAACGGCGGCTACAAGCTGAACATCACCACCTGCAATGCCGTATTCCCCATCCTCCCCCGCTGGGATGCCGCTCCTGACTGCATCCGCGAGAAGGCCGAGTCCCCTGACGCATGGGGTGCAAAGAGTCCCACCAAGCTGGGCTTCTATGATTGGAACGGTGTTGACATGGTTGAGTATCAGAAAAAGGTCAACGCTCCCTACTGGAAGTTCATCAACTGGGAATTCCCCACTGAAAAGTGCGGCGAATAAGGCTAAATTAAAGAAAGGATACTTATCCTATGGTATACGATAACAACAACGGCGGCGAGTACGGCAAATATTTCGTACAGAACAGCCCCGGCCCCGCAATGGACGCAGATTTCAAGGCCATTTACGATCAGTTTGCAAAGCGCATTCTTTGGATGGACGGCAATGTCTGTCCCGGCGCTTTCCAGATGAACACCGCATGGTACTTCAATGCTGCTCCCCGTGATCCTATGTTCACCGAGCATGAGCACGGCGACACCAACGAGCTTGTCTGCTTCTTCTCCAGCGATCCTGATAACCCCTATGATCTGGGCGGTAAGATTGAGTTCTCCATCGAAGGCGAGCCCCATCTTCTCACCAAGTCTACCATGATCTACATCCCCGCCGGTCTGAAGCACAATCCCATGCGTATTCTTGAGGTCAACCGCCCCATCTTCCATTGCTCCATCATTATGAAGGAAGCATACGACGAGGACAGCACCTACAAGTAAGCCGCTACATATACTCACAAAAACGCCCGGCTGCCATAGTGCGGCCGGGCGTATAGTAAAGATATAACGAAAGGAATCGTTAAAATGTCCAAATTTGTTTCTCTTGAAGAAGCTATGAGCCTTATCCCCGATAATTGCGCTCTCATCTCCGGCGGCTTCGGTTCTCTCGGCTCTCCCGAAGAACTCTACACCGGTCTTAAGGAGCGTTTCGAGCGCGAGGGTCACCCCCAGAATATCTCCTTCGTATGCGGCATCACTCCCGGCGACAAGACCGAGAGCACTGAGCCCTACAAGGGATATAACATCGGCGCAAACAAAATCGCCATTCCCGGTCTGCTTGGCCGTGTATGGGCAGGTAACATGACCGATGCACGCGCTATCGCATACATGATAGACAGAAACGAAATCCCCGGCTACATGCCCCCCATGGGTGTTATGTGCAACCTTATCCGCTGCGCTGCCGGCGGTCGCCCCGGTCTTATCACCAAGGTCGGTCTTGACACCTTCGCAGACCCCCGCCGCGATGGCTGCGCTTTCAACCAGAAGGCAAAGGACGGCCTCAAGGTTGTTGAGCTTATGAACATTGACGGCGAGGAGTATCTCTTCTACAAAACTCCCCCTGCTGATGTCGCTTTCATCCGTGCCACCTATGCAGACGAGGACGGAAACCTCTCTATGGAGCACGAGGCTTACATAGGCACCGAGCTTGAGGTTGCTGTTGCCGCTCACAACAACGGCGGTATCGTCATCGCTCAGGTTGAGCAGGTTGTTCCCCGCGGAACTCTCCGTACCCGCAACATCCGCATCCACAATAAGCTTGTCGATTATGTTGTTGTTGCAAAGGATCCCATGAACAGCCGCCAGTGCTACGCAACTCTGAAGTATCGTCCCGAGCTCAGCGGTGAGCAGACCTTCCTCGGCAACTCCACCAAGATTCTCCCCATGACCCTGCGCAAGATCATCGCACGCCGCGCAGCTATGGAGCTTCGGCCCCATATCATTATCAACCTCGGTTCCGGCATGCCCTCCGGCGTCGGCTCTGTAGCAGCAGAAGAAGGTATCAACGAAGGCCTCACCTGCTCCGTTGAGTCCGGCCCCATGGGCGGACAGGTTCAGGAAGGTCTCTCCTTCCCCGGCGTTGCAAACTGCGAATGCATGTTCTCCCAGACCGACACCATCGACATGTATGATGGCGGCGTTCTGGACATGGCCTTCCTCGGTGGCGCTGAGATCGACGAAAAGGGTAATGTTAACGTTTCCAAGTTCGGCGGACGCAGCATCGGCGCAGGCGGTTACATTGATATCTCCCAGAATGCCAAGAAAGTCTTCTTCATGGGTACCTTTACCGTTGGTAAGCCTGATATCGAAATCACCGGTTCCGGCCTGAAGATCAACACCGACGGCGGCGTTAAGTTCGTCAAGGAAGTTCAGCAGGTCACCTTCTCCGCTGACTTTGCACGCAAGCACGGTCAGGAAATCAAGTATATCACCGAGCGCGCTGTATTCCAGCTTTGCGATACCGGCCTTGAGCTGATCGAAATCGCACCCGGTGTTGACCTTGAAAAGGACATTCTCGGCAAGATGGCATTCACTCCCGCCATCTCCCCCGATCTTAAGCTTATGGACGAGCGCCTCTTCAACAGCGCAGTCATGGGTCTTAAGAACGACAAAAAGTAAGCTACATACATATATAAATAATAAAAGAGAGAAGCGAAAGCTTCTCTCTTTTATTATTTATTTCTGCTTATAGGTTTCAAGGAATTTGCCCATACGGAGCATTGCGTCATAAATGACGGGAGCCTCGGGGAGCATTACAAGGCGGAAGTGGTCGGGCTCAGCCCAGTCAAAACCGCTGCCGGGGATGAAGAGTATATTGGTACCATGGAGAACATCCATTGCAAACTGCTTATCACTGGTGATGTTGAAACGCTTTGCATCGATTTTGGGGAAGAGATAAAACGCAGCCTGATTCTTAACATAGCTGATACCGGGAATCTGATCAAGTGCGCGGCAGGTTGCCTCACGCTGCTCATAAATTCTTCCGCCAGGCACCATCATTGCCTGGGTACTGTCGTTATCGGCCAGAGCTGCGGGAATGACAAGCTGGGTAAGAGCATTGCCGCAAAGACGCATTGCAGCTATTTTCTGGATATTTTCAACTGCTGCAGTTCTGAAATCCTCGGGACCGGAAACGCAGAGCCAGCCGCAACGGAAGCCGCATATGATATGGCTCTTGGAAAGACCGTTGAAGGTGATAACTGGCATATCAGGAGCAAGGGCGGCAGTGGAAGAATGGGTGCGTCCATCCATAAGAAGGCGGTCATAAATCTCATCGGAGAGAAGAAGGAGATTATTCTCGCGGGCGAT
>JAZUAQ010000045.1:0-1816 GCA_045638085.1 Oscillospiraceae bacterium
CTCAGTACGCACAGCGCAGACGCAGCCGTCTTCTGTAAGTATCTCCTGAGCACGCTCATAAATAATTTTAACGCCCGCTCTCTGCATACGCTTTTCAAGAGCCTTTGCAACATCGTGGGCATTGTCGCTCACAGGAAAGACTCTGTTGCCCCGCTCGGTTTTCATGGGCACACCCAAAGACTCAAACATGGCAATTGTGTCCGCCGTGGAAAAACGGTTAAGGGCACTATACAGGAATTTGGAGTTGGAGGGAACATTGAGCATAAAGGGCTTTATATCGCAGTTATTGGTTACATTACAGCGACCCTTACCAGTGATGCGAAGCTTTCTTCCGCAAAACTTCTGCCACTCAAGGAGGCAAACCTTTCTTCCCCGCTCCGCCGCCTCGCAGGCGGCAATCATTCCGGCGGGACCACCGCCGATTACAACAACATCAAAGTTCTGAATGTTCATATACTTCATAGTCTGCCCAGATAGTCTCAAGGCGGTTAAAAATGTTGGAAACATTCTCCTTGCTCTTGCTGCCCACAGAAACTATAAGGGCATTTATAAGGCTGAGAGGAGCAACAAGGGAGTCCAGGAAGGACACCATATCGCTCTTGGCAAACAGGAGAATATCGGATACGTTAACAAAAGGAGAGCTCATACCGTCGGTTATGCCAATAACCTTGGCGCCGGTGCTCTTGGCAAACTTCATGGCTTTGACCGTACGGCTTGAATAACGGGGATAGCTTATGCCGATAAACACATCCCCCTCTTTTATGCGGATAATCTGCTCATAAACCTCGCTGACAGTGGTGTCCTGAATAATATGGACATTTTCAAGGAGGAGATTGAGATAAAATCCCATAAAGTTTGCAAGACAGGTTGAGGAACGCATACCCACAATATAGATATGCTTGGCATTGAGAATACTGTCCACAGCAGCGGCAAAAGACTCCTTGTCGCACTCATCCAGAGTGATCTGGAGCTTTTCCATATCCGAGCAGAGAACGCTTTCAAGAACATTTTCATCGTTCATAAGCTCTTTGGCAACCTCAATGCGCTGAACGCTGGTGAGGCGGGAGCGGATCATCTCCTGTATGGCTTTTCGCATCTCGGGATAACCCTCATAACCCAGCTCCGAGGCAAAACGAACAACCGTGGACTCGCTGACGCCCACAGTTTGGCCAAGTTTGCCCGCAGTCATGAAGGCAGCCTTATCATAATTATCAAGAATGTATCTGGCAATTAGCTTTTGACCCTTTGAGAAATGATTTTCCTCTTTGGCCAGCACGGCAAGAATGTCTCTTTCCATTTTTCCCTCATACACAAAAAAATAATATACTATACCGATTTAGTTCGGTATAGTATATAATACAATCCTATTTTTATTTTTGCAAGATATTTTGCATAAAAATTGCAATAATTTTCTCAATATTTATTATTGAACATAATTATCTGCCAAAAATGACATTTCTTAGCTTCTCAACTTCATTTTCATCAAGCTCTCTCCACTTTCCCAAAGGAAGATCGCCCAAGTGAATAGGTCCTTCGCTGAGCCTTTTCAGGCGGTGGACACGCAACGAAGCTTTCTCGCACATTTTTCTGACCTGTCGGTTTCTGCCCTCATGGATCCTTACGGAAAGCACGATTTTATCCGCTTCACCTGGTGGAATTTCAACCTTGGCGGGGCGAATAATATAGCCGTCTATATCCAGAGCAGAGCGAAGTATCGGAAGCCCCGCCTCAGCATTGCCGCTGACAAGGGTTTCATAACATTTCACTATCTCGTAGCGGGGATGCATCAAGGCATTTGCAAACTCCCCGTCATCGG
>JAZUAQ010000046.1:0-4495 GCA_045638085.1 Oscillospiraceae bacterium
ACAAGAGGCACGCGGCGGTTGCCCTTGAGAGTTGTGTAGGAAGAAACCTTCACATTCTTGTCGGAGATAACGCAGTCAAGGTTTACATTCTCGCCGATAATGGTGTCGTGCATGATGATGCAGTTTTTCACCACGGAACCGGCGCCGATTTTTACGCCGCCGAAGATGACGCAGTTCTCTACCTCGCCCTCGATTACGCAGCCATCGGCCACAAGAGAGTTGCGAACCTTGCTGCCGGCGGCATAGTAGGTGGAAACATCGCTGCGCTCACGGGTGGATACGGGTCTTTCGGGAGGGAAGACCTGAGCGCGGAGCTCGGGATCCAGCATATCCATATTGGCCTGATAATAATCATCCACGCAGGTGATATGGCGGGCATAGCCCTCGTGCATAACGGTGGCAATCTTCCAGCCCTCGGCGAGGAAGTGCTGCATAGCATCCTTGTGGAAATGGAGTCTGCCACCTTCGGCGCACCACTCGATCATTTCAAGGAGTTTTGCACGGGAGATCACATAGGTCTCCAGCATAGCATAGCCACGCTCACCGGTAGTCTGGCGGGAGAGAAGCTGGGTTACCATGCCATTGTCATCCACCTCGACGCGGTGATGGATATAGTTGGTAACATCGGGAGAGACAACGCAGGTGATGTCGGCGCCGCCTTCAAGATGCTTGGCCACAACAGGCTCCATATCAATATTGGCGCAGAGGTCGCCACGGGTGACAAGAATGTAGTCAGCCTTTACAACATCTGCCAGATAGCTCTGGATGGCACTGAGGGCTTCCATAGTGCCCTCATAGGAGCCCTTGTAGGAATCGGGCAGACCATAGGGGGGCAGCATATTCATACCGCCGTCCTTGCGGGCCATGTCCCAGGTCTTGCCGGCACCGATATGGTCCATAAGGGACTGGTAGCCGCGCTGCATGATGACGCCCACATCGTGGATGCCGGCATTCTGCAGGCTGGAAAGAGCGATATCAATGAGTCTGTATCTTCCGCAGAAGGGCAGAGATGCGCCGGTGCGGTGAGTGCCCAGCTCTCTCATCTCAGGGAAGGAATGATAGGCGTAAACTATTCCGTGAACGTTCTTCATTTGCTCGCCTCCATGCTGTCATAAATCATGGCTCCGGCCTCTACCACGCAATCGGCACCGATGCTGATGTCGGGACCGCAGGTGGTGATGCCCCAACCGGCCTTGCCGCTGGGTCTTTCGCCAACGCAGGCGCCGGGGCCAATCTTGGTGTTTTCACCGATGATGGCGTATTCAATGTCTGCGCCCTCGCCTACTTCAGCGCCCTGCATCAGGATGCTGTAGCGAACCTTAGCGCCCTTACCAACCTTGACAGAGTTGGAGAGAATGGCGTTTTCAATCTCGCCCTCGATTACGCAGCCTTCAGTTACGATGGAGTGGGCAATGCTTGCAGTCTCACCGATGTACTGGGGAACGGAGATGGGGCTGTGAGCGCGGATGGGCCACTTCTTGTCATAAAGGTCGAACTGCTCGGGGGAGAGCATATCCATATTGGCATCCCAATAGCTGCCGATAGTGCCGACGTCACGCCAGTAACCCTCAAAATGATAGGGATACATACGCTCGCCTGCATTAAGCATATTGGGAATTATATTCTTACCGAAGTCGTTATCGCTGCCGGGAGTGTTTTCGTCCTCGATGAGATACTTGCGCAGCTTATCCCAGGAGAAGATGTAAATACCCATGCTGGCCAGGTCACTGTCGGGCTCTTTGGGCTTTTCAGTGAACTTGCAGATGCGGCCGGTATCATCCAGAGTCATAATGCCGAAGCGGCTTGCATCGCTCATAGGAACGCGGAGAACAGCAATGGTGCAATCGGCCTTGTTCTCTACATGGACGCGGAGCATATCATCGTAATCCATCTTGTAGATATGGTCTCCGGAGAGAATGAGAACATATTCGGGATCATACATATCCAGGAAACCAATGTTCTGGTAAATGGCGTTTGCGGTGCCGCGGAACCAGCTTCCCTGTTCACCGGAGGTCTGGTAAGGAGGCAGAATATAAACACCACCGCTGTTAGAGTCCAGATCCCATGCAGCGCCGTTGCCTACATAGGCATTAAGCTGGAGAGGACGGTACTGGGTGAGAACACCAACGGTATCGATGCCGGAGTTAGCGCAGTTGGACAGAGGGAAGTCTATAATGCGGTATTTGCCGCCAAAGGGCATATTGGGCTTTGCCACATTTCTGGTGAGAGCATAAAGTCGGGAACCCTGACCGCCTGCCAGAAGCATGGCTACACACTTTTTCTTCATTGCCACATCTCCTTTCATACTTATAAATATATGACAAAAGCGAGGAAATAACAAGCCCCGCTTTTGAAAATTATTAGTAAATTTGTTGTATAAAACAGTCGGATTTTGAGATAAAATCGTCAGCCTTAATTAAAACGGCTCTGGCTTTTTTCAACACCCTCGGTGACAATGCTCTCCACCGCTTCCCAGGCTCTTTTTGCGGCTGCATCTATGTCCACCGCGTCCTGATTTTTGAAGCTTCCAAGCACCCAATCCGCCATATCATAGTCAGGATGGGGAGGTGCTCCAACGCCCATTTTGATGCGGGGGAAGCCGTCGCTGCCCAGACGGGCAATTATACTTTTAAGTCCGTTATGACCACCTGCGGAGCCTTTGCCACGGATGCGCAGTTTGCCCACCGGCAAAGACACATCATCGGAAATGACAATAACTCTCTCGGCGGGGACTTTATAAAACTTGGCAGCCTCCGCAACAGCATCGCCCGAAAGGTTCATATAGGTCTGGGGCTTCATAAGCAGCACACCTTCGCCGCCAACATTTATTTGGTCGGTGAGAGCCTTAAAGCGGGAGCGATTGATTTTGGCGCCTGTAGCTTTTTCGCACTTATCTGCGGTCATAAAGCCCACATTATGCCTTGTGCCCTCATACTTGCTGCCGGGATTTCCCAGAAACACAACTATCCAGTTTACGCCGCCGGAGGATTTTTTCAAAAAGTTCAACATTTATTCACCTTTGACAAAGGCGGTTTTCAAAAACTTGAAAACCGCCTTTTTATTGATTATTCGAAGAGAGATGCGATAGAGGTTTCCTCGTGGATATGCTCCATAGCCTCGGCAAATACGGGGCCAACGGGGAGATACTTGATCTTGTCGCACTTGGGAGCGCCTGCGGGATAGGGAATGGTATCGAGGAGGATCAGCTCCTTGATGCAGCTGTTTTCAATGCGCTCGATGGCGGGACCGGAGAGAACACCGTGGGAAGCGCAGGCGAAGATTTCCTTTGCCTTGCCGATTTCCATGAGTGCGTTTGGTGCGCCGCAGAGAGAGGCTGCGGTGTCAACCATGTCGTCCAGGAGGATAACGGTCTTGCCTTCAACATTGCCGATGATGTTCATAACTTCGGAGACATTGGCCTTTTCGCGGCGCTTGTCAACGATAGCCATCTGCATGTCGATCTTGTGTGCAAATGCACGGACGCGGGCAACAGAGCCAACGTCGGGAGAGACAACCATAACATCGTCATTGCCCTTGCCGAAACGGCTTACGAAATAGTTAGCAAAGAGGTGTGCGCCCATGAGGTTGTCAACAGGGATATCAAAGAAGCCCTGAATCTGGTTTGCATGGAGGTCCATGGTGAGGACACGGTCTGCACCTGCGGCGGTGATCATATTGGCAACCAGCTTTGCGGAAATGGGGTCACGGCTCTTGGCCTTGCGGTCCTGACGGGCATAGCCGAAGTAAGGAATAACAGCGGTGATGCGGCCTGCGCTGGCGCGCTTCATAGCGTCGATCATAACCAGCAGCTCCATAAGATTATCATTTACGGGCTTGCAGGTGGACTGAACGATGAAAACATCACAACCGCGAACGGGCTCATAAACAGAGATGGAGCACTCGCCGTCTGCAAAGTGCTTGCACTCGCTCTTGCCCAGCTCCTTGCCAAGACTCTGGCAGATGCTCTTGCTGAGAGCGATGTTGGAATTGCCGGTGAAGACCTTCATTTCTCTTCCGTAATTAAGCATGACGCAATAACCTCTCTTTTTTATCTTGTTGTTATCTTGTTGTTATTTTATCTGAAGACGCTCTTTTGGTTTTAATCATCCTTAACATTATATCAATATGCTTCCAAAATTTAAAGATATGATTATGCCTTTTTTATATAAATTTTTTTACCTTTATTTGTCAATTTTGCCCAGTTGCATCCCAGCAGCCGTATTTTAAATATTCTTATCTTTATATTTACTTTTCAAGGCTTTTTGTATATAATAATGTGGTTAAATTATGCAAAGCAGAAAAAGCTATACCATGCTCGTTCAGAATAATAAAGAAATAAAAATTTGAGAAAAGGAATCCAAAGTTATGGCAATTATCGAATTTGATGAATACAAAGTAAAGCTCAATGCCCTCCACCCCACCCTCAAGGATCTTGAAGCCGCTCTCAAGCTTGACGAGAGCCGCGAAGAGCTTGATGCCCTCCGCAAGGAGAGCG
>JAZUAQ010000047.1:0-15957 GCA_045638085.1 Oscillospiraceae bacterium
TCAAATCTCAAATAGAATCTTTTATAGTTGTTATTCTACAACTTTGTAAAAGCCCTTTTCTTTGCTGGTGCTTATTTGCATAAGCTACAAAACATAATGTTTTGTGTTCTTACAATGTTTAATTTTCAAGGTACACCGGAGAGCTTTTTCAGCTCTCGCTGCCCGCCTCAGCGGCGTCAGCTTTGTTAGAATAACACACCACATTCGCTTTGTCAACACTTTTTTTCAACTTTTTTTGAAGTTTTTTAAATATTTTTTTGACCCCAAAATCTTGATTTTTTTGTGGTGAAAAAGCACAAAATATCGGGGTTTCTCTGAGTTTTGCTCATAAAAAATCCCGATATGTGTTGCGCAAGATCAATTATTGCTGCATTGCGGCTATAGTTTTTTCAAAAAGTTTTTCAAGTTCAATACCCAACATTTCAGCCCCCTGAGCGATAACATCGCGGGAGCAGCCTGCGGCAAATTTCTTATCCTTGAACTTCTTTTTTATGCTTTTGGCTTCCATGCCTTCAAGACCCGTGGGACGCATCAGCGCGGCCGCTCCAATGAGGCCTGTAAGCTCGTCCACGGCAAAGAGCACCTTCTCCATATAGCTTTCAGGAGCCACATCGATGCATATGCCATAGCCGTGGCTTATTACCGCGTGAATCATTTCGGGATCTATATCCATCTCCGCAAGCATCTCCCTCGCCTTTACGCAGTGCTGCTCGGGGTAAAGTTCAAAATCTATATCGTGGAGTATGCCCACGCTATGCCAGAATTCAGTTCTCTCACTATCATGCTCCGCAGCAAATGCCTTCAGCACCTTGCCTACAGTTTCCGCATGTTCAATATGGAATGCTTCCTTATTATATTTCTTTATTATATCCAGAGCCTCTCCGGGAGTTGGTATGTAAGACATATTGCAGACCTCCGTTTTTTTGACGATTATAACAGCGTCTTAAACTAAAATCAATATGTAGCCCGCGGAGACATTCTCCGCGGTTGGCGTCTTCAGTTCGCGTTCTTGTGACCGCGCATTCTGCTCTCGCCGCCTGCGTTATCAGGAGTCTGTGTATTGCCGTTATTATCGTTTCCGTTGACGGCATCGCCTACGCCTTCGATAATATCATTTGCGCCCTGTTCGATTTCTCCGCCCACCTCGGGAAGCACACCGTTCTGAGTAGTGTCCTTATCACCGATGATGCCGTTTTCGTCCTGCACCACACCGTTATTATCCTCAGGCCTTACAGTGCTGCCGTTCTGGCTATCGGGAGTCACGGTAGGTTCAGGTCTGTCGTTTCTGCTGCCGCAGGCAGTAAGGGCTGTTGCAAGAATGGCAGCAATGATTAAACTCAGGATGATTTTCTTCATTTTTATTCCTCCAGTAAATTGGTTGCAGACATATTATTTACCTTTTGCGGAATATTATTTATCCTTGCGGGAAAAAATTTTGGTAAATCAAATTGTTGGACTTTATAATTTATATATTGTATAATCCAAATATCAACCACTGCAAGGAGCAGCAATGAAGGCCACTAAAGAAAGAAAAACCTCTCGCTTTGCCGCATGGTTTAAGCTATGTCCCCTGCGGCATATACTTATTATAATATTTGCGATGATCATCGGAGCTTATTTCCTTCTCCGTGGAAATGAGGCTTTGCTTAACTTCGTCTCGCAAGCTTTTGTCCGCCCCTGGCACAGCGCAATGAGCAGTTTCTCTTCCCTCTTCCCCTTTTCCCTCTGCGCAGTTTTGATCGCCCTTGCGGTTTTAGGGGCGCTCACTTATATAGTCTTTCAGATTATATATATGCTCCGCCGCGGAGATGCCCTCAAAAGGCTTTACCGCATACTTATGACCGCGCTTATGGCTTTCTGCGTTTTTTACGGCGGTTTCTGCGCTCTCTGGGGAATCTATTTTTATACCGCGGATTTCGAAGAGCAAAGCGGCATTCACGCCCGTCCCATAAGCACATACGAGCTCAAGCTTGTGACCCGATATTTTACCCATAAGCTCAATGAATATTCCGACGACGTGGCAAGAGACGAAGATGGGCTTTTCGCCGAGGACATGGATAGCGTATTTGACTACTCACCCAATCTCTACGACGCTGTCAGCGAAAAATTTCCCTGCCTCGAGGGAAGGTCCCTGCGAAGTAAGCCCTTTCTCTTTTCAAAAATTCTCAGCCACATGACCTTCACAGGCTTTTTCTTCCCCTTCACGGGAGAGGCTAATATCAACGTTGACTCCCCCTCCTGCATGACCGCCTCCACTATTGCCCACGAGATTGCCCATCAGCGGGGCGTGGCTGAAGAGGACGAAGCAAATTTTGTCGCGGTGTTGGCATCCTTCGCCGACGGAAACAGTGTCTATTGCTACTCCTCCAGCCTCATGGCCTATACATATCTCAGCAACGCTCTCTACACCGCCGACTATGACGCATGGCTGAGAAATTATAAAACCCTCTCTCCCGAAGCGCTGGCCGACCTCCGCCATAACAGCAGCTACTGGGACAAATACCGCGACAGCGTAGTCAATACCGCTACCGACGCAATATACACAGGCATGCTTCAATCCTACGGTCAGACAGACGGTCTGAAAACCTACGGAAAATGCGTTGACCTGCTAGTGGCCTACTATCTTGATGACGCGGTGCAGCATTTCAGAAAGGTGAGCTGATACTATGAAAATTGCAATTATCGCCATTTTAACCCTTGTTCTTATCCTGCTCCTGGCGGGATTCATCGTCTTCTCAATCGCCTGCTGGCGGCGCGTGGGTAAAATCATGGGTTCAGGCGCCCCCAGTCTTGTCCCCTACAAGGAGCAGATGGACGCGGGCAGAGACTGGTTTTTCGCTCAGCAGCCCGAGAAGGTGGAAATCGTCTCTCATGACGGTCTTAAGCTCCGCGGTCTTTATGTAGAGCATCCCGAGGCTAAAGGCACAATAATCCTCATGCATGGCTACCGCATGGATGGATACACAGACTTCACCTGCATCTACAAGCACTACTACGACCTCGGTTTTTCTCTCCTCAATGTTTTCCAACGCGCCCACGCGGAAAGCGAAGGAGATTATATTACCTTCGGCATAAAGGAGCGCTTTGACTGCCGCGATTGGTGCTGCTACATCTCCGACCGCTTCGGAAGCGAGCACATAATCGTTTTGGACGGTCTTTCCATGGGCGCCTCTACCGTGCTTATGGCATCGGGACTTGAGCTGCCCGAAAGCGTCCGTGTAATTATCGCCGACTGCGGCTTCGTCTCCCCCTGGGAGCAGATAGCCCACTTGATGAAAACCAAGTATCATGTCCCCGTCCACCCTCTTCTGGACCTTGCGGATTTGTGGGCAAGGATTATGGCCGGCTTCAGTCTGAAGGAGTATTCCACCATTGAAGCTATGAAAACAAATACCATCCCCGTCCTCTTTCTTCACGGAGAGGCGGATGAGTTTGTACCCACCCAGTTCAGCATCCGCGCCTACGAAGCCTGCACCGCTCCCAAAAAGATTCTTACCGTCCCCGGCGCGGGTCACGGCGTCAGCTATCTCACAGACCCCGAATCCTGCGATAAAATCCTTGATGATTGCCTCAATAATTTATAATGTATAAAAAAGCCGCGAGAGACTTCTCTCGCCGCTTTTTTATTTCAGTTTTTTATTTGGCGCGGCTGCGGATTTCCTCGCTGATGGAAGCGATGAACTCATCAAGAGCCACAGCGCCCTTGTCCTCGCCCGCGCGGGTACGGACAGCAACAGCACCGGCTTCGGCTTCCTTATCGCCTACAACAAGCATATAGGGAATCTTCTTCAGCTGAGCCTCGCGGATCTTATAACCGATCTTCTCATTGCGCAGGTCGGTCTCGGTGCGGATGCCGAGAGCTTCCAGCTTCTCTGCAACGGACTTGGCATACTCCGCGGTGCGGTCGGTGATGGGCATGATCTTAACCTGAACGGGAGCCAGCCAGGTGGGGAATGCGCCTGCGAAATGCTCGGTGATAACGCCTATAAAGCGCTCGATGGAGCCGAATACAACACGATGGATCATAACAGGGCGGTGCTTCTCGCCGTCAGCGCCAACGTATTCAAGTTCGAAGCGTTCAGGCAGCTGCATATCCAGCTGGATGGTACCGCACTGCCAGGTGCGTCCGATGGAGTCCTCAAGATGGAAGTCCAGCTTGGCACCGTAGAATGCGCCGTCACCCTCGTTAATAATGTAGCTCTTTCCAAGCTCTTCAACAGCGGCCTTCAGGGTCTCGGTTGCGAAGTCCCAATCCTTCTCGTCACCCATATGGTCCTCAGGCATGGTGGAAACCTCGATCTGGTAGCTCAGGCCGAATACAGAGTAAACCTCATCAAAGAGGCGGACAACATTCTTGATTTCATCCTTCATCTGATCCCAGGTCATGAAGATATGAGCGTCGTCCTGAGTGAAGCAGCGGACGCGGAAGAGTCCGTGGAGAGCGCCGGAAAGCTCATGGCGGTGGACAAGGCCAAGCTCGCCTACGCGCAGGGGCAGGTCGCGGTAAGAATGGGGTTCGGAGGAATACACCAGCATACCGCCGGGGCAGTTCATGGGCTTGATTGCAAAGTCAACCTCGTCAATGACGGTGGTATACATATTGTTCTTATAGTGTCCCCAGTGACCGCTGCGTTCCCAGAGCTGGCGGTTCATCATCATGGGAGTGGAGCACTCAACATAGCCATAGCGCTTATGAACTTCACGCCAATAGTCGATGAGAGTGTTGCGCAGCACCATGCCCTTGGGGAGGAAGAAGCGGAAGCCGGGGCCTTCGTCGCGAAGCATAAAGAGACCCAGCTCCTTGCCTATGCGGCGGTGGTCACGCTTCTTGGCCTCTTCAATACGCTGGAGGTAAGCATCCAGCTCTTCCTTCTTGGGGAAGCAGGTGCCATAAACACGCTGGAGGCTCTTGCGGCTGCTGTCACCGCGCCAATAAGCGGCGTTGCAGGCGGTGAGCTTGATGGCATTGCCCTTTACGCGGCCGGTAGAGTCCAGATGGGGACCTGCGCAGAGGTCGGTGAACTCGCCCTGCTTATAAAAGCTGATTACAGCGTCCTCGGGGAGGTCTTCAATAAGCTCAACCTTATAGGGCTCTTCCTTCTCTTCCATCAGCTTGATAGCTTCCTCGCGGGGCAGTTCAAAGCGTTCCAGCTTCAGGTTTTCCTTGCAGATTTTGCGCATCTCTGCTTCGAGCTTTTCGAGAATTTCGGGAGTGATGGCAAAGGGAGCATCAAAGTCATAATAAAAACCGTCGGCAATTGCAGGACCGATGGCAAGCTTTACCTCAGGGTAAAGTCTTTTCACAGCCTGAGCAAGAATATGGCTGGTGGTGTGGCGATAGGTATCCTTGTAAACGGGATTTTCAAAGGTATAGAGGTTTTTCTCTTCCATTTTTCGCGTCTCCTTATATCGTAAATTTTTATCAAACAAATAAAAAAAGCACCTTTGAAGCCTCGCGGCATCAAGGGTGCATTGATTACACGGTTCCACCTTGGTGTTTAACTCTTATGCGCTGTAACGTGCGCTCACGTTCCGCTTAATTCACGGACAGCTCGGGAGTGGTTATCAAAAATCCTTTTTGCTTCGCAGCGGTTTTCAGCCTTGTGACCGCCGTCTCTGTACCGCAAGAGGGATTTAGCTCCGTCATTGCTATTTTATCGGGTGTATCTTATCACCATGAACCCCATCTGTCAAGGGCATCAGAATCTTCCGCCCCAGATGAGCCAGCAAATGCCGTAAAGCACGGGCTGATGGGCAAGGTAAATAAGAAGACTATTACGGCCCATGAAGGTATACATGGGTCGTATCTTCCGCTGCAGCAGCGGAAATGGCTCACGGGCCACATCAAGCTTTTCCCCAAGCCACACTCCGATGGCGAAGATCATGCCCCAAGGCAGGAGAGGATAATAATCGGCGCTGTAAAATCCCTCATAGATGAGACCGAAGGGCACAAGAAGCTTTGTATCCACAAATACATTCTCATTAATGTAATACATGGCAGCAAATACCACGGCGCACACAATCGGAAACCAAATCCCCTTTGGCACTTTTATCTTCTTGCTTATAAGGCCGTAGGCTATCATCATTGTACCCAGATTATGCAGCACGCCGAACTGCACAGCCATGCCCATAAAATGCATGACCACAGTCACCAGCATTCCGCAGCAAAACACTATGGCGCCGCGGCGGAGGCTGTTTTTCGAAAAGCGCACTACCATGCCGGATATAAGCATAAAGCTTCCCACCGCACCTATGCGCAGCGAAAAAGCCAGAGGATGGCTAAGCTGTTCATAGCTTATGACGCCGAACATATAAAGGTCATATATAAAGTGGTAGGCAGCCATCATTAAAATAGCAAGGGAGCGCCACACATCAAGCACTTCAATTCGCTTCACGGTGTCACTCCCTTTCATATGATACTATTATTATTAAATAATGCGGTCTGATTTTATACGTTGAAACGGATATTGGTAACGTCGCCGTCAGCCATTACATATTCCTTGCCTTCGCTGCGGAAAAGACCCTTTTCCTTTGCAACTGCCATGCTTCCGCAGGACTTGAGATCCTCGAATGCAACTATCTCTGCACGGATGAAGCCGCGTTCAAGGTCGGAATGGATTTTGCCTGCGGCCTGAGGTGCCTTGGTGCCGCGGGTGATGGTCCATGCACGAACCTCGTCCTCGCCGCCGGTGAGGAAAGAAATATAGCCAAGAAGGTCATAGCTGGTTTTTATAAGACGGTCCAGACCACGCTGAGTGAGACCAAGCTCTGCCATAAAGAGCTCTGCATCCTCAGCCTCCATTCCTGCGATGTCCTCTTCGAACTTCGCGGCAACAGGCAGCACGGCTGCGCCCTGCTCTGCAGCAATAGCGGAAAGAGCCTTGTAGGCTTCGTTGTTCTCATAGTCTGCCATTCCGTCCTCGTCCAGATTGGCGACATATATAACAGGCTTGATGGAAAGAAGACCGCCGTCCTGAAGGATATCCTTGTCCTCCTCGGTGAACTCGAAGGTGGCAGCAGGCTGTCCGTCGGAAAGATGCTCAATAAGAGCCTTGCACATTTCCATCTCGCGCTTATATTTTTTATCGCCGCTCTTGGCATTTTTGGTTGCGCGCTCGAGACGGCGTTCGGTGAGTTCTATGTCGGCAAGGATAAGCTCCAGGCTGAGAGTTTCTGCATCGCCTGCAGCATCCATGGGTTCAAGGAAAATCTCCTCGTTTTCAAAGCAGCGTACAACATGGACAAGGGCGTCCACCTGACGGATTGTCTGGAGGTAGGCATTGCCTCTGCCGCCGCCTTTTTTGATACCGACAACATCCACGAAATCGATGGTTGCGGGGGTATACTTTCTGGGCTTATAGTATTCTGCCAGCCAGTCCAGACGCTCATCAGGGACCTTTGCCTGACCGATGTTGGGCTTAACGGCTGCGTTGGAGTAGCTGCCGGTTTCTGCATGGGAGCCGGTGAGGGCATTGAAAAGGGTGCTCTTGCCAACATTGGGCAGACCTACGATACCAAGTTTCATATATCTGAATTCTCCTTTTGCATTCGAATAATCTTTTTCTAAATATGTATCATATCATAGCCCATTTATTTTCTCAAGCGTTATTGAAACTTTTTAAAACGCAAGACGGCGGCTTGGACTTGCCGCCGTCTTCAGTTTATTTAGTTATACCAGTTGTTACTGTCTTCGTCCTCGCTCTTTTTCTCTTCGTCGGAAGAGGCGGGGAGAGATTCGGGCTCATCATCATTGGTGAACATGCTTATCTTGCGTGCGGGACGCTCGATAGTGTTGTCAATGAGCTGGGGCTCAGCCTTGGGAGGGGGCAGCTCGCCATGGTCACAGAAGTAGTTGAATTCCTCACCGGACATAGTCTCATGCTCAAGGAGATACTCTGCAACAGCAATAAGCTGTTGGCTATGCTCACTGAGAATCTTCTCACAAAGCTCGGCTGCCTCGTCAAAGATGCGCTTAACTTCGGAGTCGATGAGGGATGCGGTATCCTCGGAATAGCTCTTGGTGGTACCAAAATCACGGCCGATAAAGATGCTCTGGCTGGAGCTATCGAAGGAAATAGGTCCAAGCCTTTCGCTCATACCGTAAACGGTGACCATATTGCGGGCAATGCTCGTTGCCTGCTGGATGTCTCCGGAGGCACCGGTGGAAATATCGTCAAGGAAGAGCTTTTCGGCGATGCGTCCGCCAAGGCTCATAACGATATTTTCAAACATTTCGCTGCGGGAACGGAAGTTTTCCAGATCCTCCTGAGGACGGAAGAGGGTGAAGCCGCCTGCCATGCCGCGGGGGATGATGGTTATATAGTGGACGGGGTCGGTATTCTTAAGATACTTGCCCGCAATGGCGTGACCTGCCTCGTGGTAAGCGGTGAGCTTTCTTGCCTTGTCGCTGACCTTCTTGCTCTTCTTCTCGGGACCCATCTGAACCTTCAGGATAGCCTCTTCAACCTCGGCCATGGTGATGAAGCGGCGGCCGTTTCGGACAGCCATAAGTGCAGCCTCATTCATGAGGTTTTCAAGGTCTGCACCGGCAAAGCCGGGAGTGCCCTTTGCAATGGAGTTCAGGTCAACATCATCCCCGAAAGGCTTGCCCTTGGCAGGGATACGGAGGATGGCCCCCGGTCCGCGGATATCGGGAAGACCCACATAAACCTGACGGTCAAAGCGGCCGGGAGGAAGAAGTGCGTTATCAAGAATATCGGCGCGGTTGGTTGCCGCCATGACGATAACGCCGTCATTATTGCCGAAGCCGTCCATTTCAACAAGGAGCTGGTTGAGGGTCTGCTCACGTTCATCGTGACCGCCGCCCAGACCGGAACCGCGGTGGCGACCCACAGCGTCGATTTCGTCTATGAAAATGATTGCGGGAGCAAGCTTCTTTGCCTGCTCGAAAAGGTCGCGAACACGTCCTGCGCCGACACCCACATAAAGCTCAACAAAGTCAGAGCCGGAGATAGAGAGGAACTGGACATTTGCCTCGCCTGCAACAGCCTTGGCCAGCAGAGTCTTACCGGTTCCCGGAGGGCCCACAAGGAGCACACCCTTGGGAATACGGGCGCCCATCTCGGTATACTTCTTGGGATTCTGCAGGAAGTGGACAATTTCAGCCAGCTCAGCCTTTTCCTCGTCGCAACCTGCCACATCGGCAAAGGTGACCTTTTTCTTCTCCTCGCTGCCAAGGCGGGTGCGTGCCTTGCTGAACTTTGCACCGCCGCCTGCACCGCCTGCGCCGCCCTGGGCGCGGTTCATAAGGAACATCCATACCACTACGAAGCCCACAAGGAGCAGCAGATAGGGCAGGAAGGCAACAAACCATGAGGGCTGGGGCTCGGGAGGATAGTCATATTCAGTGATGATGCCGGCTTCTTTCTGCTCTATGACCAGTTCGCCCAGTTCATTATAGAATATGCTTATGCTGCTGATTTCGCAGGTGATGACTGTTTCATCCTTGAGTTTGGCAACAACGGTGCTGCCTTCAGCTTCAAAGGAATCCACCTGCTCATTGAGGAAATACTCGCGCAGTTCACTATATGTGACATTTTCGGGTTTTCCCTCGCGGTTCATGGTGAATATTACTGCCAAAAGGATTACGAGAATAAGGGCATAAAATCCCAAATCTCTTGCTCTGTTTTTTCCGGGTTTTTTATTCAAAAGAAAATCACGTCCTTACTTTATATGAAAAGCCTCAGTTTTCGTAAACTTCGGGCTTGAGCACGGCAATATAGGGAAGGTTGCGGTATCTCTCCGCATAGTCCAAACCGTAGCCGACGACAAATGCATCGGGAACGGTGAAGCCGAAGTAATCGGCCTTTATATCAGCCTTGCGTCTTTCGGGCTTATCAAGAAGAGTAACTATCTTGATAGAGGCGGGGTTGCGGCTTGCCAGATAGCCCTTCAGGTAGCTGAGGGTAACGCCGCTGTCGAGAATATCCTCAACGATTATGAGGTGCTTGCCCTCGATGTCCTTGTTCAGATCCTTGGTAATTTTAACGGCACCGGTGGTGCTGGTTCCGTTGCCATAGCTGGAAACGGCCATGAAGTCCATATCGCAATAAAGATCGGTGCTTCTCAGCAGGTCTGCCATAAACACAAAGCAGCCCTTCAGAACGCCAAGGAAGAACACTTCCTCACCGGCATAGTCCTCGGTAATCTGCTTGCCCAGCGCAACAACTCTTTCCTTTATTTCTTCCTCACTAATGAGTATTTCCAGCAGGTCATCTTTCATATTCTTAGCCATATTCTCTTACCCTCATCATTTCTTTATTATTTGTTTAATCACTATGCAATTATCGCCAATTTTTGCACTGCAGCGCTGGGCGATGCCGAAGCCGCTGACTGCAACAGCGCCCTCCTCATCATAGAAAACAAGGCGCTTTTCCCTTTCTCCAAGCTCCAGTCTGGCCTCGGAGAAAAGCTTTTTCAGACTTTTCGTGCAGTTTCTGCCCTCAAGTCTTATCTTATCGCCTTCCGAACGGGAGGCAAGGAACAAGCTACCACATATACTCTCACTTTTGAGATAAAATGTGTTTAACGATTTGTGAATTTCACTGCAGGAAGGGACATATTCGCAGGAAATTTCCGCTCCCAGCTCCGAAATCCAAAGCCTTTCGCCAATCTTAAGTTCTCTGCGCCGGATTTTTCGGGGCTCACCCGCTCCAAAAATCAGCTTATCAAACTCGCGGCTGACTCTCATCCCAGGCACATCCGCATGGGCATGTACGCTGCGGACAAGGCAGATATTTTCAATGGCCTTGCAGTGGACAGCACTGAGCTCTCCTCCGTGCATAAGGCGGAAAACTCTCATCCTGACAGAACTTTCAAGCGCCATGACAGCATCAACGCCTATTCTGTTAGCCTCCGCCTCCCTGCCGATGAACTCCTCCGCCGCTGAGGCGATATACTCCTCGTCCTCCCTGAGACTTTCCGTCATGCGGGCAACTGCCGCAGAGAAGGAGGGGTTGAGTTCACGAAGCACAGGGCTTACATGGTGGCGGATGCGATTGCGACTATAGTCATCGGTGGCATTTGAGCTATCTTCAATATGCTGAAGGCCGTTTTGGTCGAGATACTCTTCAATCTCTTCCCTCGAAGTTTGAAGGAAGGGGCGGACTATCTCTCCCCTGACGGGAGGTATTCCGCAAAGCCCCTTCAGCCCCGTGCCGCGGGTCAGATTCAAAAGCACCGTTTCCGCATTATCGTCGGCATTATGGGCCGTTGCAATGCGGCTGCAGCCCAGCTTCGCAGCGGCTTTTCGCAAAAACTCATAGCGCAAAGTTCTTGCGGCATCCTCCGTGCTTTTTCCGTTTTCGGCGGCATAGGCTGCCACATTTCCTCTTTCGGTAATGCACTCTATGCCCATAGCTGCACACAAGGCTTTCACGAATTCCTCGTCAGCATCGGATTCCTTTCCCCTCAGGCAATGGTTATAGTGGGCGGCAGCAACTTCCACTCCCTCTGTTTTCCAAAGGAAATGCAAAAGCGCAACGCTGTCCGCTCCTCCGCTCAATGCGCAGAGGACCTTTATCCCTTGGGGAAGCATGTTATATTTTTGGATAAAAAGTTCAGCTTTTTCAGTATTCATCGTGTCTTCTTTCAACGGAGACATAGCTGGTGTAATCAGGCAGCCACATAAGGTCAACAGTTCCGCACTCGCCCTTGCGGTTTTTCAGAATTATAGCCTCGGCTGCATTGGGATTTTCGCACTCTCTGTTGTAGTAGCCCTCGCGGTAAAGACCGATGACAACGTCAGCGTCCTGCTCAATTGCACCGGATTCGCGCAGGTCGGAAAGCATGGGGCGCTTATCGGCACGACCTTCGTTGGCACGGCTCAGCTGGCTCAGGCACAGCACAGGCACAGCAAGCTCCTTAGCCATGATTTTCAGCATACGGGACATATCCGCAACTATCTGCTGGCGGTTTTCGCCACTGGTGCCCTTGCCGCCCGCGGACTGCATCAACTGGAGATAGTCCACAACAACGAGACCCAGATTATTTACTCTTAGGCACTGGGCATTCATATCCGCAACGGACAAGGTGGGGTTATCGTCGATAAGTATGTTGGTGGCACTGATGCTTGCGGCAGCGGAAACAATACGTCTCCATTCCTCGGCGTTCAATGTGCCCTTGAGGAGCTTCTGGCTGTCCACAAGGCTCTCGCCCGCAAGAAGACGGGTTGCAAGCTGCTCGCGGCTCATTTCCAGAGAGAAGACCGCAACAGCCTTGCCGCTTGTTTTCGCAGCGGACATTGCGATATTGAGAGCAATGGAGGTTTTACCCATACCGGGACGGGATGCAACCAGCACCAGCTCGCCTTCATTAAGGCCGAGAATGCGGGCATCCAGATCCACAAGACCTGTGGAAATTCCGGGGAGAGTTTCTCCCTCTGCGGCAATGCGGTTTATGTTTTCATAAACAGTCTGCATAACCTCGCCCACAGGCTTGAGACCGCCGATGGTGCGATCCTTACGCAGGGCATAGATATAGCGCTCGGCAGCTTCAAGCATTTCATCGGCGCCACCTATGCCTTCATTCACCATTTCCCTGATGCTGTCGGCAGCCTTGCCAAGCTCACGCTGAAGAGCCTTATCGCGGATAATGCTCACGTATTCGCCCACGTTTGCAGCAGTGGGGGTCACCTTCATAAGCTCGAGAACATAGCTTTTGGTGGTCTCCTCGTGGTAAACTCCGCGGCTCTTCATCTGCTCAATAACGGTTACAGGATCAATGATCTGTCCGTAATTGAACATAGCGAAGATAGTATCAAATATTTCTTTGTTTGTCTGTATATAGAAGTGGTCGCTTCTGGCATCCTTCAGTACATCGGGTATGCAGCCGGGGTCAATGAGCATACTGCCGATGACGGCCTGCTCAGCCTGAGGACTTTGAGGAACTCTTCTGCCTAAAAGCTCATCCATGTTTATCTCTCCTTTATCGGGACATCCAAGAGGATGCGGGGAAATTATTTTTCTTCAACAACCAATACGTGGATGACACCGTTTATCTCATAGCCAAACTTGCACTTGACATCGAAGCTACCGAAGGTCTTGATGGGGTCTGCCTGAACGATCTTCTTGCTGTCGATTTCAATGCCGTGCTGCTTCATAAGATTTTCGCTGATTTCCTTGGAGGTAATGGAACCGAAAAGTCTTCCATTGGTACCTGCCTTGGCAGGAATCTTAACAATGAGACTCTCAAGAGCCTTGGCATTTTCGCTTGCCTTTGCCTTCTCGGCAGCCATTGCAGCAGCCTTTGCTCTCTCCTTCATACGCATTGCGTTCAGATTATCGGCAGTTGCCTCAACGGCCAGCTTGCGGGGGAGGAGGTAGTTTCTTCCGTAGCCTTCGCTGACTTCCTTCATCTCGCCCTTCTTGCCCTGACCCTTAACATCTACACTGAATATAACTTTCATATTTTTCTCCTTTACTTATTTGCTGTATTCATCTATGGAAGCGCAGATTATATTCACAGCTTCCCTCAGGCTCATATTGCTTACCTGTGCGCCTGCAGCACCCTTGTTGCCGCCACCGCCCAGTTTTTCAAGAATGAGCTGAACATTAACATCGCCAATGCTTCTTGCGGAAACAACAACTCCGCCGTCATCGGTGGCATAAACCACGATGGAAGCTTCGATGCCCGAAATATTAAGAAGCTCATCGGCAGCCTGAGCCGCAACTACGCGGTCCTGCTCGTTTTCCTGAACGGCTATTGCTATGTTTCCTCTGTAAACCATTGCAGACTGCAGAATCTTGTATCTTGCAACGGTGTGGTCCATATCGCTCTGGAGGAGCTTTTTAACATCGCTGGTATCGGCGCCCAGTCTTCTCAGGAAGGCAGCCGCGTCAAAGGTTCGCTCGCCTGTGCGTATGGTGAAGTTTTTGGTGTCGAGAACAATGCCGCTGAGCATTGCATCGGCTTCCATCTTTGTCACATCGCCCTGAGCCACGATTTCCTGCAGCAGCTCGCTTATAAGCTCGCATACGCTGGATGCATAGGGCTCATGGAAGGAAAGGGCGGCATTCTGAATATAGCTGGCGGCTCTGCGGTGATGGTCGATTACAGCAACGCGGGTGCAGCTTTCCAGAAGATTCAGCGCCTCAACCTGCTCGGGTCGGTTGGTATCCACGACCACCAGAAGAGTGTGGCTGTCCGCAGAGACCATGGCTTCATCGGGAGTGATGAAAACATCCGCATATTCTTCCGTTGCCTTCAAGGCATCTATCAGCACCTTGGAGGCGGTTTTCTCGGAATCAACTACAATTTTTGCGGTTTTGCCCAGCTTTCTTGCCATGCAGACTATGCCCACGGCACCGCCTATGCTGTCAAGGTCGCTGAACTTATGTCCCATTGCATATATCTGGCCGGAGGAGCGCATAAGCTCGGCAAGAGCGTTTGCAGTAACGCGGCTCTTCACCTTTGTGCGGGTCTCAATCTCCGTGCCTCTTCCGCCGAAGAATTCGAAGTTATAGCGGTTCTTGATAACAGCCTGGTCGCCGCCACGGGACAGCGCCATCTCTATTGCAAGGTTTGCAAAGGCGAAGTTCTCAGCAAAGCTGTCACCGTCAATTCCGACACCTATGCTCAGCGTTACATGAAGGCCGCTGGTGCTGATGATGGAATGAACCTTTTCGAGAAGATCAAACTTATCGGCGGTGAAGTCCTGCATATATCTGGACTCAAATATAAACATATAGCGGTCGGTGTCATAGCGTCTGAGAAGCCCGCCCTTTCCCTCGCACCAGTTGCTTATCTCATCGTCGATGAGGCCGCGCAGCTCCATGCGCTTGCGGTCGGGAACACCCTTGATAAGTTCGTCATAGTTATCCATAACGAAAATCATGGTTGCAGGACGGGATGCCTCGTACTCAAGCTTGATATCGTCAAACTCGGTCACATCAACCCAATAGGTGATGCCCATAAAGCCGCCGCCCGTTGCGCCGTTTTCGTCGCCCTTTCCGCGGATAATATTGCCGTGAAGCTGGTACTTTTTGCCGTCCACCTGAACAAGACCGGGATACTGGTTTTTGCCCTCCAAGAGCCACTTGCTGCTGAAGCCGGGAACCATTTCAGCAAGGCTTGCCTCAAAGCTGGGCTTCTGGGCGCCGAAGAGGTTGAAGAATATCTGGTTACCCCAGATTATCTGATGGTTGTCAATCTTAAAAACAACAATAGGCAGGGGGAAATTCATCAGGGTGTTGTTTTTCGCTGACTCGGTGTTATAGGTAACATCCTCAATATAGGCAACAAGCTTTTTGCGTCTGCGGCGCGCATCCAGCAGAGAATATATTATAAGTATGACTATAAGCCCCGCTTCCGCAAAGGCCAGAGTCTGATTGGCGAAGAAGAAGGTTATAACCGCAAAAACAATCATTATAAGCAGGTAAAGCCTCATTCCGGGAGCCACCAATTTTTGAAATCTCTTGTTCATTTCATCACCGCCGGCAAAATATAGTAGTAGCATTATACATTAATAAGGTATTGTAGCATAATTTCTTTAATATGGAAAGAGTATTTTCAAATAATTACGCTTGCTTTATCCTGAGCTATGCATATTCCATAAATAATGCAGCGCATAATCCATTCCATAAGCTTTAATAATTCCATTTTACCCATAAATTTTCCCCTTTGAAGCGGTGATTTTACCCCATTTGAACACCTTGCACAAAATGTACATTCCGTTTTTGCACACTAATTAGCTAAATTTTTTTCATAATATTCATTAATTCGTGAATATTGCTATTGATTATTCATTTTTAGAGTGTATAATGAGCACATAATTTGAAAACCAAAGGAGATAACCACAATGAAAAAGCTTATCACTCTCGCTCTTGCGATCATCATGATTTTCGCACTTTGCGCTTGCGGCAACCAGGCACCCGCTGCCCCCGCTGCACCTGCTGAGCCCGCCGCTCCTGCCGAGCCCGCTGCTCCTGCTGAGCCCGC
>JAZUAQ010000048.1:0-9998 GCA_045638085.1 Oscillospiraceae bacterium
AGCCCCAGGCATAAGTTTACATAACTTATATATTCGATCGGCACCGCAGTAATGCGGTGCCGATTATTTTTTATTGCTTGCTTCTGCATATCCATATTAGTCTGCCCATACTCAGGCAGAAATTGAAGCATTCGCAGAAGAATAAAATGAAGATATATCCACCCAAAGCGTAGCGGGGGATGAGGATGATAACAAACAATACCCCGATGGCGGCCTCGCAGACATTGAAAATCATTGAATGCAGCATTTGTCCAAGACCTTTTAAGCAGCCGTCCGTTATGATATCCATATACATTATGGGAATTAAAAAGGCAAAAATCCTTATGTAGCGTCCGGCTTCAAGACTCTTATAAACTGCAACGCCAAGTTCCTCCGACATGCAGAACATGAAAAGTCCAACGGCAAGGGAAAACAATAAGGTGGCTTTCAGCAGCGACTTGACCGTTGAGCGCACCCGCGCCATATCACCGGAAACCTGAGCTGCGGTAAGCTCGGAAATGCTCAGCTCAGCCGCTGCAACCAGTATGCAGGAGGGAAAGGTGATAACTGGAAACACCATACCGCCTATTACTCCGTATCCGGAAAGCGCCGCTTGCGCGCTCATGCCGCTGAGGCGCAGTTTTCTGGGGATGAGCAGGTTTTCAAGGCTCGTCAGTGAAACTCTCGCGTAAGCTGAAAGACCCAAGGGAAGGGCAATTTTAAGCATTCTGGAGCCTAGTCCCAATACTTCAATATCCGTTTTGCCCTTGGGCTTAAGGGCTAGATAAGTGAGTAAACTGAGTGCAAAAGAGCAAGCGTCGGCAATTACATTGCTTTTCGCAATTGCTGCGCAGCACTGCTCAAGGTCTCCGCCCTCGACCTTTGAAAGGAATAAAATCGCGCAGCCGATGTTTATAAGCTGCTCAAGAATTTGAATAACAGAGGCCTGAACAACTTTTCTGTTAGCAATGAACCATCCACCGAAAACTGAGGACAAAGAGACAAAGGGCATACAAAGGGAAAGCATGCGAAGGCTCAGTACTGTTCGTGCGTCCCTTATCCAGAGAAAACCGATTTTCTCCGCCCCGAAGAACATAAGCATGAATGCTGCCGTTCCGAAAAAGGAAGCGTAGGCAAGGCAGCATCCAACCGCGCTTACAGCGCCACGCGGTCGGCCAAGTCCTAACTCCTCGCTTACAAGACGGGTGGAGGTAAAGCGTATTCCCGAGATAGCAAAAGTTGCGCAGAGGGCATTCACGCTTGCTATAAGTTGAAACAGGCCTATGCCGTCGGAGCCTATCCGACCTGCCAGCCATACCTGATAACTAAGACCTACGCAGCGCATGATAATCCCGGACAAAGTCAGGACGACAGTGTTTTGCAGCAGTTTTTTTAATCCGGACATAAAGGAACCTCCGCATATACTCAGACAAGTATATGCGGAGGTTCATCTTTCAAATTACTTAGTTAGCGGAAGGAGGTCCTGCAGACTTTCGGATGACCATTTCTATCCAGCTTGTGTCCAAATTGCCGTCGGTAACAGCGTAGGTTTTTCCGCCGAAACTTAGCAAACCCTCATGGGATATGCTTAACTCCATGAGAAGCTTATCGGATTTGTCGTAAAACTCCAAAACATATAAAGTGGATACTGGCTCGGTGGCTTTTATGTCTTCCAGCGTCAGGCTCATAAGGTTTACATAAATCTCTTCAGATAAGCCACTGACTTGAGCTTTTGAGTCGACACCCCAGTTTATGACCACGCTATCTGCTTCCGAAAGCCGGTCAAGAGAGACTGCACCACAGCCGGAGCAGAGGAGCAAAATGGATAAGAGGAGAATAATAAGCTTTTTCATTTTACATACCTCCAATAAATCCTTATGCTTATAAGACGAAGAAAAATGGAAAAAGTTTCATTCTGATTAGTTCATCATATCTGAATTGGCTTCAAAAAGCTGCTTTATCCGCTCACGGAGGGCTGCGTTTTCCGGCTTGGAAAGTCTCGGGTCATCTGCAAGAAGCTGATGTGCCGCAGCCTGAGCGCTCTGCAAAACACGCATATCGCCGCCCAAATCGGCAATGTGCATCTCGGGAAGACCGTGCTGTCTTGAACCGAAAAAGTCACCGGGCCCTCGAAGGCGAAGGTCATGCTCGCTTATCTTGAAGCCGTCGTTGGTCTCGCACATAACCTTTAGGCGCTCTTTGCTTTCATCAGTTTTTGCATCGGAAATCAGTATACACCAGCTTTTGTGTTTTCCGCGTCCCACTCGTCCGCGAAGCTGATGGAGCTGACTTAAGCCGAAGCGCTCGGCATTTTCGATTATCATAAGAGAGGCATTGGGAACGTCCACACCAACCTCAATTACGGTGGTGGAAACAAGAATATCAATTTCCTTTGCCACAACGGCGCTCATAACCGTATCCTTTTCCTTGCTTTTCATCTTGCCGTGGATGCAGGCAACATTAAGCTCGGGGAATACTGTCCTGAGGTGTTCTGCGTGCTCGGTGGCGCTTTTAAGTTCAAGCTCGTTTTCTTCGTTTTCTTCCACCATGGGACAGACCACGAATACCTGCCGGCCTTCACCGACCTGCTTGCGGATGAAGCCGTAAAGTCTTGCGCGATAGCTCTCATCAACATGGAAGGTGTCAACCTTAAGTCTGCCGGGAGGCAGCTCATCAATAACGGAAACATCAAGGTCTCCGTAAATCATAAGTGCAAGGGTACGGGGAATGGGAGTTGCTGACATGACAAGAACATGGGGCTTTTCCGTTTTTGCCGCAAGGGCGCTGCGCTGCGAAACGCCAAAACGGTGCTGCTCGTCGGTGACTGCAAGGGCGAGATCTTTGAAATTGACATTTTCGCTTATAATTGCATGGGTGCCAACTATAAGGTCAATTTCACCGCGCTCCAATGCCTCACGGATTTTTCTCTTGTTTGCCGCGGTGGTGGAACCGCTGAGTTTTTCAACACGGATTCCGAAAGGCTCGAGAAAACCTCGGAGTGTCTCGTGGTGCTGCTCTGCAAGGATTTCGGTGGGTGCCATGAAGGCGGCCTGCCTGCCGCTGCGGCAAACGCTCCATATGCATGCGGCGGCTACCAGTGTTTTACCGCTGCCAACATCACCCTGAACAAGTCTGTTCATAGGCTTGCCCGATGCCATATCCGAAAAAGCGTCTATAACGGCGCGGCGCTGGGCGGATGTGGGGGAGAAGGAGAGGGAGGAATAAAACTGCTCGATGTCGCAGTTATCAATTATCTTGCCGCCTGATAGCTGACGTCCTGATCGCATACCCGAAAGGGCGCAGGCAAGGACAAAAAGCTCTTCGAATATAAGGCGCTTTCTTGCCAGCTCCAATGCACCGAAGTCTGAGGGAAAATGAATGTTTTCATAGGCATAACGAGCCTGAGCAAGCTTATATTCCTCAATAATTTTTTTGGGGAGCGCATCGGGAAGCTCATCCCCAAGCTCATTGAGTGCGCTTCGGACATAGCCGCTCATCATTTTGCCGGAAATACCCTTTGTGAGGGAATATACGGGGACAATTTTTCCCGCTGCCTCACTTTCTGCATCAACAAGCTCAAAGGCGGGATTCGCCATAGTGCGCTTTGTGCCAGCGGCGCTTATCTTTCCATAGAAAAGATAAGTCTCACCCGTATGGAAACGAGTGCGAAGAAAGCTCTGATTAAAGAATGTTATGTCAACTGATCCGGTGTCATCCACGACGCGGAATTTGACTAGTTCCATACCGCGGCGAATTCTGGCGAGAGTGGGTTCTCTCGCAACTACTGCTCTTATGGTTACAGGCGTATCGAAGGGCGCATCATATATGGGATAAACCTGACTTCTGTCCTCGTAAGAGCGGGGGAAATGGTTGATAAGATCGCGAAGGCAGTTTATGCCCAGTTTGCTGAGAGACTTTGCTCTTGTTTCGCCAACGCCCTTGAGATAGCGTATATCTTTTTCAAGCTGTGACAAGTAACCGCCTCCTTTCATATTTTCGATATTATCACGAAAGAAGCTAAATTGCAAAATAATCCTGCATGTTGTATAATGAAGAAAAAAGCGTAAGAATGGGGAAAAAGTTATGCTTACAGTTATTCTCACGGGCGGCGGTTCCCGCCGTATGGGAAGAGATAAAGCCATGCTGCCGCTGGGCGATAAGACCATGCTGCAGTATCTCATAGATAAATATTCCGCTTCTCTTGGAGAAGTTGCTGTTTCAGTCAACAGAAAGTCCCGTTTTCCCTTTGTAGGTGCGGGAGAAATAGTTGACCCATATCCCGATATGGGACCATTGAACGGTCTTGTTTCCGCCTTCGCAGAATATGAGGATGAGATAGTCTTTGTCACGGGTACGGATTTACCTTTCGGTGATCCCAAGCTTGCCTTGCGCCTTGCCGAGCTTATGGGAGATGCCGATGCCTGCATTATGCGTCGCGGAAAAAAGGGCTTTGAGCCTCTTTTTGCAATTTATCGCAGAGTATGTGGTGAAAGGGCAGATGAATGCCTTGCTCAGGGCAAAAAGTCCATACGTGACCTCCTTGAAATGGTGAATGTCCGCTATGTTGAGAGCGAAGAAATTGCGGAATTTGACCTCGACAAAATCCTTATGAACGTAAATACCGAAGAAGAATATGAAAATATGAAAAATTTAATGATTTAAATTCCAAAACCATATTGACTTTCGATTTAAAGTGTGACATTATTTACCCGTGTCCTAAAGCTAATTTGTGATAAATCACGGCAGCTTTTCGTTGCCGTGATTTTGATTTTATAGGAGAGAGTTAAAATGCCCATTACCGAACTGCTGTCCAGAAACGCAACTTACTTCAAAAACGAGGTAGCGCTTGTTGAGATTAATCCTGCTGTAAATGCGCCGAGGGTAACCTGGAGAGAATATTCCCTTATCGAGTCCAGTCGAGGCGGCGCTTTCCGCAAGGAAATGACCTGGGGTGATTTTGAAAAGAAGGCAAGCCGTTTTGCCAATCTGCTTCTCACCCGTGGAATAAAGAAGGGCGACAAAGTCGCAATACTTCTTATGAACTGTCTTGAGTGGCTGCCCATTTATTTTGGCGTTTTGAAAACTGGCGCTCTTGTTGTGCCTCTCAACTACCGATATACTGCTGAGGAAATCCGCTACTGCCTTGACCTTGCGGATGTGGATGCTCTTGTTTTCGGGCCTGAATTTACGGGCCGTGTTGAGGAAATGCTTCACAGAGTACCCAGAGTTAAAAACTGCTTCTATGTCGGCGAGGACTGTCCCTCATTTGCGGATAGCTATGATACTCTTATCGAGTATTGCTCAACAAGCTCACCGAGCATTTTCATTGAAGACAGTGATGAAGCGGCGATTTACTTCTCATCAGGCACAACCGGCTTCCCCAAGGCTATAATACATAATCATGAAAGCCTTATGCATGCCTGCAAGGTTGAGCAGGCTCATCACAGTCAGACAAGGGACGATGTTTTCCTCTGTATTCCTCCTCTATACCATACGGGCGCCAAAATGCACTGGTTCGGAAGCCTTATTTCCGGAAGCCGCGGCGTTATACTTCGCGGCGTTAGCCCTGAGTGGATACTGCGTACTGTAAGCGAAGAACGCTGCACCATCGTATGGCTGCTTGTTCCCTGGGCTCAGGATATTCTCGATGCCATTGACAGAGGAGATGTTGAGCTTGGCCAGTATGAGCTCAGCCAGTGGAGACTTATGCATATAGGCGCACAGCCTGTTCCTCCCAGTCTCATCAAGCGCTGGAAGGAAAAATTCCCCGCCCATCAGTATGACACTAACTACGGCCTTTCTGAATCCATCGGACCCGGCTGCGTACATCTTGGCGTTGAGAATATTGACCGTGTTGGCGCCATCGGTGTTCCCGGTTACGGCTGGGAGGTCAAAATCGTGGATGAGGATCGATGCGAAGTTGAAAGAGGCGAGGTTGGCGAGCTTGCCGTTAAAGGACCCGGTGTTATGCTCAGATACTATAAGGACGAGAAGGCAACCAATGCCGTCCTTGATAAGGGCTGGCTCTATACCGGCGATATGGCTCAGATGGATGAAGATGGTTTCATATATCTTGTTGACCGCAAGAAGGATGTTATCATCTCCGGCGGTGAAAACCTCTATCCCGTACAGATTGAAGATTTCCTCCGTGGTCATGCGAAAATTAAGGATGTTGCCGTTATCGGTCTTCCCGATAAGCGTCTGGGCGAGATTGCCGCTGCGATAATCGAGGCTAAAGAAGGCGAAATTCTCAGCGAAGCAGAGGTAAATCTTTTCTGCATGGCTCTTCCCAGATATAAGCGCCCCAGAAAAATTATCTTTGCAGAAGTTCCCCGCAATCCCACCGGCAAGATTGAAAAGCCCAAGCTTCGTAAGCTTTACCGCAGCGAAAATATCGTTGCAAAGCAGGTTGAACTTGAATAAAAAAGCAGGCTGTCTTAGACAGCCTGCTTTTTTATTTGATGTTATTTTCAATTTCTTTTTTTGCCTTTTCAAGAATGGCGCCCACATCCGCGCCGTCAATATCAAGGTTTTCCGCCATAAAGCATCTGCAGTCTTCTATGCCGAAATATGCCTGAGCCATGGTCTTGCAGTAATCATAGCCGAAATTTGCAAATATGGGTCCTCCGGCAGTGGTGATGTATATCAGTCTTTTTGCCTTGCAGAGGCTTTCGGGAAATCCCTGAGAACTGTAGCGGAAGGTGAGTCCCGTAACGGTGATATGCTCAAAATAAAGCCTTACGGTGGCGGGGAAGAGCAGATCCCAATAAGGTGCTGCGATAACGATAGTATCCGCCTCGGCAAACTGACGAGCATAGCGGAGGAGGGGATAGTTTATCTCGCCCTCTGCAATAAGCTTATCGCGCATTTCAAGCATTTCGTTCGTATAAGGCTGCAGCTCCTCGTCGATAAGGCGCAACTGCTCAACGCTGCCTTCAAGCTGTTTCAAAGCGTGCTTTGCAAGCTCATAGGTTCTGGACTGGGGGCGTACGCAGGCATTAATAAAAAGGATTTTATCCATTTTCGTTCCTTCCTTTCGCGGATGCTTCATTTTAACATTAAATATTCTTTCGTACAAGAGCCTTGAACTCATGGCTGCCGCTATTGCTTTTCATAAAACAATTTGTTATAATATCGGAGAATATAAAGGGGGAGTATGCCCTGCGGAGGTAAATTGTGAACGGATTTCAAACATTCTGGAATGGGCTTGACTGGACCATTTTAAGGGACATGCTTGTTTCCGTCATACCCGCTCTCGTCTGCATAACTCTCCATGAACTTGCCCACGGATTTGTTGCCTGGAAACTTGGAGATCCAACCGCAAAGGAAGCAGGTCGTCTCACTCTAAATCCCATAAAGCATATTGACATTATGGGCCTTATAATGATGATAGTTTTCCGCTTCGGCTGGGCAAAGCCTGTCCCCGTAGATATGAGACGCTTCAAAAATCCAAAGCTTGGAATGGCAATATGCGCAGCGGCAGGACCTGCCTGCAACATCATTTTGTGCACATTCCTTTTACTCATTTACGGCTTTATATTTTTCCCGCTGACCCGCCTGGGCACTGAATGGGCATTGATTCTGTTGCAGACTGTTGAGATGACAGCCTATCTTAGTCTGGCTCTTGCAGTTTTTAATATTCTTCCCATATCTCCATTGGATGGAAGTAAGGTGCTTTTTTCCTTCCTTAAGCCTCAACAATACTATAAGCTGATGCGCTATGAACGCTACGGAATTTTAGTTATCATTTTGCTGATGCTTACAAATATCCTTGATAATCCTCTTTCTGCGGTGACAGGCTGGATATATGACAGACTCTTTATCCTTGCGGAAATGACTTTTTCTCTTGCGAAAAATATTTTATAACAGGACTAATTAAATGGAACCCACATATCATCTTGAGGGCATTATTCAGACAAAAGAAGAGATGGCCGATTTTGAAGGTCCTCTTAATCTTATACTGATGCTCCTTTCCAAAAATAAAATAGAAATTCGCGATATACAGATTTCTCTCATTCTTGAGCAATATCTTGCCTATCTTGATGAAATGAAGGCAATGGACCTTGAAGTGGCAAGTGAATTTGTTCAGATGGCATCTCATCTTCTGTATATCAAGACCAAAATGCTCCTCTCGGGCGGAGAGGAAGAAGTCAGCGAACTTGAACTTCTCATGTCCAGCCTCGAACAGCTCAGAGCAAAGGATGTCTATAATAACATCAAGGAGATGACTCCTTATCTTCTTAAAGCCTCTGAACAGGGCGCGCTTTTGCATGTCAAAGCCCCCGAGGTGCTTGGGACGCTGAAGGAATACCGCTATAGCCATGAGCCATGGGAACTTCTGAAGGCCATGAACGGTGTTCTGGGACGCGGCAAAACCGCTGCTGATGCAGAGGGTGAAAACCCCATACGCAGAAGAATTGTGCCAAAGCGCATAGTTTATAATGTCCGCGAAAAGAGCAGAGAGATAATTGAACGGCTCAAAAGCCACGGCAAAACATCTCTTTCCGTGCTCTATGCGGAAAGCCACAGCCGCAGCGAAATCGTTGCAACCTTCGTATCTGTTCTTGAGCTTTGCTCCCTCGGCCACCTGAAAATGAGCAGGGGAGAGGATGAAATTCTCGTTGAGTTCGTCGGCGGAGATACTGAAGATATTCTCAAATTGATAAGTGAATAGGAATCGTTAAATATGGAAATCAATGAAATATGCTCCGCCATCGAGGCGATACTCTTTGCCTCCGGAGAAAGCGTACCCGTTTATCGCATAGCAAAAGTGCTGGATATGGACGAAGCAGAGGTTTATGCCGCTGCGGATGCTCTTGCTGCGGAATATGAAAACGCTCTTCGCGGAATTCGCCTTTTGAAGCTTGACAAATCATTGCAGCTTTGCTCTGCAAAGGAATATTCTCAGCTTGTCACCATGGCGCTTGAAACAAGAAAATCCCCCAAGCTTTCACCCTCCTCTCTGGAGGTGCTTGCAATTGTTGCCTATTTCCAGCCCGTGACCCGTGCCTATGTGGATCAGGTTCGCGGTGTGGACAGCAGCTATACTCTCAGCGTTCTTGTGGAGAAGGGACTCGTAGAGCCTTGCGGAAAGCTGGATGTTCCCGGAAGACCCACTATATATAAAACCGGCGAGGTATTTCTTCGCACTATGGGCATCAGCAGCGTGGACGAGCTTCCCGCTCTTCCTGATATCGCCAGCAACGAGGGAATTATCGAACTGCAAAGTAAGATAGATGCTCTCAGATCGGGTGAGCTTGAAGGCCAGATGAGCTTCGACCAGTAATTTACTTCGAATAGCCTGTTCGAAAGGGGTGGCAAATTGATTGCCCTCGGGATAATAATTGTAATATTGATTCTTATTCTGCTTCTACGCGTGGGAGCGGATGCCTCTTATACTGAAGGAGCTTTCTCTCTTGCGATCAGAATTGGTCCTTTCAGTAAAAAGCTTCTTCCTGCTGAGAAAAAGACGGAGGAAGACGAAAAGAAGCCTAAAAAGGAAAAGAAGAAAAAAGAGAAGCCTGCCGAAGCAGATGCTAAAAAGAAAAAGAAGTCAGGCAAGAAGAAATTCACCCTGCACGATATTCTCGGTATCGTCAAGATCGGTCTTAAAACTCTCGGTAACTTCTGGCGGAAAATCAGTATAGACCACCTGAAGCTTCACTTTGTTTTCGGCGGCGGAGACCCTTATGACACGGTTATGGGATTCGGTTACTTCAATGCCGCTGTCGGTGCGCTGCTTCCCTTACTGCACAAAGCCTTCAATATCAAGGATGAGGACTATGACTCCAAAATTGATTTTGAGTCCGATAAAATTAAAATTGATGCCCGTGTATGCGCAACCATTAGAATCGGCGAAATACTTATAGTTGCCCTTTGCGCACTCTATGCCCTCATAAGATGGTATCTGCCCATCAGACGCCGCAATAAGGCCGCTGAGAAGGCTGAAAAATCAAATGTAAAAATAACAGAAAATTCTTCTGCTGAGAAAGGAAATTGAAAATGGAAAAGAATAATAT
>JAZUAQ010000049.1:0-47628 GCA_045638085.1 Oscillospiraceae bacterium
TCAAGAGCGGTCATATCCTTCTGACGGCGTCTGTAAACGCAGGAGACCTTCTCTGCGCCGAGACGGATTGCACTTCTTACGCAGTCCATGGCAACGTTGCCACCGCCGATGACAACAACCTTCTTGCCGCTGAAATCGGGCATTTCGCCATCACCGATGCCGCGCAGAAGCATAACAGCGGAGATGACGCCTTCGCTGTCCTCACCCTCGATGCCCACTTTCTTGTCGGTATGGGCGCCGATGGAGATATAAACACTGTCGAACTGCTTTCTCAGATCGTCATAGCGGATGTCCTTACCAACATCAACCTCGGTTTTCACCTCAATGGGATGAGCGCCAACGGAGAGTATATAGGCAATTTCTTTGTCCAGAGTTTCTCTGGGAAGTCGATAATTGGGAATGCCGTAACGAAGCATACCGCCAAGCTGCTTTCTCTTCTCGAAAACGGTCACCTTATGACCCATAATGGCGAGATAGAAGGCTGCGGAAAGACCGCCGGGACCACCGCCGACAACAGCAACGCGCTTTCCGGTTGCAGGAAAATGTCTCTTAGAGGCATTATTATAATCCTGATTATCAACGGCATAGCGCTTGAGAGCGCGGATATTGATAGCGTTATCAACCATATTTCTGCGGCAGCGTGCCTCGCAGGGATGCTCGCAGATATATGCGCAGGCAGAGGGGAACGGATTGTCCTTACGAATAAGATTGACAGCATCGTCAAATCTTCCATCGTGTACAAGGGCGATGTAACCCGGAATATCAACTCCGGCGGGACAAAGAGCAACGCAGGGCACGGGATTTTCAAGACTGCCAAGGCAGCGCTTGTTCAGAACGTGCTCCATATAGTCATCTCTGAAGCCGCGTACGCCGTTGAGGACTATTCTTGCAGCCTCAATACCGATGGCGCAGTCTGCGCTGGCAACGATATTTTCGGCAGTTTTTTCGATGAGGGCAACGGTTTCAACGCTTCCCTCTCCGTCCAGCACCTTGGCAATGAGTGTGCTGAGCTGGCTGAGGCCGATTCGGCAAGGAACGCACTTACCGCAGGTCTGAGCCTGGCACATGGAGAGAAAGCTAAGTGCCATGTCAACAGGGCAAAGGCCCGGAGGGCTGGCAGCTATACGGCGCTCGATATCGCGGTAAATACCGTCGACAACGCTTTGAGCCCTTGAGGGCGTATTGATATCAAGTCTGCTCATAGTAATTCACCTTCAATTTCTTCTTTGTTGCACAAAAATGGAAAAAATGTACATATCTGTGTAAATTTTCTCATAGGCTCATTTCAATGTCAAGCGTTAAAAAATACACATATTCATCCCCTAAAACGGGATATACAAAAAATAACGCTGTATCAATGCATTCAGCCGATACAGCGTTATTTATATTTTTCAGAAAAGTTTTCCTATAAGCTCTGCAAGGGGTATGTATGCAATGGGGAGGAAAATTGCGGGAAGCATATTTGCAACCTTGATGCGTTTGGGGCTAAGCTCCAGCATGTTGATTCCCATGCCGATGAGGATAACTCCGCCAACGGCACTCATTTCGCAAACAACCTCCGGGCTGAGGTAAGGAGAAATTACGCCTGCGAGGAGGGTAAGGCCTCCCTGAAAAACGAGTATGAAAAGCGCGGAGAAAGGAACACCCAGTCCCATTGCCGCCGCAAACATAATACTCGTTACAAAGTCGAGGGCGCTTTTTGCATATATTATGCTGTTATTTCCATTTATTCCCGCTTCGAAAGAGCCCATAATTGTCATACTGCCAACGCAGAAAACCACGCAGGCGGTGACGAATCCTTCCGTGAAGCGGCCTGCTCCCTTCCCTTTCAGAAGCTTTGACTTAATGAACTCCCCTGCCCCTTCTATGCCGTCATCGATGCGGATTATCTCGCCTATCAAAGTGCCGAGAGCCATGCATATAATGATGCAGAGTATATCCTCCGTTCCTATGGCGCTTGTTATGCCGATAAGCACGGTGACGAGAGCAAGTGCGCTTATTACGGCGCTAACGAATTTTTCTTTTATGAAATTTCGGAAAAGGATGCCGATGGCGCTGCCGAGAAGCACCGTCGCCATATTTACAAATACAGCCAACATAAATAATTCCATCTCTTTGCAGGTTTTATGGACTTGATTTTACATTTTGCGTTCTTAAATGTCAATCACGGGATTTGACAAAGGCGGCCTCTCAGTGGTATTATATGCGGGCATTCAAATATGCGGGTATGATGGAATTGGCAGACATGCAGGATTTAGGTTCCTGTGCGCAAGCGTTGGGGTTCAAGTCCCCATACCCGTACCAAAAAACCTCCGGTGCAATGCATCGGAGGTTTTTCAACGAAATAAACCCCTTTCCAGATTTGTGAAATACGCTTCGCGTGTGAAATACACCTATGGTGTGTGAAATGTGCTGCGGCACATAAGGATTTATTTTATTTCACTTGATGCATCAGCATCAAATTTCACAATTCGCACGGCGAATTATTTCACCGAGAGCGTAGGCTAGCGATTTCACTTATAAATTTATAGCCCGTAAACACATAAAGACAGGCTGTGAAATAACAGCCTGTCTTTTAATATCGATAGCAATCAATCCGCTACATCACAATTGGTAGCAGCTGTGATGTCTTGCGAGATTTCTTCAGTCCATTTGTTCACCAACATTGATTTTTTGTAGTATTTGCCATATAATTTGTGTAAGTTCAAATAAAGGGTCGTAAAGGAGCGTGTGAAGTCCGTGATAAACTATAAGAAGTCTGTGTTCTGGGTTGTCGTTCTGTCTATCTCCGCCTGCGTGATTATTGCGGTCTGTCTCCTAACATATCCAAAAGGATTCCAATTTGACGAAACATCACACACTATTGTTTCTGCTAACCATCTCGACATACGAACTGCTGATGATACGGTATCAGCTGAAATGAATTCTTCCCAAATTAGCGAGTTGAGTTCTCGATTAGCCGGGATCAGGAAAACAAAGAAGAGCGATGAATATAGCGGCTGTACCCCTGTGTATCAAATCAATGCTCTACTGGAGGATGGCACTTGTATTCATATCAACGGATATGATTTGTCAGACAATGATGTGGTAGACATTGAATGGAATGACGAACGCTATGTTATATCTGATGTGGAATTTCAAGACTATCTAAGTCGAATCTGCAGTAGAGCAGATGTTTCATCTGCTGATAATATTATAATCTTAGATTATTTTGAAAACCTAGAATCCAATGATACTGGCATTATTGAGGATAACAAAATTCTTTCAGAGGACATTGAGAGCGAAGATATTCCCTTCGTGCCAACCGAAAAAGATGTGTTAGAATTAAGAGCCATTGTACTGGCGGGTATGAGCGATAGCGAAATTTTTAGACTAACCGATTTTATTAAGGCCGCAAATTCAAGCTTTGAAAATGCGTGGTTTTATAATGATATTTTTGGTCAACTGAGCGATCCCGAGAATGTTTACTGGACCTATTTTGACAGGACCGGAGAAATACAGATTGGATGGGCAGAAAGCAACGAAGGCAAAATATCAGCGGTTACCGATTACAATGACTACGATGCGGCTTTCTTTATTAGTACTATATCCGAGCTTAAAGAAAGCGTTGTAAGCGGTATGTTGGATGACGATATGGACAAACTGATTGACCTTTGTTCAAAAGCACAAAAAGCACACGATGTTGAACATGTGGTCGATATGTATCATATGCTCCACGATATGGATTATTTTCTCCTTCGGTATGGTCCTACTGATGTGGGAGAGTATGTTAAGGACGATTCGACAATCTCCAAGTACTATGGAAGCTTGAGTATATGGAGGGCTTACGAAAATTGACCATAGCAAAAGCGTTCCCCCGTGTTGCCAATGCAGCTAATGACAAAGCGAAAAATTTGTGATATGATTTTTGCAAATAGAGGACGTTTCTATTAAAGCTTTTAAATACACAGAACGGTTAGTCAATCTTGTTATTGAGGCGATTTTATGAAAAAATCTTTTGCATGGAGTCTGATTCTCATTATTACTCTCATGCTTTGTTCTTGTACAGTGCCCTCCGCAGCCGAGTCAGAGACCGGTAATACACAATCAGCCGCGCAAGAAACACCGGCAACAGAGCCAACGCAGGTAACTCCTCCCGAAACCACGGCAACACCACAGCTGCAAGACTGGAAACCGGCCTATCTGGAGTTTTTAGAAAACGCAAAGGATTATCATGTGGGCTTTGCACTGGTTTACATCGATGGGGATGATATTCCGGAGCTTTACCTGAACGGTGATTGCGAAGCCACAGGCGATGCCCTGTGCACATATAAAAACGGCAGAGTGATTGAAGAGCCTTTAAGTCGCACTTGGGGCGGCAGTTACATTCCCGGTTCAGGACTGGTAAAAAACACCAACGGCAATATGGGATATTACACCACAGATATTTACAGCCTCACAGACACAGGTTTTGTAAACATTTGGAGCGGCCTTGAAGTGCAGGAGATTATTCCTCCGGCAAACGAAGACGAAGAGCCAACCATGGCCATTTCCTTCTCCATAGGTGACCAAACCGTTAGCGAAGAAGAATACTATGCAGCCATCGAGGCGGTTTTCAATACATCGCAGGCTGTGCCTCTCCACGAAAACACTCTGTCTTATGACGCTGTGCGGCAGCTGATTCAGGATAGCTGACAAACGAAAATGCCGCTATGGCCATTTCCGGAGCATAGCGGATGCTTCAGCTGGTATTAAAATAGCTCACTAATTTCAGATAAACATTTGCTAAATCATTCCAAAGACCGACTCCCACAATCGGGAATCGGTCTTTTTTGTTGCGCTCAAATTGACTTGAAATGCAAGTTGTGATATACCTTATACATAAACATATACATAATTTGGAGAGTGCCCTGTGAAGAAAAAGATATTAAAATTCATAAGAAAATGCTTTGACAGCACCCTTGCCAAGATCCTTGCATATATTGTTCTCATCTTCGTTATTTTCTGCTTTTTCGGAGTTTTCAAGACCCTAGATGGCTCTTTTTCCAAGATATTTAGCAGAATATTTGCAATATTCACCAGTGAAAGCACGCTCTCTGTTTTTCTTGCAGGTATTTTTTCTATCTTTATTGCAATAATCGTCAAGCTGTTTGACGCTTATCTGGAAGAATCCAGCAAGATTAGCGATAACCACCACAAGGTTATCTCCTCCTATAGCGCCCATCCCAAAACCGATAAATCCGAAATACTCAAAAATAATAATAACTTCTGCGACAAAGACGGCGGATTTATGGCTCTCCACTCCGAACACATCACTGTTTTCGGAGAAGGCGAACTGAAAAACGATGTTAAAGACAAATATTCCAAGGAATACAGCGTTGTTCAGAAGGACATAGAGGCCTTTGACCACGGCAAGGGCAAACTATACCTCCCCTCGCTGAACGTTTTCTCCAATGTTTGCGGCAACACCAAGATCATTTTTGACGACAGCAAGGAGGCTCATCAGCTTCCCGATTTCGTTATGCAAAACGCGCTCAAGCTTCTTGCCGCACACAAAAGTTCCAAGCGCTCCAACAATGGAACTGTCCGCCTCAACGATTTCTTCTTTAATCCCCACGAGAACACCCTCACGCTGAACACTCAGCGCAGTATGTACTTCCACATGCTCATTACGAACCGATGCATGGACTATGAGTTTGACGACGGATTGACCATCAGAAATGTCTATGAATACCGCAATAAAATATCCCCCCTCAACAAATCTGTTTTCGGTAATCAGATCGGCATAAACGGTCTTATCCTCACAAGCGACGGCTATGTCCTTGTTGAAAAGCGCGACCAAAAGAAAATCACATGGAAAAACAAGTTCGCCCAGTCCATATCCCTCGCCCTCAAGGTATCCGACCTTAACCTTGGAAACAACGAAACAATAAAGCCCACCACTCTCGAGGCAAGCAAGCAGTTTAAGGGCATCATAGAAAAGACCGTTAAGGATAATTTTGGCCTCATTCCCGAAGACTACAACGAATTTTCCATAGAGGACAACTTCCTCGGCATCGCCCGCGACCTTCTTGAAGGTGGCAAGCCGAACATGTATTTTTACCTTACAACCAAGCTCAACGCTCAGGAGCTAAGAGAGCTTCTTGAGAAAAACGCCGCGAGAACCGAAACCGAAAAGGGCATAAAGCCTCTCCAGACCTCCAAGCTCTCTTCCGACTATTACCTCATCCCCTACAACGACCTCCGCGTGAACTTTAACTACTCGATGAAGGTTGACCGCCGCACTTCCTACTGGATTCGCAGACGCATTCACCCCCGCGACAGCCGTTTCCACGCTTTTAAGGAAAAATTCCGCCACACTTTCGGTACAGCTTTCAACCCCATACTTAAGCGCGAATGCGGCGAAGCGCTGCTGGTAACTGTGGCATTTCTTGAGCTTTGCAAAGAGCGCATAGATGCCATCAAGAACAAATAAAGGTGATATAATGAACGATAAAATTCTCTCCTTCGGAGAAATTATGCTCCGCCTCACCCCTCCTTCCCACGGCCTTATAAGTGAGGCACGCGCATTTGATGCCTGCTATGGCGGAACAGAATCCAATGTTCTGGTCTGCCTCTCCTGCCTTGGCCACAACACTGAATACCTCACCGCTCTCCCCGCCGACGATCTGGGCGACGCTACCGTGAGACATCTTCGCTCTTACGGAGTTCAGACAGAGCATATAATCCGCAGCGGAGACCGCATTGGTCTTTACTTCCTCGAGGAGGGTCAGGGAGATCGCACAACCAAAGTTGTCTATATGCGCAAAGGCTCTGAAGCTTCCAAGCTTGACGAAAACGCATTCAATCTTGACGAGGTTTTTGAGAGCTGTTCCCTTTTCCATATAAGCGGAATTTCCTTTGCCATTTCCGAAGGCGCCCGCCGCCTCAGCTTTCAGTTCCTGAAGGAGGCAAAGCGCCGTGGCATCCCCGTAAGCTTTGACTTCAACTACCGTGGTAAGCTTTGGACAATCGAGGAAGCTGCAGAGGTTTATAAAGAGATAATCAAGTATGTGGACATAGTTTTCTGCGCAGAGAAAGACCTCAGCACCTTCCTTGGCACAAGCAGAGAACATTTCCACAGTGAATTTGGCTGCCCCATGCTCATCGTCCGCGAAAGACAGTGGCTTTCTGACAGCAAATGCTCCGTTTCCCTCTATGCCTCCCATAAGACCGAAGAGGGCATTAAAAGCTCTTGCATTGAAAACACCCAGTTTTCCGCTTACGAAAAAATTGGCTCCGGCGATGCATTTGCTGCAGGTGTTCTCCATATTCTATCCAGGGATACAGACAATATTGAAGACGCTCTTCGCTGGGGTCTCGGCTGCTTCGTCCTCAAACACACTCAGCGCGGTGACGTGCTGAGCCAGAGCAAGAGCGCCATCGAAGCCTATATCAACAATTTTTCAAAGGATGTGAGCAGATAAGATGAAAGCGAAAATTTGCCTCAGCGTTTCCAAGCTGGACTCCGCTTTTGAAAAAATGTATGAAGAGCTCAAAAAGTATGCAGATATTGATGTTGTGGGACTTGATGGCTTTTCCCTTGAGGGCTATGACATTTTTATCGGCAAGAAGTTGAGCGCCGAAACTCTTGCCACCGCCGATCGCCTCAAGGCCGTTTTTGCATACAAAACAGGCGTTGACGACTTCCCCCTCTCCGCCATGGATGAAATGGGTATCACTCTCGTCAATTCCCATGTTGACGCCAAATATATTGCCGAATATTCCATCAGCCTCGGCATGAGCCTTCTCAACCGCATAACCGAAAGCGACAAAAAACTCCGCAAGGGCATCTGGCGCGACAGCAAGAATCCCTATTGGACCAGTATATTTGATGTTAAAATCGGTCTCCTCGGCTACGGTCATATTGGCAGGAGCATCAACAAGGTCCTCCGACATAACTTCATTGAGACATACACCATTGACCGCGGCAAGGAATATGACGATATCCAGCTCGTTTCCTCTCTTGACGAGCTTTGCGAAAAGACAGACCTCATCGTTATCTCTCTGCCCAAAACCCCGGAGACGAACTGTCTTTTCGACGAGCGCAGGCTCAGACTTATGAAGGACAAATATATCGTCAATGTGGGAAGAAGCAACTGCATTGATCAGAAGGCTCTTTACGATGCCCTCAGCAGCGGCAATCTTGCAGGCGCGGCCATCGACACATGGGACTCCAAGCCCAAGGATATGAACGAACGTCTTATCCCCTATGAATACCCCTTTGAAACTCTCGATAATATCGTTCTCTCCCCCCATCAGGCAATGCAGGTTGAAGACGGACACGTGAGATATGTTTTCGACATTATTCTGAAGGTTATTGCCTACATCACCGACGGAAGTCTCACCGATGTTGTTGACCTCAAAAAAGGATATTAAGAAAAGAACCCTCCTTGCGGAGGGTTCTTTTCTTATCAGAAGTAAAGCATGGGGTCTACGCAGCCGCCGTTTACCCTTATCTCAAAATGAATGTGTGGTCCGTTGGATGCGCCCGTCGATCCAACATAGCCAATGACCTGCCCCCTGCTCACCTGCTGCCCCGTTGTCACCGCAAGGGAACTCATATGTCCGTACAACGTAGTTGTGCCGTTAGGGTGGTATATGGCCACATAGGTTCCGTAGCCGGTAGAGCCGTAGTCCAGCACCGCAATGCTCACAGTACCATCGGCTGCAGCCGTTATTGCGCTGCCATAGCTTGCTCCTATATCAACTCCTGTATGAGGCTTAAGTTCTCCATAAATGGGATGGATGCGGGGTCCGAAGGGGGAGGTTATATAGCTTGTGTAGCTGGGCCAACTGTAATAGCCAGTGGAGGGTACTCCGCCCCAACCCCACTGATTTTTTGCAGCCTCCTCCGCCTCCTGCTGTTTCCGAAGCTCCTCGGCCTTTTCGTCAATGAGCTTCTGTACCGAGGCCATTTCCGCGTCCACAGCTTCAAGATAGGAGTTATAGCTTTCTATGTCCTGCTCAAGAGCGCTGATTATTTTTGCGGAGGCTTCTATTTTTTCCGCAAGAGCGCTTTCCCGCTCGCGAAGCTCCGCCTGCTTTTCGATAAGCCTCCCCTGAAGGGCTATATATTCAAGGAGAGCCGCTTCCGCCTTCTCACGGGAGGCAATATATTCCTCACGCAAATCGCCGTCAAAACGCATTATATCCGATATATCAGAAAGGCGAGAAAGAAAGCCTGATATGCTGTCAGCACCAAAGATATAGTTTACATAATTCCATTTGCTATGCTCTTCCATATCTCTCACGCGGGAAAGATAGAGTTCATAATGGCTCTCTTCCTGACGTTTTGCCTCCTCCGCCACCTCTTTCTTATCAGCTACAAGGCTATTATAAATTGCTATTTCCTCTTCAAGAAGCAAAATATCCTGACGGAGGATGGCGCTCTGTTCATCCAAAGCAGCCTTCCTTTCAAGGGCGGCATCCAAGCTGTCTTCAAGAGCCTTCAGCTGCTCATCTATGTTCTCTTCGCTTTCTTTCAGCGCATCGCGCTGCTGCTCAAGAGCGTCTATCTCCGCCTGCGTTACAGCAAGCGCGGGGAAAGCTGTGAGGCAAAGGCATATGCATAACACGGCACACAAAATCTTTTTTCGCATTTTCTTATCTCCTTAGCTGTCTTATCTACCTTTATTTTCCACCTCCTTTGCATCAAAAGTGATTAAAATATGCATCATATATGTAGCCGAAACAACAGAAAATAAAGTAATTTATTGACGGAAAAAATTTTAGCTGATATACTGATTTGTGATTTTTGAAATATAAAAAAGGAGTGTTATCATGGCAAAAACCGTACAGGAAATCCTTGATTTCATCAAAGAAAACGACATTAAAATGGTGGACTTCAAAATGGTTGATATTAACGGCCAGTTTCGCCATGTCACCATCCCCGCAGTCAGCTTCACCGAGGAACTCATGACCGTCGGCGTAGGCTTCGACGCCTCCAACTACGGCTACGCTGTTGTTGAAAAGAGCGACATGGTCTTCATCCCCGACCCTGACACTGCTGCCATCGATCCCTTCTGCGAGATTCCCACCCTCTCCATGACCGGCAACGCCATGATAATCGACTATCCCCAGAACCGTCCTCTGGCTCAGTACCCGAGAAACATTGTTCTGGCAGCTGAAAAATATATGCGCGAACTGGGCATCGCCGACACCATGTACATTCTCCCCGAGTTTGAGTTCTATCTCTTCGACCGCGTTGGCTGGGATGTCCGTCCCAATGCAATGGGTATGGAGATCGACGCAAACCAGTCTCACTGGAACACTGCCGTTGAAGGTCTTGGTGTAACTGTCGCAAAGCAGAAGAACTACCACATTGCAAAGCCCTTTGACACCACCTATGAGTGCCGCAGTGAGATGGTTATGCTTATGGAAGAAGCAGGCATCCCCATCAAGTACCATCACCCCGAAGTCGGTGCATCCGGTCAGTTCGAAATCGAGCCCATGCTCGGCGTAATGAGCACTATGGCCGATGCCACTATGATGATTAAGTACATCATCCACAACACCGCCCTCAAGTATGGCAAGAGCGCAACCTTTATGCCCAAGCCCGTTTACGGCGAGGCCGGCAGCGGTATGCACGTTCACATGCTCCTCATGAAGGACGGCGAGCCTGTTTTCTCCGATGACAACGGCTACTCCCACCTGAGCAAGGAAGCTCATTGGTTCATGGGCGGCCTGCTCAAGCACATCAATGCTCTCTGCGCAATCACTAACCCCTCCACCAACTCCTTCAAACGCCTTGTTCCCGGCTTTGAGGCTCCCGTAACCGTTGGCTATGCAACCAGCAACCGTTCTGCAGTTATCCGCATTCCCGCCTACGCAAAGAGCCCCAAGTCCCGCCGCTTTGAGCTGCCCAACCCCGATGCCACCTGCAACCCCTACTTCTGCTATGCAGCACTGCTGATGGCAGGTCTTGACGGTATCATCAATCAGATCGATCCTCACGCCAACGGCTGGGGCCCCTACGATATGAACCTCTATCACCTCCCCGAGGAGGAAAAGGCAAAGCTTCAGCAGCTGCCCACCTCTCTTGATGCCGCTCTCGATGCTCTCGAGGCTGACCACGACTTCCTCACCGCAGGCGGGGTATTCCCCGAGGAGCTCATTTCCAACTTTATCAAGACCAAGCGCGCAGAATGCCGCGAGATGGCTGCCATCCCCACTCCCGCTGAATTCGACAGATACTACAATCTCTAATATGCATAAAAAAAGCTGAGGATACCTTGCGGTATCCTCAGTTTTTTATGCTTCGGCCTTTATTTCCTTTATCCATTTCCATGAGAAATAGCGATACATACAAATCAAGCCTTTAAGGGGAAATTCCATTCGCAACACAAAATATACCCAAACGCTGTTCCAGCCCAGCACCAGACCACCCAACGCACCGAGGGGCAATGAAAGTAACCAAAGCAGAGCGCTATCCGCCATAAGGATAAAGCGAGTATCTCCACCTCCGCGAAGAATTCCCTTGGAGGAAACATAGGCGTTCGTCTGCAAGGGCATGAAGAAGCAGTTAACGAGGAACATACCGTGGCAGAGAGCGAGGGTTTCGGATGAAACATCATAAAAGCTCAAGTAAGGCTTTTCAAGCAAGAGGAGCACAGGAATAAGCAATGCACCAAAAACAAGGCTTATGAGCATATAACTGTTGCCCTCTCGTTTGGTTTTAGCAATATCTCCGCTTCCTATTGTGTTGCCGATTGCGATTGCGGAAGCTCCGCCCATTGCCATATTCAGAGAATAGGTTACCTGAACGGCGCTGTTCACTATTGAGCAGGCAGCAGAGAATTCCGCTCCCATATGACCCACAATGACAAAGGTTACGGTCAGGCTCAGTCCAAGCAGGGTATCGCTGATGAGAACGGGAACGGAATATTTAACATACTGCTTCCAAAGCGTCTCGGAGCGCTGAAGAAAATGGCGAAGACGGAACGCAAAGCGGTCATCCCTAATCACAAAATAACCGAAGACGAAGAGGAATTCAAAGGCTCTTGCTATAAGTGTTCCGACAGCGGCGCCCACAATTTCCATTCTGGGGGCGCCCAATTTTCCGAATATGAAAACCCAGTTGAAGAAAAGATTCAGCACAAATGCAATTGCAGAGCCTATAAGAGGCACTTTAACGTTTCCAACGCTGCGTAGGAGATAGGTTGCCGTTGAAGAAAGACCCGCCATTACAAAGGTCATTCCTACAATGCGCATATATCCCGAGCCAACTTTTATAACTTCCGCATCCGGGGTAAAAATGCGGACTATGAGACCGGGAAACGCAACGGAAAACGCGGTGAAGACTACACAGAACACGATTGACACTCGCAGAGCGATAGCGGCAACGGTGCGCATTGCTTCCCTCTCTCCTCTTCCCCAAAACTGGGAGGACATTACAATCGCTCCCGAGCCCAGACCCATACAGATAAACTGGAAAAGAGAATAGAATTGGTTACCGAAGGCTGCAGCGGCTATCTGCGTTTCTCCGAAGCCGCCAACCATCAGGTTATCCAGAAAGTTTATGCCGATGGTTATCATCTGCTGCAATATTATTGGCAGCATAAGCACTATCGTCTTTTTGAAAAAGGGTCTTGTCAGTTCAAGATGCTTCATTTTTACCCACTCTCAATCAGTTATTAATACTATGATACTACAGCGCTTTCACGGTTTCAATATAAGTATATAGCCAAAAAAGCACCGCATTTTTTCATTGCGGTGCTTTTTTATTCAGCAATATTCCATTATCTTGCCGAGAAGCTCGTCTCTGCCGTTGCCTTTTTCTGCGGAGAAGGGTATCACCTTCACGCTTTCGTCAAGCTGCAGAGTTTCTCTTATGCGCTGCATATTGGGCTCAATCTCGCTCTTTTTAAGCTTATCAATTTTGTTTGCCACAATAACAAGATTGCACTGAGTGGATTTGAACCACTCGGCCATTGTGCAGTCGTCAGCGGTGGGTTTATGGCGGGAGTCAACAATCATAACACCCAAGGTTATAAGCTCAGGCTCCTCGAAAAAACGCTCCATAAGCGCACCCCAACGGTCACGCTCATCCTTGCTGACCTTTGCATAGCCATAGCCGGGGAGGTCAACAAAGTAAGCAGTTTTATCGATGAGGAAATAATTCACATGGATGGTCTTGCCGGGCTGGGCACCTACGCGGGCAAAGTTCTTGCGGTTCAAGAGCTTATTTATAACGGAGGACTTGCCTACGTTACTCTTACCGGAAAAAACTATAGTGGGGCGGCTGTCGCGGATAAAGCCTGAAGCAGATGCCGCGGACTTGATAAATTCCACATTATGCAGATTCATACTCTCACCTACTGTCTGATGCCGCGACGGGCAGCATCGCTATTTTCGGGAATGGGCATAACGGGAGTCTCCTCCCCTGCCGCTGCGCTTTCTGCGACAACACTGCGGATAAGTACGGTATCGATTATCTTGTCCACATGGTCGGTGGTAATGAAGTTCAATGCTGCGCGGACTGTCTTGTCGATTTCCTGCAAATCCTTCTCGTTTTCGGAAGGAATAATGACGGTGTTAATACCGGTGCGGAGGGCAGCCATAGTTTTTTCCTTAAGACCGCCAATGGCCATAACTCTTCCGCGAAGGCTGATTTCACCGGTCATGGCGATATCTCTGCGTACGGGTGCGCCGGTAAGGGCAGAGATAAGGGCGACGGTGATGGTTATACCTGCGGAAGGACCATCCTTGGGTATTGCACCCTCAGGGAAATGGATATGGATATCCTTGGTCTTATAGAAATCGCTCTCAATGCCGAGGGTTTTGGCGCGGGAGCGTATATAGCTCACTGCAGCCTTGGCACTTTCCTGCATAACCTGACCGATATTGCCGGTAAGCTCAAGCTTGCCGCTGCCTTCCATAACGCTTACTTCAACGTCCAAAACCTCACCACCAACAGAGGTCCAGGCGAGACCGCGTACGAGACCAACCTCATCACGGGGATAAAGCTTATCGGCCTTGAACTTTGCAACGCCAAGGAAGCTTTCAAGACCACCGGCCTTGATGCTTACACTCTTGCGCTGACCTTCCGCAATAATGCGTGCGGTCTTGCGGCAGACGGCTGCAATTTCGCGCTCCAGAACGCGGACACCCGACTCACGGGTATAGTCTGCGATTATCTCGCGGATTGCATCATCGCTGAGTTTAAGGTTGCGGGCAGTGAGACCATGCTTTTTTCTCTGCTTGGGAAGAAGATGGTCCTTTGCTATCTGCAGCTTTTCCTCATCGGTGTAGCTAGAAAGCTCTATAACCTCCATTCTGTCCAGAAGGGCTCTGGGAATGGTGGAGGTGGTGTTTGCTGTGGTAATAAAGAAAACTTCGCCCAAATCAACAGGGATTTCCAGGAAGTTATCGCGGAAAGAGCCATTCTGCTCTCCGTCAAGAGCTTCAAGCAGCGCTGCGGAGGGGTCTCCCTTATAGTCGCTGCCCAGCTTATCAATCTCATCCAACACCATGACGGGGTTCATGCTTCCCGCCTGCTGCAGACCTGAAATGAGGCGTCCGGGCATTGCTCCAACATAGGTTTTTCTGTGGCCGCGGATTTCTGCTTCATCATGTACGCCGCCGAGAGAAATACGTGCCATCTTTCTGTTGGTTGCGCGGGCGATGCTCATTGCAACGCTGGTTTTACCAACACCGGGAGGGCCTACAAGGCAGAGAACGCTGCCCTTCAGATTGGGGGCAAGCTGGCGCACTGCAAGATATTCAATAATGCGGTCCTTGACCTTTTCAAGACCGAAATGATCCTCATCAAGGCACTTCTTTGCCTTTTCGATATCAGTGGTATCCTCGGTGCGGCTATTCCAGGGCATTTCAATGCAAACATCCAGATAAGTGCGAAGCACCGCACCCTCGCTGCTGCCAAAAGGCTGCTTTGCAAGGCGTCCAAGCTCCTTAAGAAGCTTTGTTTCAGTCTCCTTGGGAAGGGCAAGGGCAAGAATCTTTTCCTTATACTCGCCTATCTCATCCCCGGACTCTTCAAAGCCTTCGCCTCCCAGCTCACGCTGGATAACTCTCATCTGCTCGCGGAGATAATAGTCTCGCTGAGCGCGGTTCATCTCTTCCTTGGTTACCTCTTCGATGCTTTTCTCAAGGCTGAGAATATTAATCTCTCTGTTGAGAATGCGATTGAGGGTCTCCACACGGCGGAGAGGACGCAGTTCATCCAGAATCTCCTGCTTTTCGCTGTGCTTGAGGAAAACGTTCTGGGCAATATAGTCGGCAACATAGCCGGGGTCATTGCTGTCCACAACGCTGAGGAAAGTCTCGGGGGGCACAGATCCGACTATCTCAGAATATTCATCGAAAAGATTAATGCAGCTGCGCACAAGAGCCTCAACCTTGGGGGTAACGGAGGCAAGCTTGGTCTCGGGAAGCTTTTCAACGGTTGCGTTGAAGCAGGGTCTGCTCTCCTCAATGCTCATGGCACGGGCGCGGCATTTGCCCTCTACCATAACTTTGACAATATTGCTGCCGGGAATTTTAAGCACCTGATGAATGGTGCAAACGGTGCCGATGTTATAGAGGTCATTTGCCTTGGGCACAGCGGTGGCGATTTCCTTCTGAGTTACAAGGAAAATCTCCTGCTCGGCACCGATTGCCGCATTCAGTGCGGCAACGGAAAATGCGCGCTCAACATCAAAGTTCACCATCATACCGGGGAAAACTGTGATTCCGCGGAGGGGCAGCAGGGGCATTGTGGAAATATTTTTATTATAGTCCATAATATTCCTCCTTCCTGAGGGGTAAAAAGGCAGAGCGGGTTAGCGCTCCGCCTCAATAGTTTCAGTTATCGCTGTTTCTTATTATTTCGGGCTCTGAGCCGTTTTTCACGCAATCGGCGGTTATACGTACGCTTTCGATGCTCTCATCGGAGGGCACGTCAAACATCACGCCGGTCATAATGCTCTCCATAACAGAGCGAAGGCCACGGGCGCCTATTTCCTTCTCAATTGCCTTATCGGCAATTGCGCCGAGAGCCTCATCATCAAAGATAAGTTCAACATCGTCCATTGCCATCAGAGCCTTATACTGGCGGGTGAGGGCATTTCTGGGCTCGGTGAGAATCCTGACAAGATCCTCCTTGCTCAGAGAGTTAAGGGGCGTGACAACCGGCAGGCGGCCAATAAGCTCGGGGATTATGCCAAATCGGAGAAGATCCTGCTGCTGGATATGCTGCAGGGTTTCACCCACATTTCTCTCCTTGCTGCTCTTTATATCAGCGCCAAAGCCCATGCTCTTTTTATCCAGACGCTGCTCGATTATCTTTTCAATGCCGTCAAAAGCGCCGCCGCAGATAAACATTATGTTGCTTGTGTCAATTGTAATAAACTCCTGATGGGGATGCTTTCTTCCGCCCTGAGGAGGAACATTGGCAACAGTGCCTTCAAGAATCTTAAGCAGAGCCTGCTGGACACCCTCACCGGAAACATCGCGGGTGATGGAGGTATTCTCGCTCTTGCGGGAAATTTTGTTCATCTCGTCAATATAGATAATACCGCGCTGAGCTCTCTCAACATCGAAGTCAGCAGCCTGAAGCAAGCGGAGCAGGATATTTTCAACATCCTCACCTACATAACCCGCCTCAGTAAGAGTGGTTGCATCGGCTATTGCGAAAGGTACATCAAGCATTTTTGCCATTGTCTGGGCAAAAAGGGTTTTTCCGCTTCCTGTGGGTCCCACAAGGAGTATGTTGCTCTTCTGAAGCTCAACATCACTGTCCTCAGCACCGTGGAGAATACGCTTATAGTGGTTATAAACCGCAACGCTAAGAGCAATTTTTGCCTTGTCCTGTCCAATTATATAGTCGTCGAGGGCAGCTTTTATCTGGGCGGGCTTGGGAAGATCATCCATGCTCATGTCTATGCTTTCATAGCCCGCATCGTAGCTGTTATCCTCAAAATCGTAATTTTCATCAATAATGCCCATGCACAGACGCACGCACTCATCGCAGATATAGCTGCCGTTTCCGGCTATCATGCGCTTGGTCTGGTCCTGGGTTCTTCCGCAGAAGGAGCATCTTATGCTGTCATGTCCGGCCATTTGCAGTCTCCTTGAGTTTGAAAAAATGCTTTTTAAAAAGTCTCCAAAATATGCATTTGGGGGGGTATTGAAAAATACCCCCCAAACACACTATTTATCGTTTGGTGATGACCTTATCGATAAGGCCGTATTCAAGAGCCTGCTCAGCGGTCATAAAGTTATCTCGCTCGCAGTCGGCAGTTACCTGCTCAATGCTCTTGCCGCAATTTTCCGCCATAATGCGGTTCATTCTTTCCTTAATGGATTCCAGTCTCTTCAGGTGGATTGCCATATCGGTAACCTGACCCTGAGTTCCTGCAGAAGGCTGATGAGTCATGATTTCCGCATTGGGAAGAGCAATGCGCTTACCCTTTGCGCCTGCACTCAGAAGGAAAGCACCCATAGATGCCGCCATACCTACGCAGATGGTGGAAACATCGCACTTGATGTACTGCATGGTGTCATAAATAGCCATACCGTCGGTTACGCTGCCGCCGGGGCTATTGATGTAAAACTGGATATCCTTGTCGGGGTCCTGAGCTTCAAGGAAAAGAAGCTGGGCCACGATAAGGCTTGCGGTGGTGGGGTTGACCTCCTCAGACAGCATAATAATGCGGTCATTGAGAAGTCTGGAAAAGATGTCATAAGAGCGCTCCCCGCGGGAAGTCTGCTCAACAACATAGGGAATAAAGCTCATAACAGTAACTCTCCTTTCAAAAATTATCAGCTTATGCTTTCAGCCTATCCAAGAGAGCATATCCTTTTCTTCTCTTTGTTATTCAGCGTCCTCAGCCTTAACATCGGTAGCGACAGCAGCTTCAGCAACAACATCAGCAGCCTTTCTCATCTTGAGGTCGCGAGCGATGATCTCGGTGGAGATAGCCTTCTTCAGCTCTTCAACATCCATGCTGTAAGCTTCTGCAGCGGTGGTGTATTCCTTCTCGATGTCCTCTTCGGAAACAACGATGCCCTCAGCCTCGGCACATGCCTCGAGGAAGATCTGAGTGCGAACTTCGTTTGCTGCGGAGGGACGCATCATGGCGCGGAAGGTGTTCTCATCCATGCCCATCATGCCAAGGTACTGGCTGAACTCAAAGCCCTGCATTGCGCAGTTGCGGGCATAGTCCTCGCATACTCTGTCAACCTGCTCGTCGACCATAGCATCGGGAACTTCAACTTCCATGTTGTCAACAGCCTTCTGGAGAGCAGCTGCCTTGAAATCCTTCTCAGCGCCTTCGCTCTTGCGGCTTTCGATTTCAGCCTTCAGAGAAGCCTTGTACTCTTCAAGAGTATCGAACTCGGAAACATCCTTTGCGAACTCATCGTCCAGCTCGGGGAGAACGTTTTCCTTAACCTCGTTGCACTTTACGTGGAAGACAACAGCTGCGCCTGCAAGCTCAGCGGTGTAGTCCTCGGGGAAGGTGATGTCGATATCCTTCTCCTCGCCGGCCTTCATGCCAACAACCTGCTCCTCAAAGCCGGGAACAAAGCTGCCGCTGCCGAGGGTGAGGTCAAAGCCTTCGCCCTTGCCGCCTTCAAAAGCAACGCCATCCTTGAAGCCTTCGAAGTCGATGTTGGCGGTGTCGCCTTCAGCTGCTTCGCGCTCAACGGTAACGATGCGTGCGCCCTTCTTCTGCTCCTTTGCCAGCTCAGCAGCGATCTCTTCCTCAGAGACCTCTACGGGAGCCTTGTAAGCCTCAATGCCCTTGTACTCGCCGAGCTTAACTTCGGGGTAGAGAGCGATTTCGAAATCGATGGTGAGGGTCTTGGTCTCGTCAACATTGAAGTTTACGATTGCGGGGTGACCAACGGTGCGTGCATCGGACTCGGCAATGCCAGCCTCGAAAGCAGCGGGAGCCAGTTCTTCGATAGCATCCTCATAGAAAACATCGGCGCCGTACATGCCTTCAACGACCATACGGGGTGCCTTGCCCTTGCGGAAGCCGGGAACATGAATGCTCTTCTTTGCCTTCAGGTATGCGCCGTTGACAGCCTTCTCAAATGCTGCTGCGTCGATTTCTACCTGGAAACCAAGCTTGCCGTTTTCTTTCTTTTCAAGGTTTTTAACAACCATGGGGATTTCCTCCTATACATTTATCAGAAAGTTTTTAATTTTTTACTATTTCTTTCCATAAGATAGCAATTTAGTATAACAGATTGCACAGAAAAAAGCAATCAATTTTTACACTATTTTCAAAGGAATAAACTGAAGATGGTCGGATGAGATGAGGCGCAATCTCACTCCGTGGCTCTCGCCTTCAAAGGCGGCAGCTCTGCCCGCACTGTGGAGATGTCCGTAGTAGCATTTCTTCACCCCGTAGCGCTCCATAAGTTCAAGCATGGGGGTGCATTCGTAGCCATACATCTTGGGCGGATAATGGAGGAAGACGATTTTCTCCTTCTCCCCTGCCGCTTTAAGGCTGGCTTCAAGACGAAGAAGCTCTCTGTCCGTCATCTTCTTATCGTGCTCACGGCTCACGTTGCCTTCAGCTGCCCAACCGCGTGTGCCGCATATGGCGATGTCCTCATAGAAGAAGCAGTTATTATTGAGGATTTCAATTGAGTCGATGCCCTTTTCCTCAAAAAACTTCATAGCCTTGCTGGCAGTTGACCACCAATAATCGTGGTTACCCTTGAGGATGATTTTTCTGCCGGGAATGGAGTGGATAAATCTAAAATCCTCCTCCGCCTCCTGCAGAGTCATTCCCCATGTGAGGTCGCCGCAGATAACGGTGGTGTCTCCCTCTTTGATAAGGGAAAGTCCTTCCTTGAGCTTGTGTATATAATTTTCCCATCTGCCTCCGAAAACGTCCATGGGCTTATCGCAGCCCAAAGAAAGATGGAGGTCGCCAATAACGAATAATGACATATATTACTCCGGGAATAATTGATTTATTTCGGTACAAAATATATTTCGCCGGGTATCACGGCAAAAATACTTCAGGGAGAGCGGAAGCATGAAGGATAATCACAGCCATTGCGGTAAGCTCGGCGGCGTTGGCTGCAGCGTTTATAACTGCGTCTACAACGACGTTGAGTGCAAAGCCTGCACCGCTGACCACATCAAAGTGGAAACCAAGTCCGGTGACTGCAAGGCAGAAGCTGCTTGCGGCACCTACACCCCCAGAACCCAGTTCTGAGGAGCCTGGGAGGACGGATTGTATATCCGTCCTCTTACATATCATTTGAGAAATTCTCCCACAACTTCGATCATATTTTCCTTTTCAGCAAACTCATCAAAGCGGACGCTGCGCTTATCAAGTCCGGAAAGGGGTGCGGGGATATTGGTGCCGCTCTTTTCAGAGAGGGCGGAGAGAGCATCTTCCCCTGCTTCTGCTCCGAGAGCATCCAGAACATCAACCGCAAACTTATAGGGGCTTGCGGTGGACACTATAACGGCAGGAGTATTTTCCCGGCGCTGCTCGCAAAGAACTTTGTAGGCAACGGCGGTATGGGTATCCATAAGATATTCCTTTTCCTCGAAAAGCTGACGGATGGCAGTCTTCGTTGCCTCATCGTCGCAGCAGCCGCAGCCGAAATCGGCCTTGACTGCGGCGAGGACAGCCTCGTCCACTTTGTAGCAACCCTTTTCACTAAGCTCAGCCATGTATTCCCTTACCTTTTCACTGCCTGCAATGGCATAGATAAGTCTTTCCAGATTGCTGGAAACAAGAATATCCATAGAGGGAGAGATGGTGGTGTGGAAGGGGCGGTTTTTATCGTAAACGCCTTTTTCAATGAAGTCGGTGAGAACGTTGTTCTCGTTGCTGGCGCAGATAAGTCTGCCCACAGGAAGTCCCATCTGCTTTGCATACCAGCCCGCAAGGATATTGCCGAAGTTACCTGTAGGCACGCAGTAATCCAGCTTCTCGCCGAGAGCGAGCTTTCCGCTTTTCACGAAATCGCAGTAGGCAGAAAAATAGTAAACAATCTGAGGCAGAAGTCTTCCCCAGTTTATAGAGTTTGCGGAGGAGAGGAAGAATCCTCTTTCAGCAAGAGAGGCAGCGAAATCGCCGTTGCCGAATATCTTCTTGACGCCGGTCTGGGCATCATCAAAGTTGCCCACAACAGCGCAAACACCCACATTTTCGCCGCTCTGGGTAACCATCTGCAGGCGCTGGATATCGGAAACTCCGTCCTTGGGATAGAAGACGAAAATTTTGGTACCTTCAACATCCGCAAAGCCCTCAAGAGCTGCCTTACCGGTATCGCCGGAAGTGGCAACAAGTATGCAGACGGTTTTGTCCTCACCGGTTTTCTTCAAAGAGGCGGTGAGAAGATGGGGCAGCATCTGCAGCGCCATGTCCTTGAAGGCGCAGGTGGGGCCGTGCCAAAGCTCCAGAAAAGCGGTGGTGTCATCAACGAAGCTGAGAGGCGCAACAGCTTCGCAGTCGAAGTTATCCCCGTAGGCTGCGGCGGTGAATTTTTCAATTTCCTCAGCGCTGAAATCCTCAAGGAAAAGGCTCATTATGCTCTTCGCTCTTGCTCTGTAATCGGCATTTATAAGAGAATTTATCTCATCAAGAGTGACTTTGGGAAGAGTCTCGGGGACAAAAAGTCCTCCGTCGGCAGCGAGACCTTTGGCTATTGCCTGAGCGGCGGAAATTTTAAGGCTCTCATCTCTTGTGCTGTAATACTTCATATCTTCACCTCAAAACGCGTTTTCTATGTGGTTGATCTGAATCTCTCCGGTCTTGCCGTCAGGGGCATAGACCTCGATCACATCAAATCTGGGCTGCTTTTCCGTGGGATTCTGGCTCAGCCAAAGCTGCGCCGCAGTCATAACTCTCTGCTGTTTTGCAGCAGTTACAAACTCTCTCGCCTGAGCGAATGCAGCATTTTTTCTCAGCTTGACCTCCACAAAGACCACGAAAAGCTTGTCTTCGGCAATAACATCTATCTCGCCGAAGCGGCAGGAATAATTCATTCCGATTATTTTATATTTCTTATTTTTCAGATATTTTGCGGCCTGTTCCTCTCCGAAACGGCCGAGAAGCTTTTTATCCATATCAGTGCATCTTCTTCAGAAAAGAGGGTCTGTGGATGGGGCTCATACCATGCTCGCGAATTGCGGCATAGTGAACCTTTGTGCCGTAGCCCTTGTGCTTATCAAAGGAATATTCGGGATATCTCTCCGCCATTTCAAGCATATAGCGGTCACGGGTTACCTTTGCGAGAATGCTTGCCGCTGCAATGCTGGCGCATTTTGCGTCACCGTGAACCACGGTGCGGCTTTCGCATTCGATGCCCGTGTTGCGGTTTCCGTCTATCAGCGCCAACGCGGGAGCTTTATCCAGCTTTGCAATGGCTCTGTTCATGGCAAGATAAGTTGCGCCAAGTATGTTGAGCTCTTCAATTTCCTCAACGCTTGCAAAGGCTATTCCATAGCTTACGGCAGATTCGATTATCTTATCGAAAAGCTCATCGCGCTTTTTCTCACTGAGTTTTTTGGAATCGTTAAGTCCTTCTATTTCAAGACCTCTGGGCAATATGACAGCAGCTGCGCAGACGGGACCTGCAAGAGGTCCTCTTCCCGCCTCGTCAACTCCGCAGATGGGATAAATTCCGCTGTCGAGAAGCTGGCTTTCAAGTTCCCACAAATCAATTTTATCGGACATATTTTATACCTCCGGAGGTGCTTCAAGGCTGATGCGTCCCAGCTTTCCGTCGTGATACTCGCTGAGGAGTACATTGGCCATACGCTCAATATCGTATTCTCCCTTGCTTACAAGGAAGCCACGCTTCTTTGCGGCATCTTCCAAAAGCTCAAAACCGTTCTTATCGGGGTCGGGAGTGAACTTATAGCGCTGCTCGATAGCCTCGGGCTTCAGTGCGCGAAGGCGGAGCATAAAGTTGGCAGCGAGAGTCTCCTTATCGAGAACATCGGCTTTTATCGCATTGGTGAGGGCGAGGGCTTCGCCCACTTCCTGAGAATCGAACTTGGGCCAGAGAATACCGGGGGTATCGAGAAGATCCAGACCGTTGCCTATATTTATCCACTGTTTGCCGCGGGTCACACCGGGCTTATCACCGGCAATGGCAGCCTTGCGACCTGCAACCTTGTTGATGAAGGTGCTTTTACCCACATTGGGAATTCCCAGAATCATAATGCGGAGGGGTCTTGTGCCCTGTCCTTTTGCCTCGTAGGCAGCTATTTTTTCCTTGAGAACGCTGCGGACGGCAGAAGCGAAGTTATTCACACCCTTGCCGCTTTTTGCATCGGTCTCCAGAACATAAAAGCCATTTTTCTGGAAGTAGGCCTTCCATTTGGCGGTTATGGCAGGGTCTGCAAGGTCTGTGCGGTTGAGGATAATAAGTCTGGGTTTATCCCCCGCCAGACGGTCTATATCGGGATTGCGGCTGGAAAAAGGAATTCTGGCATCCAGAAGTTCACAAACCGCATCCACCATTTTCATATTTTCTTCTATCATTCTCTGGGCCTTGGTCATATGACCGGGGAACCATTGAATGACCATCTTTTCGTATGCGTTATCGGGCATAGCTTAAATCACCTTTTTTTCAGGATACAAATCCAAGTTTGTTGAGGGGGGCAATTCTGAAAATTACCTTGCCGAGGATGTTGCGGGTATCCACGCAGCCTATGCTTTCCGTGCGGCTGTCCGTGGAACCGTTGCGGTTATCGCCCATGACGAAAACGCAGCCTTCGGGCACGACTATCTCGTAATCAAAATCCTGGGGATCCAGATATTTATAATTGCCGTATTCCTTGGTATAGGGTTCATCAAGAGCTTTTCCGTCAACCAAAACAACGCACTTCTTAAAGTCGATATCAACAGTCTGGCCTTCCGTAGCGATAATGCGCTTGACGATAGGCTCTTCTCTGAAGGAAGGCTGACGAAGGACAACGATGTCTCCGTTATCGGGGGTATAGAAAAGCTTGCTTATTATAAGGCGGTCGCCGTCATTAAGAGTGTTTTCCATGCTTCCGCCCACAACACCAACGGTGCGTCCAACAAAGAGGAAAACAAAAATGCAGACAATGAGAGCAAAGACTATGCACTGAATCCAGTCAAAAAGCTCGCCCGCCTTCGTGGTCTCTTCTACAGGTGCAGCCTCTGCCTTCTTTTTATTTTTTATACGTTTAATATCCATAATTTGCCTCCGTTGAGGAAATATTTAATCAGTGTATTATATACCCTGAAGCACCATTCTTGCAAGGGGAAGTTTGAGGAGCGCGGGTTATTGAAAAGCTCCGCTGGGTCTCATAAACCTTGCGGAGCTTACTTTTTCAATCTATAATCGGATTTTCAATCGTGCCTTGGCTGAGTTCTCTGTTTATCCACACAGCATCTTCATCTTTTATTATATCACCCATCTGCACTTCAAGGAACAGGTGCCAATGAGCCATATCATCTGTTACGACTTCCGGAGCAATTGATTTTACTGTTATATTCCATCCCAGTTGAACACCGTTTTCATCGCGGCGGGCACGAACATCCGTGACTTCGGGGCGAATTGAGCCGCTTCCTTCCTGAAGAACGATAAGCACAAGGTTTTGTCCATCAAAATACCTGTCATCGTATTTGTCGCAGGCATCAAGAAAACCCATGGTTGAATCTGAATAAACCGTGTCTCTGCGCTCCAAATCAAAGAGAGTTTTATTGGCTTCATAGTATGCCATCAGCTCTTCCTTTGAATCAATGACCGCGTGATAAGGATAATCCCCGTCTGCTGAACAGCCGTCTGTGCGGACATACTGCGCCTCAAACATATATGCTTCAGCATCCGAAGTTCCTGATTTTGGAACTGTAAAATATTCAATGCCATAATAATCAAGGCTGTCAATCGTAATAAGCCCCTCATTCAGGGCGCTTGCAACATCTCTTGTTCTCCCTGTGTTATCCATCACCCAAACATACTCGCTTTTTGTGCAGTCAAAATAATATTCGTTAAGTTCATCTTCATAGAATATTTCTATTGCATCTGCGCAATCACAATGTCCCTCCTCCGTTGTATCAACGATATCAACCACATGCAGGGTATATCCCGGAATTTCACTGCCTATCTCGATATTTTGAGATACAACAACATCATCCTCCGATGCCGTATCATCTGCGGCACCATACTGCCGATTATCCGCGCAGCTTGCCATACTGAGAACACAAAGCATTATCAAAACAGCTGCCAACATCTTTTTCATAGAAAACACTCCCTCGCAGATTAGTTCCGTTTGTTTTAAAGACGAAAAAAGATTGGAAAAGTTCCCAAATTTAAGATGCTTTTCAAACTTTTACTTGAATTGTGTCTTTATAAATTGTTATTATTACAGGCAAAGGACGGTGGAAAAAATGGATGAGATAAAAATAAGAGCTGCCGACGTTTCTGACGCAGAAGCTCTTTTGAAAATATATTCCCACTATGTTGAAAATACAGCGGTTAGCTTTGAATATGAAACTCCCAGTCTTGAGGAGTTTTCTCACAGAATTATGTCAACCATAGAGAAATACCCCTATATCCTTGCCGAAAGGGATGGCGAGATTCTCGGTTATGCCTATGCAGGGACTTTCAAGCCTAGAAAGGCATATGACCGCTGCGTTGAGGTGAGTATATATCTCGCTTTGGACGAGCGCGGAAGAGGAATTGGCAGGAAGCTCTATGAGGAGCTTGAAAGGCTCCTTGCCGAGATGGGAATTTTGAATCTTTATGCCTGCATAGCCGTTACCGATACGGAGGACGAATACCTCACAAATCAAAGTGCACAGTTTCATGCTCACATAGGTTATCGGGAGATCGGAAGATTTCGCAAATGCGGCTATAAATTCTCCCGCTGGTACGACATGATCTGGATGGAGAAAATAATTGGCGAGCACGGAGTCACTCCGCTAAAAGTGAAATTTCGGGATAAATAAATACACAGAATTTTCAGGTTCCGGGAAACAAATTCCATATTTTTGCGTCAAATATTACGAAACCGCAAAACTTCATATTTCACAAGGAGGGCAAAAATGAAAAAACTGTTTATTACCATGACAACACTTTTTTGCATGCTTCTTTTGGTTTCCTGCGGTAATGATGGTAACGCCGATATGCCTGTGTTTGTAGAGGTTGAATGTGCTTTGGAACCGGCGGCACCCAGCTACAGCAGCCTTGAAGAATTTATTGAAGCAGTCAAGACCACAGACGAAAGCGACTATGCCTTTTCAAGAGCAAAATTTGAAAAGCTGGACGAACTTATCGTTCCCGCTTCCATGCCCGAAGTCTATAAACTCTACTTTATACAAGCTGACCGGGACTACATAGCCCTGTGGTACCTCCCGGAGGACTGTCTGTCCGATATAGCTGTATCCGAAATGCGCAATCAGCATTTTTATTTTCAGTATCACAGAAGCGGCAATCTGAACAAATTCATAAAGGAGTCCGGCGGCAAAAAATCGGATATGATCGACGACAGGTATTTTATAAAAAATACCGATTATGAACGCAGCATATACTGGGAGGAAAACGGCAGCCTTCTAAGCCTGTCCCTGCCCGGGAACATGTTCATCGAGGACGGGAATGTTATCTCCACCTTCAACAGCGTGGAGACCGTGGTGGCCAGCCTTGAGGAGATTTGCAGCGTTGAGTTCATACCGATCGTGCGGGGAAAATGAGTTGCAATCCCTCCGCCTCCTGCGGAGGCACCTCCCTTTGCACAAGGGAGGCTTTAAAATGTGAATAAAATAAAAAAACCGCTGAATACTCAGCGGTTTTTTTATTGGGCTTTAGCTTACAGGCGCTCCTTGACCTTAGCGGCCTTACCCACGCGGTCACGCAGGTAGTAGAGCTTAGCTCTGCGAACCTTACCTCTGCGGACGGTCTCAACGGAGACGATGCTGGGAGAATGAACAGGGAAAACCTTCTCGCAGCCGACGTTGTAGGAGACACGACGTACGGTGATGGTCTCATTGATACCGCCGTGCTTCTTGGCGATAATGATGCCTTCGTAGGCCTGGTTACGCTCACGAGAACCTTCCTTAACGCGAACGGTAACACGGACGGTGTCACCAACGTTCATGGTGGGGAGCTCGGGCTTCATGTACTGTGCAGTCAGGGTTTTGATGAGATCTGCCATTTTTATATTTCCTTCCTTTTATAGACGTTCATACCGGAGGGCTAAAGGCCGCGGAAGCGGACCGTCTTTATTCATTCACGCTTGCTTCGCAAGCCGTTATATGATAACACACTGATTCTGGAAATGCAATACTTTTTTAGCGGAAAATCTCCATATTTTCATCAAAAATTTCCAGTCTTTCAAACTCTGCAAAGTCGGGAGCTATGCTCGCTGCCTTCTGGCGAAGAGCAGACACCAGATGTTCGGGATTGAGGGTGGGTTCCTGTGCGCTGATGACGGCGCGGAGGGCAACGCAGTCCTCCTCTGCTTCAAAGCTTATCTCACGAATGGCAGGTGCAATATCCGCCTCACCCATTCCTCTTTTGGTCTTCTTCTCTATAACGATGCTTTCTGCGGAGAAGAAGGTGCGGAGAGCTTCCGCCATCTCTTCGAGAGGGCGCTCGTCATATTCAAAGCGTCCCGCAACAGAAAGCCACTTCAGCTCCTTGACCTTGCGCTCCGCTTCATATACCTCGATAGCCTCAATTCCCTCGGGCATGGCATCGCTGAGGCGAGCGGGCATTTCTGAAAGCTCCGCATCGGCGGTAAGCTGGAAATCCATAAGCTCGCAGGAGCTGGAGCAGCCAACGGAGAGGGGCAGCAAAATGGATATCTGAGCGTGGGGATTGAAGCCCTCGGAATATTTGAGGGGGTAGCCAGCGCGGAGGAAAACTCTCTGCATGGTACGCATAAGGTCAAGATGGGAAATATAAACAGCCTTGCCCTTTTTGGCAAAACGAAGACGCAGCTTACTCATTGCAGACACCTCCTGTCAGTTTGTTAGCGCCGCAGCCGCTGCACTTCACGCTGCAGTCAGGGCTGAGTTCGGCAGCATAGGCCTTATCTCTTTCACGCCAAAGATGAGCCTTGCGTACACCCATATCGATGTGATCCCAAGGAAGAAGCTCGTCCTTCGCTCTTTCTCTGGTGGTGTAGAAGTCGGGGTCAATACCGCATTTTTCAAGGGCATCGGTCCAGCGCTTATAGTCGAAGAAATCGCTCCATGCCTCAAGTCTTGCGCCGCTGCGCCATACCTCCTCGATAACATCCGCAATGCGGCGGTCACCTCGGGAGAGGATGGCTTCGATAACGCTGGTTTCCGCATCGTGCCAGTTATATGTGACATTTTTTGCGGTCATATGCTCGCGGAGGAGCTTTACCTTGCGGAGATATTCCTCGGGGCTGACCTGAGCCTCCCACTGGAAGGGACTATGGGGCTTGGGGATAAAGCAGGAGGTGGAAACGGTGATACGCACTCCCCTGTCCTTATTGGTGGAATGCTGGCGCCACATCCATACAACGCTCTTTGCCATATCAGCTATAGCAAGGACGTCCTCGTCGGTCTCGGTGGGCAGACCAAGCATGAAATAGAGCTTAATATTGTTCCAGCCGCCAGAGAAAGCAACCTTGCAGGTTTCCATCAGATCCTCATGGCGGACATTTTTGTTTATAGCATCGCGAAGGCGCTGTGAGCCTGCTTCAGGGGCAAAGGTGAGGCCGCTTTTACGCACGCGCTGCACCTTCTGCATGAGGTCCATGGAGAAGTTATCGGCGCGGAGAGAAGGAAGCGCAAGACCTATGCTGCGGGGCACGCAGTAATCCTGCAGACCGTCGCAAAGAGCCTCAAGACCGGGATAATCGCTGGAAGAGAGAGAGGAGAGGGTTATCTCCTGATAGCCGGTGTTTTCAAGACTCTCTATTCCCTGCTTTATAAGGCGCTCATAGTTGCGGGTGCGCACGGGGCGATAGATATGACCGGCCTGGCAGAAGCGGCAGCCGCGGATGCAGCCGCGGAAAAGCTCCACATTAACACGGTCATGAACTATCTCGGTGGAGGGAACTATCTGGTTTGTGGGGAAATAGCTCTCGTCAAAATTTTTGACTATGCGTTTAGTCACCTTTTCGGGAGCGCCTTCTTTTCGGCGCATCTCGGCGAGAGTGCCGTCGGCATTATATACGGGCTCATAGAGGGAAGGCACATAAACGCCCTCGATTTTGGCAGCTTCCAGAAGGAAGGCTTCCTTAGTCCAAGCCTCTTCCTTTGCGCGGATAAGCAGCTCCAGAAGCTCGTTATCCATCTCCTCGCCTTCGCCCACCAGCATCACGTCCATAAAAGGTGCCATGGGCTCGCTGTTGCAGCAGCTTGTGCCGCCGCAGAAAACGAGTGGCAGAAGGTTCTTTCTGTCCTTGCTGCGGAGGGGGATACCGCCCATATCAAGCATGTTGAGGACGGTGGTATATGCCATCTCATAGCCAATGGAAAAGCCGATTGCGTCAAACTCGCTTATGGGGTCGCCGCTTTCAAGGGCATAGAGAGGAAGATTTGCCTTGCGCATCTCCTCTTCCATATCAGACCAGGGGGCGAAAACGCGCTCGCACCATACATTAGGCATGGAGTTCATAGTGCCGTAAAGAATGCGCATTCCCACATTGCTCATACCGATTTCATAGGTATCGGGGAAGCAGAATGCCATTCGCAGGCTGACTGCATTTTTGTCCTTGATTATTTCGTTATATTCGCCGCCGGTATAGCGGGCAGGTTTCTGCACTTTAGGCAGAATTCTTTTAAGCTTGGAATTCATAGCTCTCTCCTGAAAAAATTGTCATATTATTTTATAACAGTAGTGCAGGAAAAGCAATAGCGTAAAATTGACAGAGAGGATAAACAGCTTCAGAAGCGGCTTATCCCCTGTTTTTATTATTGAACCACACAAGCCACAGAGCTATTGCAAAAAGAGCAAACCAGCCTTTATAAATCAAAAGCAGCAGCGATCCAAGTCCAAACACAATGCTTATTACCCGGGAAATTTTGCAGAAAGCCTCACCAATCGCAAGCTGCGCCAGCCTTCCTCCATCCAAAGGCAGCACAGGAATGAGATTGAAGCAAGACAGCGCTAGGCTCATCTCTCCACTGAGTCGGCAATATTCATAGGGAAAAATCATGCACAACGCAGAATAAATAAGCCCCGCCAAAGGACCTGCAGCCAAGGCGGCAGTGCCCCAGACGCCGCGCAGGCTCCCCCAGTAATCCATCTCAAGACCGAAGAAACCGAGACGAAGCGCCCTAAGGCGAAGTCCGCCTATCATCATCACCGAAAAATGCCCCAGCTCATGGACTGCCACCGCAGGCATCACAAGGGCAACGAAGCCGCTATCATCAAAAAAATAGATTATAGCAAAAGCCAGAAGCGCTGCCGGCTTTACATCCAGTTCAAGGCTCTTCATTTAGTTGACATAATATTCAGGATTAACATATACACCGTTTTTGCTCAATTCAAAATGGAGATGCGGCCCCGTCACAAGTCCCGTATCTCCGACGAGGGCGATTTTATCCCCTGATGACACCTTGTCGCCCTCCTCCACATAGAGAATGCTGCAATGGGCATAAAGGCTTTTCCAGCCGTCGGCGTGCTCTACGGTTATATAGTTTCCGAAGCTTTCGCAGTAACCTGCAAAACTGACCTCGCCGTCAGCAAAGGCATAAATAGGCTCCCCCGTCCACGCGGCGAAGTCTGTGCCATAGTGGAAGCGAATGTCACCGTGGATAGGATGTGTGCGGTATCCGAAACCTGATGAGTGCATCCCTTCAACGGGGATTTGGTAATTCTCCTTGAAGACATAGTAGGCGTAGCTTGCCTTTTCCGGCAGCTCGTATTCCGAATATTCTTCCTGACTTTCCAAAAATGCCGCCACTGCCGCTGGAAGAGGCACCGTCTCCTCCCCCTCGCTTGTGCCAAACTCTGTGTCAAACTCCGCGGTGCTTGCTTCGGCATGTTCAACGGTCATAAGGGAATACGGCAGAAAGGCATCCTCCGCGGACTCTGCGTGAAGACTCTCCTCCACTTCGCCATCGAATAATCCTATATCACTGCCTAACTCACTAAGCGTCTGGCGGTACTCCGCATCCCATTTGAAAACGGCTTTTGTTTTTGTTATAAGACTGTTCGTAATGCTCGGAAAAAAGGCCTTGAGGGCAAAAAGCGCAGCCAAAATCAATGCCGCGATTACAAGCTTTGTTCTTTTCATATCATAGCTCCTTTGAAGCGTAGCATAGGTCTTTACATACCTATTCTAACCAAAAGAGAATAAGAACAAGCCCCCTGAAAGTTCTTGACAGCCCCTTGAATAAACACTATAATGAACAAGCATTTATCGGGGTGTAGCGCAGTTGGTAGCGTGCATGGTTCGGGTCCATGAGGCCGTGGGTTCGACTCCCGCCACTCCGACCAAAAACTGAAGGCTCGGCATCTGCCGGGCCTTTGGTTTTTATCTGGTTCTGCTGTAGGAAGCCGAACCCACGGACTCATAAAACGCCGAAGGCGTTTTTTTATATCATGGCCGCATGCGGCCGTCGCGGCGTCTGCGCCGCAAGACGGCCGTGGGTTCGACTCCCGCCACTCCGACCATACGGGGTTCGTCTTTTGACGGACTCCGTTTTTTGTTTTGCGCAATCCGCGGGAGGCGGACCCACTTCGTTGGGCTTCGATTTATCTTTCTATAAACTGCGAAAAAGACCCGGCTGGCACCGGGCCTTTTGTATATTATTATCCTGAACAGCGTTTGATGTTGACAGTTCGACATAGTTCAATATAATTGAATTACGAACAATAAAGGAGGCATCATCATGAGGAAAAAAAGCGCAAAGTTCTGGGTTTGTATAGCTCTTATCATCTGCCTTATCAGTTCTGTAGGCGCCGCGATTTTCCAGACGGATTTCGGCGGTACCGAATATCATGACCTCAGCTTTGTTACTGAAAGCGGCCACACACTTGACGCACTTCTCCTTGTCCCCAAAAGCGTCAGCTCCGAAAACAAGGCTCCCGCAATTGTCGTCAGCCACGGCTGGTTCAATAACCGGGAGATGCAGGACCTCAACTATGTTGAATATGCACGCCGTGGTTATGTTGTTATGGCCATCAGTATGTACGGCCACGGAGATTCTCAGGTTATAGAAAGCAACACATGGTGGGACGACAGCAATAATGCCAATGGACTTTATGATGCTGTCAAATATGTTGCCTCCCTCCCCTATGTTGACGCAAGCCGCATCGGCGTTACCGGCCATTCTAACGGCGCGCTTGCCTGCCGCGAGGCAGTATTGCAGGATTACGAAGGACTCATAGCCTCTGCCCTTCTGGTGTCCAACGATGCTGTTTACACTGACGAAAACGGCAATTATTACAATATGTTCGGAAGCAGAGACGCCGCAATTGTCGCCTGCCAATATGACGAATTTTTCCACCGTGTTGACGGACTGCCCCCCAGAGAATATATCCACCAGGCCACCGCTCAGTCTTTTCTGAATTTCGGTGCTGATCCTGCCGAAGCGGAAACAAGAAGCGCCGATGTTTTCTACACTCAAACCAATGAAGGCGAAGAAACCATCCGTGCTATCCATAATCCCCCAATCACTCACCCTTGGGCTCATTTTTCCACCGGTGTTGTTGCCTTCAGCCTTGATTTCTTCGATGCTTCTCTTGGTGCGCCCAAGGCTATGGACAGCAAAAACCAGATTTGGCCCGTGAAGGCCGCCTTCAACGCCCTTGGAATTATCGGATTTTTCATGTTCACCGTATTTGCTGCAATATCGATGCTGGATCTGCCCTTCTTCGCCGAACTTAAAGCAGCAAATCCCGTTCTCCCCCGCCCCGCTTTTGCCGGAAAGGCAAAGAGAAGCTATTTCACGAAGCAGATAATTGCCGCTCTTTTCAGCATAGTGGCTTATCTTGTTGCCTTTGTAATAGGCTATATTTTGTGGCAGTCCAAATTCTGGAATCAGGGCGCTTCCAGAATAATCGGTCTCTGGTCTGTCTTCTGCGGTCTTTTCGCAGTTTGGATGTTCCGCATCGGACGCAAAAAGAACCCTATAGACAAGTTCGATCGGGGCGTTAAAATCACATGGCGCAAGCTTTGGAAAAGCCTTGTTCTTGCCCTTGCCACAGTCTGCGCAGCCTTCGGCATAGTTTATCTCTCCGACTATCTTTTCCTCACCGACTACCGTCTTTGGTGCTTTGCCACCATTCGCGCGTTCAGCCCCGACCATATAGGTATGCTACTGCGCTTTGTTCCCTTCTGGCTGGTTTATTACATCGCAACCAGTGTTGCCGGAAACTGCTATAACTTCACAGCCATCGGCAAAAACGGACGAGGCAGCGTTATCTGGAATATGTTCTTCCTCTTCCTCGGACCTGCAATCATGATCGCCGTTCAGTACATAAAGTTCTTCATAAGCGGATATATGGTTCTTGACCCGATCAGCGGTATTATGGGAATATGGCTCTTCCCCATTGCCGTTATCCTCCCCCTCTCCGGATGGGTTAGCCACAAGATCTATATGAAGACTAACAATCCTTATATCGGCGGCATAATAATGGGCTTCATCGCCTGCATACTCACCGTTACCAACACCCTCACCGGCTGATAATTTTATACATAAAAAAGTCCTGAACTTTCGTTCAGGACTTTTTTTGTTACAGTTGATTCAGCGCGGCGGATATATCCTCAAATTTCATGCCTCTGGAGGCTTTCACAAGGACCGTATCCCCCTCACGTATAAGCGCGGGAAGGATTGCGATAAGCTCTTCCTTGCTCTCGAAATGGCGACCGGCTTCCCCCGCAGCTTCGGCGGTGGCCGCAGAGAGCTTTCCGCAGCAAAGCACAGCGTCAATACCCAGAGAGGCGGCATAAGAGCCGGACTCAAAGTGAAGTTCTATTTCCTTTTCTCCCAGCTCCAGCATATCACCTATTATGGCAATTTTTCTGCCCTCTGCCTTGGAAAGAGATCGGAGGGAAGATGCAAGGGATGTGGGGTTGGAGTTATAGCAATCGTCGATTATGCTTATTTTATCGGTTTTAATAAGTCTGGCGCGGCTGCCAACAGGCTCATAGGCGGCAATACCCGCTGCGATCTCTTCATCGCTGAGCCCAAGCTCCATACCGATTGCCGCTCCCGCAAGAGCCGCAGCTATCATATGCTCGCCGTAGGCATTAATGGTAATGGGGAAGTTTCTTTCCCCTGCCACTACCGTGCAGCAGGTACTGCCGTCGGGAAGCGTGCGCACATCTTCGGCGCGCACAGTGCAGTTTTCACCAAGTCCATAGCAGACCTTTTCTCTACCGAAATCTGCAGCGGCAAGCATATCGTCATCGCCGCAGCAAAAGACCTTGCCCTTGTGGGGAATCCCCTCAATCATTTCGCCCTTGGCTTTCAGCACACCCGCTCTGTCACCCAAAAATTCAAGATGGGCATGACCGATGACTGTGAGAAGTCCGTGGTCGGGTTTCACAATTCTTGTAAGCAGGCTCATCTCACCGAAATGGGAAATACCCATCTCGATAACCGCAGCACTATGCTCATCACGAAGTCCGAAAAGAGTGAGAGGAACGCCAAGCTCATTATTGAAGTTGCCTGCAGTTTTATGGACATTGAAGTGCTGAGAAAGCACGCTTGCCACCATTTCCTTGGCGGTTGTCTTTCCTACGGAACCGCTTATGCCGATGAAGGGAATATCAAAGCGGGTGCGGTAAAACTCCGCTATAAGCTGCAGGGCTTCAACTGTGTTTCTGACCCTTATGAAGGGACGAACATTCTCCTCAGGCAGTTTCTCGCCTATTGCGCAAAGGGCGCCTGCATTCATTACTGCAGGGATGAAATCGTGTCCATCCACTCTCTCACCTGCAATGGCGGCGAAAAGGCAGTCGGGCTCTACCTTGCGACTATCAGTGGTTATGGCGCTGACCTCTCTGCGGAGCAGCTCCATATCGCCGAAATAATCTCCGTGGCAGGCGGCTATTATGTTTTCAAGACTGAGACCTCTCATCTGTACTTCTCCAGAGAAACTTCAATTATCTTTTCGCAGAGGCTGCCGTAATCCATACCCTCTTCCCTTGCCATCTGGGGAATAAGGCTTGTGGGGGTCATGCCGGGGAGGGTATTTGCCTCGAGGCAGTACATCTCTCCGTCAGCGGCATTCCAGAGGAAGTCAACGCGGCAATAGGCATCAACCATCAAAGCCTCGTGTACCTTTTCAGCAAGGCGCTGAACTTTCTTTGTTGCCTCCTCGCCTATGGGTGCGGGGCAAATTTCCTCGGTTGCGCCTGCCTGATATTTGTTCTTATAGTCATAGAAACCGCTCTTGGGAATTATCTCGATGGCGGGCATTGCCTTTCCGTTCATGACGCCGACAGTGAGTTCTCTACCCTTTATGTAGCGCTCAACAAGGACAGCCTTTTCATACTTGAATGCCAGCATAAGTGCGGGGAGATAATCCTTTTCCTCATAGACAACGCTGGTGCCCACGCTGCTGCCGCCTGAGCAAGGCTTAACAACGCAGGGAAAGCCCACATTCTCATAGCTCTCCTGACCTTTTTCAAGGGTTATGCCTGAGGGCACGGGGATACCCTTGGAGGCGAGAACGGTTTTGGTAAGGCTCTTGTTCATAGCAAGGGCACTGCCCAGATATCCGGAACCTGTATATTTGATTCCGTGGAGATCAAGAGTAGCCTGAAGCTTGCCGTTTTCTCCCTCTTCTCCGTGGAGTGCAAGGAAGGTTATATCTGCCTTTTCGCATATCTTCAGAACATTGGGACCGATTGCGCAGGCGCCGCCCATTGCACGGACAGCGTCAAGATCTGGAGCCGCCTCGGCAACGGAGAAATCCGCTATACTGCCGCCCCGGGCAAAAACCTCAGCAGGGTCATCAAAGCTCTCGGTATAGCCAAGATAGAGGTCTATAAGTACCGCATTGTGTCCCTTTTCTCTCAAAGCTCTGGCAACGCCTGTGCCGCTGGATATGGAAACATCGCGCTCGTTGGAAAGGCCTCCGCAAAGAACAACTATATTCATAGGATACATTCCTCCTAAATTATTGCAAATATGACTTTACGCCACTGACGGGTTATTATAGCACACTTCTCACGCTTAAACAATGAAAAAACTGTTGTTATATGCCTTTGAGATGTGATATAATGCCGTCTATCAATCGAAAGTGGTGATATTAATGCAGTATGTAGTTCTTGACCTGGAATGGAACCAGGCAATGAGCTCCAAATCTCCTATATACAACCGTCTGCCTATCCATCTCCGCGGCGAGATTATCCAGATCGGCGCTTGCAAGCTCAATGAGGATATGACCCCCGGCGAGGAGTTCCAGATAGACGTTAAGCCCGTTTATTTCCGCAAGATGCATTATAAGGTGAAAAAGCTCACCGGCATCGACTCCGAGCGTCTCAGCGATGCATGCGGCTTCAAGGAAGCTATGCGCCAGTTCCGCGAGTTCTGCGGCGACGGCTGCACCTTCCTTACCTGGGGCTATGATGACAAGGGTATTATGGAGCAGAACATAATAGTCCATGACCTTGACTGGGACTGGATTGCCGGCTGGGTAAATCTCCAGATTATCTTTAATATGCAGACCGATGGCGACAGAAACCAGAAATCCCTTGCCACCGCCATGGAGCATTTCGGCATTGAGCAGACCAGAGTTGCTCACGATGCCCTCGGCGACGCCTACAACACCGCCCTTGTTTGCTCCCACCTTGACCTCAAGGCAGGTCTTGCAGGCTATGACGAAACTATGCACCAGCTCTCCCTCCGCCGCAAGAAGGCTTCCGAGGACAGCGAGGAAGGCCCCGAGCCTCTCGAGCATCTCACCTTCAGTGGCTATGCAACCAGAAGCGAAGCATTTGCCGACGAGCGCCTTTCCCTCATTCCCTGCCCCGAATGCCGCAAGGAAATGAGCAATCAGCGCTGGGTCAATCAGGGTGACAAGCGCTATATGACCCTTGCCGAATGCCCCGATCACGGCAAGTTCCTCACCCGCGTGAAGTTCCGCCACACTGAGGAGGAGACCTGGACAGCGAACCGCATCATCTATAAGGCTGACGAAGAGATGGAGGCCTACTATAAGCAGAAGGCCATTCAGAACCGCAAGCGCGTCCGCAAGAGAAAGAAAAGCTCAAACGCTTAAAATAAGGAGAGATAAAGATGAAAAAAATTATCATTATTCTTACCATTCTTGCAATGGCAGTCAGCCTTTTCGCCGGCTGTGGCTCAGGTGACGACAAGGATGTTGGCGGCAACATTTCCAAGCTCCCCGAAGAAAGCTCCTCTCCCGTGCAGGAAGATGAAGCAGAATTTGACACCGGCTATGTTATCGGCGGCACATACTCCAACGAGTTTCTTGGAATTAACCTCACGCTGGATGACAACTGGGTCTTCTTCAGCGATGAGCAGATAGCTGAGCTCAACGGTGCAACCGCTGATCTCATCGGAGATGAGGACATCAAGGAAATGCTGGAAACCAGCGGCGTTATCTACGACCTCTATGCCACCACCCTTGATACAGAATGCACCATTAGCATCGCAATCGAAAACCTCGGCCTTCTCTACGGCGCAGTTCTCAGCGAGGAAGCTTACGTTGATGCCGCCATAGGCAATCTCGGCCTCGCTCTCGAATCCGCCGGTATGCTCAACGTTGTCTGCGAAAAGAGCAGCGTAGAGTTCTGCGGCAAAGAGCACGCCGCCATCGACGTTTCCGCCGTTAACCTCTATGGTATAGAACTTTATGAAACTATTGTTTGCTATAAAGTTGGCAGCTACATGGCTTGCGTGACCGTTGTTGCAACCGACAAGGAAACCAGCCTTGGCCTTCTGGATCTCTTCTACACCGGCGAACCTGTTTACAACAACGCACCCGTCGAGCCTGCTGAGCCCGCTCTCACTGATATATTCAACATAGGCGAAACAAGCGATTCACGTTATGTAAACCGTTTCTTCGGCTTTGAAGCCAATTTTGACTCTGACTGGAACATTTATACCCCCGCAGATCTCGCCGCTTATAACGGCATCAGCAGCGACGTTTTCACAACCAAGGAAGCTCTTGATATTATGGCCGTGGGTCAGTCTCCCTACATTATGAGCGCCGTCACCAGTGATGAGCTTTGCTATGCCGAATTTATTGTTGAAGACCTTACCGACACTTATGCCGACCTGTTTATTGAAGACTATATAGACATCACACTCCCCCAGGTCAAGGAAAGCTATGCCGGCATACTGGATAACCTCGTATGCGAAGTTGACTACGTTGAGTTCTGCGGTCAGCTTCTCCCCGCAATCGTTGTAAGCGGAAATAACGGAGATCTTGACCTTTACCAGTATATGATCTGCCTCAAGTCCGGAAGATATATCGGTTTGGTTAACATAATTTCTTTCTACGACAATGCCTGCGATGCTATTGCAAGCTGCTTCAGTCCCATTGGCTGATTAAATAACAACAAAAAAAAGATGAGTTCCGGAGGAACTCATCTTTTTTTATTTATCGAAATAATCTCTTGCGCTTTGGCAATCCCGCTTTATCTGGCTCATAAGAGCCTCGGGAGAGGAAAATTTGCGCTCAGGACGGATGAAGCTATGGAACTCCACGCAGACATTGGTGCCGTAAAGATAGCCGCTGAAATCGAAAATATTGGTCTCAACGGTGACCTCGTTTCCGCCAAAGGTAGGACGGATGCCAACATTTGTGACTGAAGTATATTCCCCCTCGGGCAAAATTGTTCTGGTGGCATAAACTCCGCAGCGTGGCACCAGCACTCCCTCGCCGAAAACCATATTTATGGTAGGCGCGCCGAGAGTTGTGCCGCCAATCTGAAAGCCGGAGCGTACCGTGTCGGTGAGAATATGGGGATGACCCAGATATTCGTTTGCTTTTTCCGTCTCGCCCTCGGAGAGGAGATTGCGAATAAGGGTTGAGCTAATAATCTCTCCGTCGCGCATAACGGGACTTATTATATCGCAGCCCAGACCAAGGCTCTCGCAGTAAGCTTGCAGCACATCAGCCTTGCCCTCGCCCTTATAGCCAAAGCAGAAATCGTGACCCACCACAAAATGGACGGCATTATAAGTTTCAATTACACTGTCTATAAAATCCTTCCAATGCATGCGCATAGTGCGTTCATTGAAGCGGATGAAATAAACATTTTCAATATCGTAAAAGCGCTTGAGGATATAGCTGCGATCAGCTGCGGAGTTGATAAGCTCAACCGCAGCACCCTTCACATAGGTATCGGGGTGGCTATCAAAGGTGAGCACGGCACACTCTGTTCCAAGGCTCTCTGCAACAGCTTTGCTGCGCTCCATAAGAGCCCCATGTCCAATATGAATGCCGTCGAAAAATCCGAGTGCCATTACTTTGGGGCTTGGTTTTTTCATTATTTCACCTCGTAAAAACTCTTGATGCATACTATTTTGCCCTCTTCAACCGCTGCAAGGGCAAGAAACTCTCCACTTTCGGAGTAAACGCGAAATCGCTCATTTTCGCAGGAATAAGAAAATCTCACGCCGTTTCTGAAAAGCTTTTCCTGCTTTGCATTAAGCACAGCGCTGGGCAACGTGGCAAAAAGAGCGTCCACCGGAAGAAGAAGCTCTTCCGCCTTCTCCCCTGCTGCAATAACGTCCTCAAGGCGGTGGGCTTCAGAAAGAGAGAAAATTCCCGCGGCGCTTCGGCGCAGAGAAGACATACATCCACCGCAGCCAAGAGCCTCGCCAATATCATTGCAGAGAGTGCGTATATAAGTGCCTTTGCTGCAACGAATACGCAGCAGGGCATCTCCATCCTCCCAACCCAGAAAATCAAGGCTATGGATGGTAATTTTTCTGCTTTTTCGCTCCACGCTCTCACCCTTACGGGCAATTTCATAAAGCTTTTTTCCGCCTATTTTGATTGCGGAATACATGGGAGGGATCTGTTCAATCTCCCCTTTGAATTTTTCAAGTGCGGATAAAAGAAGCTCATCGCTTATATCCGCGCTTTTTTCGGAAAGTACATTTCCGCTTGTGTCCTGAGTATCCGTTGTGATACCAAGGCGCAGCCTGGCTATATATTCCTTGCTGTCCGCTTCTGCAAATTCAACCGCTCTTGTGGCTCTGCCAAGGAAAACAACAAGAAGTCCCGTGGCCATGGGGTCAAGGGTGCCGCTGTGGCCGATGCGCTTTTCGTGAAAAACGCCTCTCAGCTTGGCACAGACATCCATACTTGTCCAGTCCGTGGGCTTATCTATAAGCAAAATGCCGTTCATTCCATAACCTCGTAAACAACTTTAAGCAGAGCGTCTGCCAGCTCATAGGGTCCCATATTGGCATTGCAGCCTGCGGCCATTGCGTGACCGCCGCCGCCAAAGCGGGCGCAGATTGCGCTTGCATTGACTTGGTCATTGGTGCGGACGGAGGCCTTGCTGCGTCCGCCGGGAAGCTCTCTTACGGTTACGGACACAACGCTGCCCCTTACCTTTCCCGCAAGGGAGGCAAGGTCATCGCAGTCATCCTCGGTGGCTCCGGACTCATGCATCATATCCAAAGTTACAACAGCAACATTGATGCTGTTATCCCTGTAAGAGCGCATATTTGCGTAGAGAAGGCCTTCCAGCTTCAACCTGGGGAAAGACATGCTGCGGAAAAGAAGCTTATTGAGTCTGCCGTTTTCCGCGCCATATTCGATTACCTTCGCTGCTGCGCGAAGAGTATCGGGATTGGTGTTGCCGTAGCAAAAGCAGCCCGTATCGGTGCTTATCGCCGCGTAAACAAGGTTTGCCTCCTCCTGAGTGAGACCGCCGCAAAGCGCTTCGACAAGCTCCATAACAATCTCTCCGCAGGCAGCTTTTTCGCCCATAACAAGGTTTTCCTCTGCATAGCCGCTGTTGGAGGCATGGTGGTCTATTGCCAGGTCAACCTTTCCCTCAAAGCCGAGGGGAAGCATACGCAAATCAGCAGTATCCACGCTGACCACATAAGCATTTTCTGCGCTCTCAGACCAAATATAATCCTTGACGAAATCCATATAGGTTTCGGTTATCTCGGGATTATTATAAAGCCCTGCATTTTTACCAAGCCTTCTCAGGGCAGAGCAAAGAGCTGCGGCTGAGCAAAGCGTGTCTCCGTCGGGGCGGGTATGGGTAAGGAGAAGGATATTATCCTTTCCCTCAAGAAGAGAGGCGCAATCACATATCCTCATCATTTTCGTCACCGGAAATATTGAGACTCTCCATAACGGAATGGATATGGGCGCCGTATTCTATGCTCTTATCCAGTTCAAAAATAAGCTCGGGGGTATAACGAAGGTTGAGGGCTATTCCAAGCTCACGGCGGAGCCAGGGGGATGCACTCTTTACGCCCTTCTTGAATTCCTTTTCATTGACTTCACCAAGAACGCTCACAAACACCTTGCAGTAGCGCAGGTCACCGGTGGTGTCAACGCGGGTGATGGAAATCAGGCTTCCCTGATTAACGCGGGGATCTTTCACCTGAGGGAGAAGTCGGGAAAGGACAAACTGAATATCATCGTTTGTTCTCTGGAGCTTGTTGCTTGCCATTTATTTTTCCTCCTTTAGTAAGGATATAGTTCAAAATAACGGGCAGCCGAGGAGCCGCCCGTTAATCGTTTTAAATGTGCGTTACTGCTTGATTTCTTCCATTACGAAGCACTCGATAACGTCGCCAACTTTGATATCGTTGAACTTTTCAACCTGCATACCGCATTCAAAGTTAGTGGCAACTTCCTTAACGTCATCCTTGAAACGGCGGAGAGATGCCAGTTCGCCCTCGTGGATAACAATGTTATCGCGGAGAACGCGTACGGAGCAGCCGCGCTGGATCTTACCGTCGGTAACATAGCAGCCGCAGACAGTGCCGATCTTGCTGACCTTGTAGGTCTCGCGGACTTCGGCGTGACCAATGATAGCTTCCTGGAACTTGGGAGCGAGCATGCCCTTCATAGCTGCTTCAATCTCGTTGATGCAGTCATAAATGACGCGGTACATGCGGAGATCAACACCGCTTCTTGCTGCGCTATCACGGGCAGCGTTATCGGGGCGAACGTTGAAGCCGACAATAACGGCGCCGGAGGTTGCTGCAAGCATAACGTCGGACTCATTGATTGCGCCGACTGCACTGTGGATAACCTTGACGCGTACTTCTTCATTGGTCATCTTCTCAAGAGAAGCCTTAACAGCCTCAGCAGAACCCTGAACGTCGGCCTTAACGATGATGTTGAAGTCCTTAAGATCGCCCTGCTTGATCTGAGCAAAGAGGTCATCCAGGCTTACCTTGCGGTTGCCGCCCAGAGCCTGGTTCTTTGCCTGCTCCTTGCGCTCTTCAACCAGCTCGCGAGCCATACGCTCATCGGCAACAGCGTTGAAGATATCGCCTGCATTGGGAACTTCGCTCATACCGGTGATCTCAACGGGAACAGAGGGACCTGCGGAAGTTACGCGCTGACCCTTATCATTAGTCATGGTACGAACGCGGCCGACAGCAGTGCCGGCAATGATAATGTCGCCGGAGCGGAGAGTGCCGTTCTGGACAAGAACGGTCATGATGGGACCGCGGCCTTTATCAAGGCGAGCCTCGATAACAGTACCCTTTGCTGCACGGTTGGGGTTAGCCTTAAGCTCCTGAACCTCAGCCAGAACAACAAGGTTTTCCAGAAGGTCTTCGATACCGATCTTCTTCTTTGCGGAAATGGGGCAAACAATAGTGTCGCCGCCCCACTCTTCGGGTACGATGTCATACTCGGTGAGCTGCTGCTTGATACGGTCGGGGTTAGCGCCAACGGTGTCGATCTTGTTGATAGCGACAACGATGGGAATACCTGCGGCCTTTGCATGGTTGATGGACTCGATGGTCTGGGGCATGATACCGTCATCAGCTGCAACAACCAGAATTGCAATATCGGTTATCATAGCGCCGCGGGCACGCATGGAAGTGAATGCCTCGTGGCCGGGAGTGTCAAGGAAGGTGATGGGGCTGCCGTTGATTTCAACGGTGTATGCACCAATGTGCTGAGTGATGCCGCCTGCTTCGCCGGATGCGACATTTGCGTGGCGGATGCAGTCCAGAAGAGAGGACTTACCGTGGTCAACGTGACCCATAACAACGACAACGGGAGCGCGGGAGATGAGATCCTCTGCCTTATCCTCGCTATCATCGATGAGACGCTCTTCAACAGTAACGATAACTTCCTTCTCTACAACGCAGCCAAGTTCCATTGCAACAAGGGCTGCGGTATCGTAGTCGATTATCTCGGAAACAGATGCGAAAACGCCAAGCTTGATGAGCTGCTTGATAACCTCTGCAGCGGTCTTCTTCATGCGGGATGCCAGTTCGCCAACAGCGATTTCATCGGGGATGGAAACCTTGGTGGGCTGCTTCTTGGCAATTTCAAGCTGCAGACGCTGCATCTTGTCTTTTTCTTCCTGGCGGCGCTTGTTGGAAGGAGCCTGTGCCTGACGCTGCTTATTGCGGTTGGTGAACTTCTCCTTACCGCCGCGCTGCTTTTCGCCGCGGTCGCCTGCAAGATTATCGAACTTCTCGTCATACTTGCTCAGGTTGGTGTTGGTGTTGCCGCGGGTATCAACAATGCGCTTTTCTGCCACCTGTCTGGGGACATGGGGCTTCTGCTCAGCCTTGGGCTGGGGAGCGCTCTGCTGGGGAGCGTTCTGTCTGGCCTGCTGATTCTGGGGAGCCTTGCCCTGCTGGGGCTTAGCCTGCTGATTCTGAGGAGCCTTACCCTGCTGAGGCTTTGCCTGCTGGGGAGCCTTCTGCTCTGCTGCCTTGGGTGCTGCGGGAACTGCAAACACTTCGGCAATAGACTCCATCTGATTATGCTGAGTGAGATACTCGAAAATGAGGTCAAGCTCATTGGCCTCAAGAACCTGCATATGGTTTTTGGGTGCGGAGGCATACTCCGTCAATATCTCGGTGATGACCTTACTGGTAAGGTTAAAGTCCTTTGCCACCTCATGAATTCTGTATTTTTCAAAACTGCTCATACGCTTTTCTTCCTCCTAATACCCGTTTTGCTGCCGCGAGGCCCAGGAGCATTCCCCGCCTTGCGCTTTTCAATCCGCTGCCTCATAGCCTCTACACGCTCATAGGCCCCGGAATACTTTTCCTCGTTTTCCTGAGCAAGGGCTTTCAGAAAAGCCGCTGCCAGGCCGAGGTCTGTTATTGCGGCCATACTGCAGCCGCTTTTTCCGCTTATGGACGATATCTCATCCTTTGTGAAAGGAACTTCAACAAGGACTGTGTTTGTTTCATAAACATAGCCTTCCGCACGGCGCTTAGCACCGTCGGAGGTATCGCTTGCAACGATAAGAACTCTGGCCTTTCCGGCTTTTACAAGGCCGGAGGAATTATCCTCGCCCGTTTCCATACCGCCGCTTTTTCTTGCAATTCCAAGATAATTAAGTGCCTTACTCATTTCCCGCCTCCATCTGCTCCGTAAGCTGAGCGTAGATTTCCTCGGGGATAGAAGTTTCAAAGGCGCGCTCGATTGCCTTGCTCTTCATAGCCTTTTTCAGGCAGGCCATTTCCGGACAGACATAGGCGCCCCGCCCGTTGGCCTTTCCCTTGAAGTCAAGACTTATTGCCCCTTCGGGAGACCTTACTACACGGATAAGTTCCCTTTTGGGCTTCATTTCACGGCAGCCAAGGCACTGCCGCATAGGTATTTTCTTCTGCACGATGACTGCCTCCTTTTAGGAAAATTAATCTTATGCTTCGCTCTCGGGCTTGATGTCGATCTTATAGCCGGTGAGCTTTGCTGCAAGGCGGGCATTCTGGCCTTCCTTGCCGATGGCGAGGGAAAGCTGAGAATCGGGAACGATTACGCGGCAGCTCTTGCCGTCCTCAAGCTGAGTAACGGAAACGACCTCAGCGGGAGCAAGGGATGCAGCAACATATTCCTCGATATACTCGCTGTACTTAACGATGTCTATCTTCTCGCCGCAGAGTTCTTCAACAATGCTGGCAACGCGGCCGCCCTTGGGACCTACACAGGAACCGATGGGGTCGACTTCCTCAATATTGGACCAAACAGCCATCTTGGTGCGGCTGCCGGCCTCGCGGGCGATGGATTTGATTTCAACAGTGCCGTCAAAAATCTCGGGAACTTCAAGCTCAAACAGACGCTTTACAAGACCGGGATGGGTACGGGATACAAGAACCTGAGGACCGCGGGTGGAGTTGCGGACTTCAACAACATAGACCTTAACTCTGCTGCCTTCCTTCAGTTCCTCGCCCTTGATCTGCTCATTTGCAGGCATAACAGCCTCGGTATACTCGCTGTTGGAGCTGATCTTGATGGAGAGGCTGCCGTTCTTGGGATCGATGCGGGAGACGGTGCCGGTGAGGATCTCATGCTCTTTGTTGTTGAACTCCTCGTAAACGATGCCACGCTCTGCCTCGCGGATACCCTGAATGATGACCTGCTTTGCAGCCTGAGCGGCAATGCGGCCGAACTTCTTGGTGTCAACGGGAATCTTTACGATTCCGCCAACCTTGGCGCGCTTGGAGACGGCCTTTGCAGCATCAAGATTCAGCTGAGTTGCGGGATTTTCAACTTCCTCAACAACTTCCATCTCGATATACATATCGATCTTTTTCTTTTCTTCGTTCATCTCGATGACAATATTATCAGCAGCTTCGGGGTTATCCTTGCGGAATGCAGCCATCATTGCCTGATGAATCTTGTCATACATATACTGTCTGGAAATGCCCTTTTCCTTTTCGAGAGCTTCAATAGCAACAAAAAATTCAGCGTTCATTTATATATTCTCCTTAAAACTTATATCTCTGATCAAATCACAACGCGAAGGCGGACAGATGCGACAACTTCCTTTTCGAAGCTCATCTCAATTCCGCCCACATCGACACTTACTTTTCCGTCCTCATAGGCGGAGAGAGTTCCCTGGTAGCTCTTGCGGCCTTCAACTGCCTTATAAAGCTTGACTTCAACATTGCTTCCCATAAAACGCTCAAAGTCCGAGGGACGCTTGAGCTGGCGCTCGGCACCTGCAGAGCTGACCTCGAAAACATAGCTTCCGTCAATGGGGTCTGCCTCGTCCAGAATGGGGTCCATCTCGCGGCTGAAAGCTTCGCAATCATTGATGAAAATTCCACCCTCGAGCTTATCGATATATACTCTCAGATACCACTCTCCTGCTTCCTTCAGGTACTCAACATCCCAGATATCAAGACCCATTTTTTCGGCAACAGGGAGAGCCAGATCATATACGCGCTGTGCAATTTTATTCATAGTTTACACCATTTCCCAATTTCTTACATTCTATTTTTGCTTGCAAAAAAGAGTGGGGGGCGCCCACTCAGTCAAACTTCTTATCCAACGCTGATAGTATAACATTCTATATATAAAAAATCAAGAGCTTTTTTTGTGTATATTTCCCTAAAATTCCAAGCTTTTCAAGGAAAACAGCCTATGATAAAATGTTAAAAAAGCCTGTGAAACGGGGGAGGTTTATTATGGCATCGCGAATCATACATCTTGCCGTTGCGGATGCGCTGCTGCGGGAATTTGACATTGATAATCCTGCGCGTTTTCGTCTCGGCTCAATTTTGCCCGACGCAAAAATAGATTCCCATCTCCGTGCCGCTCCCCATTTTCAGACAGCGCTGCCAAACGGTCTTACGACCTATAAGCTCAGGGAATTTCTCTCCCTCTACGGAGAGCGGATGCAAGGTGACAGCCTCTATCTTGGCTACTACCTCCATCTTATTCAGGATATTTTCTACAGAAGATATATGTATGCCCTTCCCCACTGGGATGCAAGAATATGGGAAAATGTGATCAAGCTCCATAGCGACTACAGAAAGATAAACCGCTATATAATTGAAAATCACGAACTGGAAAACGGCATTATTCTCCCCTCGGATTTTTCTAAGGAGGATATAAACCAGCGCTTTGAGTTTGACATGGCAGGCTTTCTCCGTGAGCTTGAGGGTGATTTCGAATGCAGCAGCGAGGGTGAATACCACTACTTCACCCCACAAATGGCGGATGAGTATCTCGCAATTGCCATAAATGCCTGCCGCAGCGAACTTATCGCAATAAGGGAAGGTCTTCCGCTTTTGGACGAAGTTGAAATGGCATGGGGCAAAGAATAAAGGGTGTGGAAATCCACACCCTTTATTCTTTATGTCAGATATGCAAATGTTTTGCCAAGCTGAACATCAAAACCCAGAGACTTATACATTTCCTCGTCGCAGGGAGCGCAGCAGACACTGAGGCTTGATAATCCTCTCTCTGCGCACCATTTTTGAGCTTCCGCTGCCAGCATGCGGGCGATACCTTTTCCTCTGAAAGCCGGTTCAATGTAGAAATCTTCAAAAACCGCTGTCTCGGCGCAGGAAAACGTTGACCAACATTCCGCCACAGAGCACATACCAACAGCGCGGTATCCTCGCTTTGCAATGAAAAATTTGATCTTTCCTTCCCTTATAGCTTTGGAAAGAGCTTCCTGCTTTTCCTCGCTCAAAGCTTCTTCACCGATTTCTTTAAGAAATCCGTTCTCAAGCTTTTTAAGCTGCCAGTCAGCAGCATCTTCCAAAAGCTCAATGTTTATGAGAAGTTCGTCCTTTGGCGGTAAAATCATCAAAGGCTCTCCCCACT
>JAZUAQ010000050.1:0-12535 GCA_045638085.1 Oscillospiraceae bacterium
AAAATCTCAAGGATGCGAAATGGCTCTTGGGCATATAAAAGACAACTGTGGAGTTAAAAACTCGGGAGTTTTTATTTTTATGCCCTTCTGAGGAATTTGAACACATAGTTATAATAAACTTCGGGGAGAGCCTTGCCTATGTAGTATGCGGCCACAGCGCCGATAGTTCCGGCAACGAAGCCGCCGAGAATATCGGTGAAATAGTGAACGCCCAGATAGATGCGGCTAAAGCCCATGGCCACGGCGAAGATGAGGGCCACCCAGCTCTTTTTCTTGGGGCAGGTGAAGAAAATGCCCAGCATGCCGGCGGAGGCGGCGGGGGTGTGGGCGGAGGGGAAGGAGAAGTCGCTTTCAGTGTGCTGACCGACCAAAGACCAAAGCTGATGATAAATGCTGCCCTCATGGGTGTAGGGACGGGGACGGTAAACCAAAGGCTTGAAAACAACATTGGTGAGCAGTGCGCCTATACCCAGCGCCAGAAGCATAACGGTGCCGACACGGCGGGTGCGGGGGAAGAGCATGAGAGCAAGGCTCAATGCGATGAGGATGGCGCCGCCCTTGCCCATAAGATCCATAAAGTGAGAGAAGGGGGTGAAGAAGCCACCGGCCAAGTCATAAAGCTGTGCAACAGCGCCGGTGACGCTAGCGTCAAGTCCTGCGCAGTCGGTGTTAAGCCATGCGGCTATAGCAGTAAGTTCCATAAAATACCCTCCTATTTTATTTATTCAGATGGCGCTTCATTGCCTCGAAGGAAGCGTCGGAGATGGCGTGCTCCATCTTGCAGGCGTCCTCTGCGGCGGTCTCCTCGTCAACTCCGATGGAGACAAGGAAATTTTTGAGCAACTCATGGCGGGCATAAATCTTTTCGGCAATGTCGGTGCCTGCCTCGGTAAGGGCGAGATAACCCTCGGGGCTGACGGTCACATAGCCTCCCTGCTTGAGAATGCCAAGAGCGCGGCTGACGCTGGGCTTTGAAAAGCCCATGTGCTCACCAACATCGATAGCCCTTACGTTGGGATTCTCTCTGGTGAGGACATATATGGTTTCAATATACATTTCTCCGGACTCATGTAGGTGCATTTTCAAACCTCCCGGCCTTTGCCTGACAATAGCGGGATTATATCATATATAGGTACCTATTTCAAGGGCATCACTAACCGGGAAAGAGCCGCAGCTTTCGGAAGCTGCGGCTCTTTGATATTTGCGTTTATGCCGCAAGGGCATTGGAGTTTATGGTGTCAATAACGCGTCTGATGCCGATCCACACGGACAAATCCGTAAAGACCTCCACAATGCTTCCGTTGTCGGTGAAGGGGGCGTCCTGCAGTACGGACAAATCCTTCATGAGGCCGTTGTGGACAACATACTCCACGATTTGGTTCACAAAGTATATCTGGTTGCTATCCAAAGAAGCATCGTTCAGAAACTCCGCAAATGCTTCTTTGGCTGCATTCATATCCAGACCAACTATCTCGCGGACAAACTCGCCCAAGGGTTTGCTGCCGTATTCGTTTTCGTAGTCCTGCTTTGTGCCGACCTCGCCCCACAAAATGCCTTCCAGCACCTTCACGTCTGCGCTTGTAAGCGGCTGATTGGTCTTAAGTTTGGCAATGACCGCGTTGTCCTGATTCTGACGGATGTAGAACTCAGCTTTCATCTTATAGTTCTTCAAATCGTCATTTTCAAGTTCGGACTCGTGCCATTCCATGGATAGAATTTCGTCTGCAATAATAACAATATCAATGGGATCTACTCCGCCTACAATGTACTTCATCAGATTACGCAGATTCTCACGGATATGCTCAAACTCGTTGATCCCTGCATTTTCCAGATAGTCAGTGTGCAGAATCTTGTTGATGAGCTCACTCTGCACCATGATTTCTGGAATGTTTGCAACGGAAGCAATACCGCTGACCTTTTTGAAAAGGTCTGTTCTTGCCTTGGCATACTTCTTGCCTATAAGGTAGGCCAGTTCAATGCCGTACATAAGCGCATCGAAGCGCACGGCCTTGGCATCGTCCACATCCGGAGTGATCAGCGGAGCAAGCTCGTCTCTTATCTGGAGCGTGTTTTCATAGGTGAGGGTGGTATAATTGTCCGGATTGGAATATAGTTCCACAAACTTCAAATGCTGACGAACCGCAAAATTCTCCCTGTTCAGTTCCCGCACCTTTCGAACCATATCCTCAACCAAAGTGCTGCGGAAGGCAATCAGCTCCGGAGTTTGGTAAGCAATATCCTGCAGCTTATAGATAATTTGCGCTTTCAGGCTGAAGATGGCGCCTTGCAGTGCGATCTGCAGCGCGGTGGGTTTTCCGTTGCTCATGCGGAAAAACTCAAAGTTACCGCAGAAATCAAAGATATAGAACTTGTCCTTATCCGCCCCATCCAAAAGCCCTTCGCATAGACGGGTTCCACGGCCTATCATTTGCCAGAACTTCGCCTTGCTCATAACCTTTTTGAAAAATACGAGATTAAGGCACTCGGGAACGTCGATGCCCGTGTCCAGCATATCCACGGAAATGGCTATCTGCGGCAGCTTGTTTGCATCGGAGAAGTCATCAATCAGGCTTTGTGCGTAGTTGATCTTGTTGTCGATCACCTTGGCAAAACCGGGCAGATGGGGGTATTCCTTATTGAATACCTCGAAAATCTTTTCCGCATGTCGATGGTTCTTGGCAAAGATAATGGTCTTGCCCAGCTTCTGGCCGTAGTCAATCCTCAGGCCTTCGGTCATCAAGATATGCAGCACCTGACGAATAGTATCGATATTAAATACCCATTCGTTCAGCGCGGAGGACATGATCTTTTCGGGAAGCTCATCGTTTTCATCAATGAACTTTTCTTCATATTCGGCCTTCTCTTCCTCGCTCAGCTCGTCGTAGACTATGCCTTGCTCGATGAATTTCAGCTTGGTTTCCACGGACATGAAGTCCACCAGATAACCGTCCTTGACCGCCTGAGCCAGCTCATAGCCATAGGTGGGCACGCCGTTTTCCAGTTCAAAGACCTCATAGGTGTTTTTGTCTATCTCGTCCTTGGGAGTGGCGGTCAGACCGACGAGGGGCGCATCGAAATAATTGAAAATATCCCGATACTTATTGTAAATGGAGCGGTGAGCCTCGTCGCAGATGACAAGGTCAAAGTGACCGCAGGTAAAAAGCTTGCCCTGCTCGTCCTTCACATTGTCGATGCAGTTCATCATCGTCTGATAAGTGGAGAACACGCAATGAGCTGTATAGTTATCCTTTTCCTCGCAAAGGTTGGTGCAGGAGAGGTCGGGCATAAGGTTCACAAAGCTGCGCTTTGCCTGAGTGACAAGGCTGTTGCGGTCGGCAAGAAACAGAATATTCTTTACCCATCCGTGCTGCAGCAGCACATCGCAAAGAGCAATGGTGGTGCGCGTCTTGCCAGAACCGGTGGCCATTACAAGCAGCGCCTTGCGGCGGTTTTTCTTGTCGAAGGCATCGCATACGGCCTTGATAGCGCCCTCCTGATAATAGCGGCCTGCAATATTCTTTTTCACCATAACGTTCTTGAGGGATACCCGCATGGTACGCAGGTTGAACATCTTCTCCAAATCCCGTTTGGAGTATATGGTGGCGCACTTGCGTTCGGGATACTGTCCGTCAATAATGCGGGTCTCAAAGCCGTTGGTCAGGAAAATAGCAGGGCGGCGCTTATATTTCTTCTCCCGAATATCGCCATAAAGTTCCGCCTGCTGCCTACCCTTGGAAACATCCACGCAGGTGCGCTTGGCCTCGATAACTGCAAGGGGCTTGTGGGCATCGTCATAGAGCACATAGTCGGCAAAGCCCACTTCGCTGCGGTTGGGCATACCGGGCAGCTCCACCTCGTTGAGCCAGTTCTTTCCTTCGCACCATCCGGCGTCCTCCAGCATGGCGTCGATATAGATTTTGCGGGTCTTGTATTCGGAAAGTTCGAGGGGCTTGGGTACATAGCTTTGCTGCTGTTCTTCGCGGCGGGCGGTCAGCTCTTCGCGGAGCTTTCTGTTTTCTTCTATGAGCTCTGCCAAACTCGCCTCTCCCTCTGGGAGAGGTGTCACCGCAGGTGACGGAGAGGGTATTTCTGTGGGAATTAAAGTGGGGTCAAACTTGGTCTCCGTGTATTCTGAGCCGTAGCAGCAGGCCACGAAATCAAGGAAAATGAAGAGGTTTTCAAGGCAGAGCATAGCCTGCTCTTTCGTTATCTTTCCGCTGCCGTGGGCGGCGATGTTGCCCTTTTTTCGGATAAGCTCAATTCGCCGCCAGAGATCATCCCCAACTATGGCGCGGAAATCCTCGTTTGTCATAAGGCTGTGGAGGTTGTCCTGATAGGGAAGTTCCAGCTCCTTGTCCACGGAGTACATCCACTTTATGGCAAACTCCATCGCCCGTCGGCAATTGATAACGCTCGCCGCCGGGTCAATATGTAAGATTTTCTCCGCCGATACCGCGACAGAAGAGAAAGTATTAAATTGAGGTTCGGAAGTCAGGAAATCAAAGTTGGTCATGAAATCACCTTGTTTCTGTTGTAGAACTCTAACTCCTTTTTATATTTCAAAGGCAGATATCACAGAATGTACGACCGAAGTCTGATACATATAAATAACTCTCGCGAACTCTGGGCTTATTATATGGCGCAGGTTCGCTCTCGATAGTCTTTATATATAGCTCCATAATGTGATGCGTTTTCAATGGTTCATAATTTGTTTTGTCTGTTAAACTTGACGTATTTTCGGCGCTACATATTAAACCCAATCGAATCAAATTATCAAAATATTTGTTTAAACCATATTTTTCTTCGCATCCACACTTTTCTCCAATATCAGAGAAGTTTTTAACCACATCAACACCTTGGAGATTTTCGTTTTCCGCTCGAAGAGTTATTGTCGGGATGGTTTTATGTACAGAAAAATGCCGTAATATCTTCGCTTCATCCGGCGATAATTGTTTAATAATTTCAACAAATCCGGGGTGAACACCATTTTTGACTACGCTATTCATAGAATTTGCTAGTAAATTCGCATACATATCACGGAGCTCTTCGTTATCCATACAGTAACTGATGTACTGCAAGGCGGGAACGGCAATATGAGGTTCTGGCGGCTGAATCAATTCTGGGGGAGTATTTTGCAGCTTTTCTTCTAGAAGTTTCTTAGTTTCTGCAACATTGTATTCTCGTTGTAAAACCCATTTTTCAACAGGCGCAAGCGCAGCTTTAATTGCACGAGGAACCAAAGCAACAAGTTCTCCTGCTGGTTTTGCAACTGGTCTGCCTACATCGTCATAAGCATCTTTTGCAACTTCTTTTGCTAATTCTTTTACCAACTCAAAGGCTTGTTCATTTTCATTTGCCATATATTAGGTCATCTCTCTTTCTGACTAGCAAAATTTAGTTAACATTACTCACCTAAAATACTTCTTCATTAGAGATCTTTTTAGCAGAGGCTCTGTTTGTCGTAACGTCAATATGTAATATTTTCTCCGCCACTATGACAACATCCGTAAATAGCGCAAACGCGGAGTCAGATTATAGGAATTTGAAATTATACACGACATAAAATTTTTGCATCAACAAACTTAGCTAATTGGTAAGGTTTCTCTCGTGTTCATTTCCTGTGCTTCAATTTCGGCCAAAACAGATAGATATGAGTTGAATGCTACGGCTTCTTCTTCACTCATTGCAATACTATCAATATCCGCAAAGATATTATGATTTGTAACATGAATACGCGCTTCAATGTTTTGTTTTGATATTTCGTTAAGATCACAATATTGTGTGATCTTTCGCCGTGCCATTCGTTCAGCTATCTGATATTTTGCTGGCAGGACACCCTTTTCAGGCATACTAAACTTATTGAGTATAACATGTCGGTCACTGCTACCATTTAGCCACGTGCATATTCTGTTCCACCAAAGTTTATCTGTTTCTCCGATAGACATGCCGTAAATATAGATTAGATGGCTATTGTTGAGAATCTTTAATGCCTTCTCATCGGTATTCTCTAAATATGTAGCATTTGCTTGTTGCTTGATAAGCAGTTTCTTATATAAGTCCCCATCCTCGCATTCGAATACGCTATTGTTTGCAATTTGCGATTCGTCATTAACACCAAATACCATCTCGCCCTCTACTGTGCCATGAACAGAGCAAATATTTCCCAATGTGTGCTTCAGTCGTTTGTTTAAGTATTGGTGTGAACCAAGAATATCTGGATTCTTTTTTGCGATTTTCAGTAGATTGTCTAATGTGTTGGTGTAATTGAAATTGATAAAATTAAATACTGTGTTCTCATTTTTGTGTTTGTCGAAGACGGCATGCAACGTAGACGCCTCTTGAGTTGGGAATGGTTGTACAATATTATTTAAGCTTGCCAGTGCATTCTGTGCCTTTTCGGGAGAGATGTCATAATCAATCCGTTTTTGTTGTTTCTTCAAGTATTTAGCCAGTTCTTCGCAAATATCAGTATGACACTCTGAAAAAGCCGCGCCGCGTCCGCTTTCGAGTTGAGCAGTATATTGACCAAGAGCAACTTCTGCGGATGACCACAACTCTTCGTTGCCTTTGATGTAATTGCGAAACTCCTTAATTATTTTTGTTGGTGGATTTAATGTTTTATATTCTTTTACAAATTTCGCATATGTTGTGGATAGACCAAGATTGCGGTCAAATCCATTGCCAATCAGGAAGGTAACATTCATTTTTCTATCTTCACCCCAGTTTCGCTTTGTCTAAACTTTATGTATTGATAATATTTCATAGCCGATAACTCGTTACCGGCAAACGGAATGAACTTCAAGCTAATTATAGCAAACGATATTGTATTGCAACAATACACAGAGATGGCAATCTAATTATCATATGTGATTAACTGATACGCACATATGATAATTAGGTTATAGAACACCCTCATATTCTTTTTGTTATCTCGACCACCAGTTGTATCGCATTAAATCTTCAACAGTTATTGCATACCCATACGACCTCAATAGTGTATTCGCTTCATTGGCAAAACGCTGCTGATTTTCAAATGAAAGGCTATTGAAGCTATCTTTAATGTCCTTAAGAGATTTTGCGAATTTTACCATAAAGATGTCATATTCCTGCTGAGGGTTCATGCGTTGCACCTCCGGTTTTTTCTTTATTATGCCTTTTCTACAAGGTTTTTGTGTGCGTCTAATGTGCGCTTTATATGCGCTTTATGTGCGCTTTATGTGCATCTTAATTATCCAAAGTATTTCTGCATCAAGGACTTTTTTAAGGTTTCGAGCTTTTCAAGGCTCTGCTGGATTGCCAATTTTGATTTGTCGGTCTGTTCGACGAAGGCTGCGAACTGTTCTTGTAATTCTGTCGGAGGAACTGGAATTGTTAACTGTTCCAACAATCTAACTCTAATTCCCGTAACTGTACTACCAGAGGATTTCCCCATATACTTCATCTTGAAATCATCAGAAGACAGCGCATATTCAAGATATATTGGTTCGAGTTTTTCTGTTTGTAGAGTAACAATTCTTTGCCCAATGTAAAACTTAGTATCAAAATGCGGGATTCTACACACATTTCCCAAAGGTGCTTCTGTTGTAAACACAACATCACCCTCTTTAGGAAAACCTCTTACCATAACCTTGTCATAAGTTTCTTTTGATATATACTCACGAGGTTCTAAATTCATCTGATGCATTCTTACATTCTTTGCGGTTATAAAAGGCAAACCATATTCAACCTTTTCAGGTGTTTTACCACGATAATCTATGATATTGCACAAATTCAGCAAAGAATCTTCGGGATAACCTTTATCCCCAAACAGTCCGATAAATCGGGATTTGACGAGGTCGTCCAGCTTTGCAAGCTGCTCTTTCTGCAGGGTGATCAGTTCAGTAACTTTATCCAATACATCGGTTATTTGTTTCTGCTCAGTAAAGGACGGTACTCTTATTGGTGTTTCACGGATATGTGTCAAATGCAAATTTGGTACGCCGATTCCTTTTAGGTGGCTATCAAAAAATTGCTTTGTCGGATAGCTATTGATTGCGTGCAGCAAATAACGAGGCAACACCTTTGTTTCATCGGGACGAATTAAAGCAAGACTTACATAGATATCAAAAACCTCGTCTCGGTCAACAATCGCTGCCACACCTGTGGTTCCGTTCTTAGCTAAAAGAATATCATTTTTTTGCGGAGCAATACGCTTATATAGTTCATTGTGTAAGGAAGCAGGGATATACATGACATTATCCCAGTCGATAACACCAGAAGTAACATTCTTTGACGAAAGGAAAATATATCCTTCGTTCGCATACGTTGGTGTTTTATGGGTGCCATCAGTAATGTCTATAGTACACAAGTCTTTCAGAGGCATCGTCACAGCCATCACAGCATCCCCTCCAGTTCAGCAAGGCCTGCGGTGATCTGCATTTCCAGTTCGCGCAGGTCGGCGAGAATCTCGGTAGTGGAGGGGTATTCCACAGCCACATACTCGGTCTTCTTATACTTGTTGATAGAAAGGTCATAGCCGTTTTCGGCGATTTCGTCTTTGGGGACGAAGAAGGATTTTTCGGTGCGGGGGTTGTTGGTTTCGTCATATTTCGGCGCGCCGAGGTCGTCGCGCCCTACGGTGAGGGAGCGGAATCTTGCAATGATATCGGGGATATCGTTATCCTTTATTTCGGTTCGCTTATCGTCAAGAGAAAAGCCGTCGGCGGTCATATCATAAAACCAGACCTTATCCGTGCCGCCGTGGCCTGTTTTGGTGAAAATCAAAATTGCGGTGGAGACACCTGCATAGGGTTTGAATACTCCGCTGGGCATGGAGATCACGGCCTCAAGGCGGTTGCCCTCCACCAGCTCCTTGCGGATGGCCTTGTGGGCGGTGGAAGAGCCGAAGAGAACGCCGTCGGGAACGATGCAGGCGCAGCGCCCGCCGGTTTTCAGCATGCGAAGGAACAGAGCGAGGAACAGTAGCTCTGTCTTCTTGGTCTTGCAAACCTTCAGCAAATCGGCGGACACGGTGTCGGCGTCCAGACTGCCCTTAAAGGGGGGATTGGCAAGGATAAGGTCGAACTTAGCCTTGTCGGGGTTCTGGTCGCTGAGGCTGTCGCGATATTCAATAAAGGGGCTGTCCACCCCGTGGGTCATCATATTCATGGCACCGATACGGAGCATAGTGCGATCCATATCATAGCCGAAGAACATATGGTTCAAAAAGTGGTCTTTCTTGCGTCTGTCGAAGAAAATTTCCTTTTTGTGATGCTCCATCAGATATTCTTCCGATGCCACAAGGAAACCGGCAGTGCCGCAAGCGGGGTCGCAGATGGTGAAATCAGGCTTGGGCTGCATAAGCTCCACCATCATCTTGATGATATGGCGGGGGGTGCGGAACTGTCCGTTAATGCCGGACTGGCTCAGCTTGTTCAAGAGATATTCGTAAAGGTCGCCCTTGTTGTCGTCAGGGTTTTTATCCATCAGCTCATACATTTTGTCCATACTGTCCACAATGCGAGAGAGCATCAGGGGAGTGGGGACTTTGAATATGGCGTCGTTCATGTACTTGGAGTAAGCGCTGTCTTTGCCGCCGCCAAGATTTTTGATGAAAGGGAATACCCATTCCTGCATAATGGCGTACATTCTGCCTGCGTCAAAATCGTGGAAGACAGACCATTTCAGCTGCTGACCGTCAATTTCGCGGTCGCCTATCTGCACCTTGCCTGCAAAGCGGCTCTGATAAGGCAGACCCAGCATGGCGCTTTCCTTTGCGCGGAGATTATCGGTGGTGTCCAGATCATGAATGAACATCAGATACGTCATCTGCTCGATGACATCCAAAGGGTTGGTCAATCCGCCTGTCCAGAAAATTTCCCACAGGCTGTCTACTTTGTTTTTAAGTTCTCCGGTAAGCATATTAGTCAATCTCCCTGTTCCAAGTGTAAGAAGTGTAACGTCCGCCGCCGATCTTGATGATTTCGCCGCTCTTGACGAGGTCGTTTAGCGCGCGCTGGATGGTGGTCTGGCTCACATCGGGGCATTGCTGCATAATTTCTGTTTTTGTGATTTTGCCAAGATGTCCTTTGACTATTTCACGAACGCGGTCGGGCTTGCTGGAATTTTCGCCGACTATTTTCACGCGGTCGGAAAATTCGCGGTAAGCTGCCAAAATAACCCCAAGCTGATAGGTGACAAAGGGGATGCAGTTATTCTCCTCCTTATGCCAATTTACGGAGCTTTCCTGCAAGCTGTCATAGTATGCACTCTTGCTTCGCTCAATCAGCTTTTCAACGCTGACAAATCTGCCGACATGGTAGCCAGCGCGATAAAGCAGAAGCAGCGTCAGCAAACGGCTCATTCGTCCGTTGCCGTCGTTAAAGGGATGGATACAGAGGAAGTCCAGAATGAATACGGGGATCATCAGCAGAGGGTCATACTGAGCATTGTTACAAAGGTCATTGTAGGCTTGGCAGAGCCGTTCCATAGCTTCGGGAGTTTCCCAGGCGGATACCGTGATAAAACGGACATGCGTATTGCCTTGCGCGTCTTCCTCGGTGATTTGATTATCGGAAAGCTTATAGCTTCCGCCAATGCCCATGCCGCTGAACTTATAGAGATCCCGGTGAAGCTGCAAAATCATGCTCGGTTTAACGGGGATATATTCATAGCTTTCGTGAATGGTAGCCAGTACGTCGCGGTAACCGGCAATTTCCTTCTCGCTGCGGTTGCGAGGGGTGGTTTTGTCCTTGACAATTTTCTGCAAACGCTCGTCGGATGTGTAAATTCCTTCTATTCGGTTGGAAGCTTCGGTGCTTTGAATCCGTGCGATCTCGGTCAAGTGGGTGAGTTCGTCCTCTTGCACCCGCGCGTGTTCGCCCTTATGCTCGTGGATTTGAGCCAGAAGCTGCACAATTTCGGGAGTAAGCAGAGTGCTATATATTTTTTCGTAGTTATAGCTGCGCATAAATTTACCTCTCATCAGAAGTGTTACCTTATTATACTTTTAATATTATCAAATTTCAAGCCAATTTAGTCATTTCGCAAAAAATGACTAAATTGAAGCTCGCGGTGAGGAAGTTAAGAAAGTACAAAAAGCCCCGTCAGATCTTCCTGACGGGGCTTTCTGGAGCTGGTGGCGTGACTCGAACACGTGACCTTCTCATTACGAGTGAGATGCTCTACCGACTGAGCTACACCAGCTTATTCACGATTGCGGATTATATCATAAGAGCCGCGCAAAGTCAACTGCGCCCCTGTCGGAAGGGCGGGTGATTACTATTTGTAATACACTTATTTTATCCGTATTGGCCAAAATGCGACAGCGTTTGTCAATATGTTTATTTGCACAAAGATTTGGAGAAATAATCCGAAAAAACTCAGGCTTTGTAGATTTTTCCAAAGAGGTCAAAGGAAAATAAGGGGAATTATGCTTTACATAAGAGGGGAAAATAAAGCTCTTGCCAGTGAGTTATCAACACTTTCCACAAGCTTGTCAACATAGAAAAAACTCAGCATTATCAATGCTTTAGTGGATTTTTGCCAGTTTTTAACAAACCGTGCAATGAAGTTATGCACTTGGAATAAAAGAGTTTTTGAGTTTGCATAACCGGATGTTCGGCGCTTTGCTGCAAATAAAGAGGCAGAGGATATGTCCTCTGCCTCTTTGGCTTTTTATTCTTCATCTTCTTTTTTCGCGAAGTAGCCGCTCTCGCGCATGGATACATATTCGTCTCCGCTGACGATGATATGGTCAACAAGGACAACGCCTATACTGGCGAGGGTATCCTGGATGAGCTTGGTTGCGTTTGCGTCTGCGCGGGAGGGCAGCGCTATATCGCTCAGATGGTTATGGGCAAGAATCATATATGCGCAGTTATCCCGGATTGCAATTTCAATAATCTGTCGGGCGGAAAACTCAACCTTATTTATCATGCCGTTTGCCAGCTGATGGCAATGGATGATACCGCCTGCGCTGTTTATGCTCAGCGCGAAGGCGAGCTCGTCCTTTGCATAGGCGAAAAGAGGCTTGAGATAATCTCCCGCGGCTTCCGTGCTGCGGAGGACATTTCTGCCGCTGCCTCTGTCGGAGCTGAGATAGCGGGTGTTAATCTCGCTGACAAGGCGGATAAGCAGGGCGGCATTCTCACCAACGCCTTCAACAAGCCGAAGCTCGCTTATATCTGCCTCCATAAGAGCCTTGAAAGAGCCGAAGCGCTTCAGGAGTCTGTGGGCAATCTCGTTAGTGTTGCAGCGCGGAAGGGCATAGAAAAGGAGAAGTTCAATTGCCTCAACATCGCTGAAGGCTTTCAGAGAGTTTTCAAGAAAACGCTCTTTGAGTCTGCTGCGGTGACCTTTGTGGAGGTTTTCGTCCATCATCTGCCACCCACTTGGTCAAGATCCATGCTGGCATAGGCATTCAGATCGCTTGAAGCGATATTGCCTGCCAGATATTCATAGTAGGCCTGAGCGCCAACCATAGCGCCGTTATCGCCGCAAAGGCGGAGGGGAGGAACGAAAAGCTGAAGGGAGTTTGCCTTGGCGGCTTTCTCAA
>JAZUAQ010000051.1:0-2690 GCA_045638085.1 Oscillospiraceae bacterium
ATCATGATGACGGAAGCTGCTGCTGCCATCACCATGAGATACAGCATCATCACGGAGTGGATAAGCTTATGGTGGCGAGGCTGATTGTTTCAGCCATACTTTTTTTCAGCCATTGGCTTTTGCATGATCTTCTGCATGAGCATCAGGGAGCTGATATTGTTCTTTTCGCCGCTGTAGCATTGATTGCGGGCTATGATGTGGTCATCTCCGCCGTGGAAAATCTTTTCAAGGGAAAATTTTTCAACGAGTACATCCTGATGACTATTGCCGCTGTTGCTGCATTTATAATAGGGAACTATCATGAGGGCGCTGCAGTTATGTTCCTCTACCGTGTTGGAGAAACCTTCCAGGATTGCGCAATTCGCTTCAGCAGACGCAAAATTGCCTCCGTTACAGGTTCTTATGCGCCTTTGGGACAGGAAAAAGCAAAAAGTGAGCGCTTTATAACTCGATTTGCAAAGATATATACCCCCATTGTACTTGCCTGCGCTGTTTTGATTGCTATCGCCCTTCCTTTACTTGGAGAAACCTCACTCCGCGATGGAGTCTATAGAGCTCTGACCTTCCTTGTTCTGGCTTGTCCCTGCGCAGTTGTCATTTCTGTTCCTATGGCTTACTTTGCAGGTATCGCGGCTGCTGCGGGAAGAGGAGTATTCTTCCATGGGCCCAGTGTACTTGACCGTGTCGCAACGGGAAAGCTCAGCCCACGCCACGGCTCAAAGCAGGCCGATGGTATTGTTTTTCTTGATGAATATGAGAAAAGAGAGCTGGCTGCTGACCTTGTTGTCATAGGCGGTGAGGAGAGATTCACTGTCGCAATGCAGATCGCAGCAAAGGCAAGACGTATTGCCTATGAAAATATAATTGCAACAGTTTTGCTCAAACTGATTGTTATCATCCTCGGCGCATTCGGCATAAGCTCACTGTGGTTTGCTGTTTTTGCCGACAGCGGAATTGCGATACTTCTCACGCTGAACTCACTTCGCGCTTTCAGAGCAAAAGGAAAATTTTAAAAAACCGATATACCTTTCATCAAGGTATATCGGTTTTTTTATTTCTTATTCAGCTTTGTAGAGATTCATATAGTCATCGTAGCTCATCATTCTGTCAATGATGCCGTCGGGGGTTATTTCAATTATGCGGTTAGCAACGGTCTGGGTAAGCTGATGGTCGTGGCTGGTGAAAATAATGTTAAAGGGGAAGGCATCCATGCCGTTGTTGAGGGCCTGAACGCTTTCAAGGTCGAGATGGTTGGTGGGCTGGTCGAACATAAGTACGCTGCTGCCTTCAAGCATTATTTTGCTGAGCATGCAGCGAACCTTCTCGCCGCCGGAGAGGACGCTTACATTTTTGTAAACTTCGTCGCCGGAGAAAAGCATACGGCCCAGGAAGGTGCGCAGATAGCTCTCGCGCTTATCCGCAGAGAACTGGCGCATCCAGTCAATGAGGTTGTACTCGCATCCTGCAAACAAATACTCGTGATCCTTGGGGAAATAACTCTGGGTGGTGGAAACGCCCCATTTAACGGTGCCTTCATCGGGTTCAAGTTCGCCTGCCAGGATTTTGAAGAGGGTGGTGATTGCGATTTCGTTGGAGCCTATGATGGCAATTTTGTCTTCCTTACCCATAATAAAGGAAACATTATTGAGAACCTTTACGCCGTCAATGGTCTTGCTGATGCCTTCAACAAAGAGTCTGTCTTTGCCGGGCTCGCGTTCAGCTTTGAAGCCCACCCAGGGATAGCGGCGGGAGGAGGCGGGAAGCTCTTCAACGCTGATTTTGTCAAGGAGCTTTCTGCGGCTTGTTGCCTGACGGGATTTGCTCTTATTTGCAGAGAAGCGGGCAATGAAGTTCTGGAGTTCTTCAATCTTCTGCTGAGCCTTTTTGTTCTGATCTTTAATAAGCTTCTGAATCAGCTGGCTGGACTCATACCAGAAGTCATAGTTACCCACATACATCTTGATTTTGCCGTAGTCGATGTCAACGATATGGGTGCAGACATTGTTGAGGAAGTAGCGGTCATGGCTGACGACCAGAACGGTACCGTCATAGTCCATCAGGAAGTCTTCAAGCCAAACAACGCTGGCAAGGTCAAGGTTGTTGGTGGGCTCGTCCAGAAGGATTATATCAGGATTGCCGAAAAGAGCCTGAGCGAGAAGAACCTTAACCTTCTGGCGGGGATCCATAGATGCCATCTGGGTGTCATGGAACTCGGTGGGGATTCCAAGACCCTGCAAAATTCTGCTTGCGTCGGATTCAGCTTCCCAACCGCCAAGCTCTGCGAAAAGCTCTTCAAGCTCCGCGGCGCGGATGCCGTCCTCATCGGTGAAGTCTTCTTTTTCGTATATTGCGTCTTTTTCCTTGCCGCATTCATAAAGCTTCATGTTGCCCATGATAACGGTTTCGAGAACGGGATAATCGTCATACATACCCTGATTCTGCTTCAGGACACTCATGCGGGCCTTGGGGTCAATGTAGATATGGCCGTTTGTGGACTCAACCTCGCCGGAGAGGATTTTCAGAAAGGTGGATTTGCCTGCACCATTGGCACCTATAATGCCGTAGCAATTGCCCCGGGTGAACTGGAGATCCACCTGGTTGAAGAGCACCTGACCGCCGTACTGCAGTCCAAGATTTTCAACAGTTATCATTATTTTTTCTCCTGTGTAAGATATTAATTTTCAAACTAT
>JAZUAQ010000052.1:0-41405 GCA_045638085.1 Oscillospiraceae bacterium
TTCAGCCAGATCAACCTTACCTGCGGTAGCACCGAACTCGCAGTCAACGCGCCATGCCAGGTTATCCTTGGTGGTAGCTTTCATATTGGGCTCCAGATCCTCGCCCAGGAGTTCTGCGAACTTAGCGGCATGCTCTGCCTCTTCGTAAGCTGCCTTCTCCCACTAGAGTCCGATCTCGGGATAGCCTTCGCGGTGTGCGATGCGAGCCATGCAGAGGTACATACCTACTTCGCTGCACTCGCCCTGGAAGTTAGCCATGAGCTGCTCAAAAATATATGCTTTATCTTCAGCGGAGATATCGGGGTTGTTCTTAACAGTCTTTGCATAGACACCGTAGTCATGCTCTGCAGCAAGCTTCATCTCGCCCTTGACTTCTTCGAACATCTGGGAGCCGACATGGCATACGGGGCACTCAGCGGGAGCGGAATCACCAGTGTGGACATAGCCGCAAACTTTGCAAACATACTTTTTCATAGTTGAATCTCCTTTATCATTATTATTAATTTTAATTTCTATATTAGCAGCACCGACTTTTTCAAAGTCTTCCGTGCCGTGCTTACAAAGGGGACAGACAAAATTTTCGGGGAGAACCTCTCCCTCATGGACGTAGCCGCAAATCTTGCAGCGCCATCCGTTTTTATCGCTCTTAGGGGCTTGGTTCTTGATCACAGTCTGATAATATGCATATGTGGCAGATGCCTCATCGGAAAGAATTTTTGCTCCAGTGAGTTCAGCTATATACATCTTATGGCTTCCAAGATCATGAGAGGATACAACCTTGCATTGGAAAAGTGCATTACCTTCAGACAGATATCTCAGTCCATTTTCAGAAATTGGAGCATCGGGGAAATACGAGAACTTCTCCTCCGCCCTGCCGCTTGTCATTCCGAAAACCCTGTATGTTTCATAGGGTATAGTCTCGGAAAGAACTGTAAGGTTGAACTTACCGGATTTTTCAATAAGCTCATTTGTAAGGTTCTTCTTGATCACACAGATGGAGATCATTCTTGGTTCGGAGGCACACTGAATAGCAGTGTTAATAATGCATCCGTTTTCCTTATCTCCATGTTTTGTGGTAAGAAGAAATAGTCCGTAGCTCATTTTTCTGAATGCATTAACATCCAAAATTACGCACCTTCTTTTTCAGAACATTTTCTGCATAAACCGTCAAACTGCAGTGAGTAGCCGGTTATATTAAAGCTGTTATCCGCTTCAAACTTTCCTTCCTCAAGCATTACAAGAGGAGCAAGCTTTACATCGCAAACATCGCCGCAGCTTATGCAATGAGCGTGATAATGATTGAATACCTGATGGTCGAAATGGTCGGCCCCGTTGGTGATATTGACTTTCATAATAGAGCCGTTTTCCGCCATTTTGTTCAGCACTCTGAAAACCGTTGCCCTGCTTATTGATGGATGACTCTCATGCACCGAGAGATAAACCTCGTCAGCTGTTGGGTGATTAGCCATCCGGCAAAGGGCAGAATATATGATTTCTTTTTGAACCGTGTTGCGTTCCTTCATATATACCTCCTTTGTCTTGTTCTTTACAATTAGGATTGTATATCATTAAGGATCAATTGTCAATAGTTAATTTTAAATTTTCTTTTCTTTTTTTACAGCAACTATAAGAGCAAAAATCAAAATAAGCATCAAAACGGAGATAACAAGCAGCATATAAAAGGTGCTTGAAAATCCACCGCCTGATCGATCCTGGAGAATACCGCTTATATACGGACCAATAAATGATGCAGCTATGACGCAGAAATTACTTATGCTATGGTTGACTCCAAAATGTTTGGGGCCGTAAAGGTCATTTATAACTTTCGCCGCAATTGTGCTTCCTCCGCCATAGGTTATGCCCACAAATATCATACCAACAAACATCAGCGCGCTTATACCTAATTTGTCGGCAACAATAAGCATTATTGCAGCAACAACAAGCATAACATTGAGAAGGGTCATTGCTTTATACTGACCAAGCTTATCAACCATAAGTCCCACAACAGGTCTTCCGCAGCCGTTAAAAAGACTTATAACCATTCCAAGGCTTGCCGCGAGACCGAAATAAGCAGCGATATTTGCAGCAGAATTGATGATAAGCAGTCCGCTGCAGCCTGAGAAGGTATTCCAAAGAAAATATATCCAAAAGCTGAAGCTTGAAATCATCTCTAAAGGTCTTTTGCTGATTTTGTCCTCCGTCAAATTATTGGATGCTGCAGCAACGGGAGGCTTTTTTACTACAAAGGAAGCAATAAAAAGCATCAGAGAAACAGCAAGGGCCATACAAATAAAGATGTTGAATATTCCTATTCGGGGACAAACACTTTCAATAACAAAACCGAAAGTAAGACTGCTGAGCCCCATGCCCATCATCATGATGCCTGTAATAAGACCCACTTTGCCGGGAAACCAGAGAGAAATATTGGCCATTAGGGCATTATAGCCCATTCCTATACCAAAACCACCTATAACGGAATAGGAAAGATACAATAGCTTAAGCGCATTTTCGCCCTCGAGAAAACGCATCATTCCCGCGCCCAGATATCCGAGGAGTATCAAAACCGAGCCAATGCGAAGAGAGAGGGCAGGTGTCTTCTTATGGACAATTTTACCGCCCACAAATCCACCAACACAAAAGGTTGACATCATAAGAGTGAAGCAAAGGGAAAGCTGCGCCGCAGTATAATCAGGAAATACCTTATTGACTTCTATTCGGAGTACAGACCAGACATACATTACTCCAAGGAAGAAATAGGCAAGGGTTCCGACAACGACCATTAAGGCACCGTTTTTTACCTTATTCATAGAATACACTCCCGAAGTTTTTCTTATATTCGATTTTATATGAGCATAAATTTTTTGTCAACTTAGCACAACAAGATTGCATTTTATGTAAGTATTTGCTATATTATAAAGGTTAATAAAACGAATTGCCCAACTAACAGAAGCAAGGTGTTAATATATATGAATTTCTTCAAAAAAATCTCTGCGGAAATTAAAAACCGTCTTCCCATTATAATCATAGAAGGAATTATCCTTCTTGTCCTTATTGGCGTATTTTTCGGTCTTGTTTCCAGGCACCATAGTATGCCAACCACAATAGCAGGCGTTGACCCTTCATATGTGGATTTGATCCCCGATTATTATTATCATCAGGGATATATTCCCACGGTCGACCCCACAGTCGATGAATCCGATCCTCTTGAGGGCGTTGTTATTCCTACGCCTCCCCCCACACCTACTCCTCCTCCCAGCTTTGCACCTCAGGCTGTTGAGAGCACACTGCCCGAAAACCTTATCAAGACCGTCGGAATCAATATCGACGGAACAACTCTTGCTGAGGGCGAAAAATATGAGGCAAGCGAAGAGGAAAAGATATTCTTTGGCTACGGTGAAGACTATACTGACGCAAACGGTATAATCACCTTCCGCGGAAACAATCTTCGAGACGGAGGCTCCTACGGCTACGCAAATCTTGAGGAATTCCAGCTCAACAATGCATGGAATTACACCACCGGCACACTCAGCCACAATGGTGCAGTTTGGTCTGGAAGCGGCTGGACAGGTCAGCCCCTGATTGTTAAATGGCCCAAAGACACCAAAGCAATTATGAATATGTATGACTGGGCAAAGGAAGATGACGAGCTTGTTGAAGTTATCTATGCCACTATGGACGGCAACATCTACTTCCTTGACCTGGAAACCGGACGCAAAACCCGTGATGTCCTCAACATGGGCTTCACTTTCAAGGGCTCAGGTGCTCTTGACCCCAGAGGTTATCCCATTCTTTATCTAGGTGCAGGCTATGACTCCGCCAAGGGTGTATCCAGAGCCTTCGTAATAAGCCTTATCGACTTTTCCGTTATGTATGAATTCGGAAATATGGATAAGTTCTCCCTTCGCGGCGAGCTTTGCTATTTCGACGCATCCGCCCTTGTTGACGCTGAAACCGACCAGCTTATTTATCCCGGCGAAAACGGCATTGTTTACCTCATGAAGCTTAACACAGAGTATGATGAGGAAGCAGGCACCTTGTCCATCAATCCCGACAACATCCGCAAATGGCATTATTACGGCGAGCGCACAAGCCTTTATTCCTACTGGGTAGGTATGGAAGGCAGTCCTGCAATCTGGTGCGGACACATGTTTATATGCGATAACGGCGGTAACCTTATGTGTCTTGACCTCAACACCCTTGAGCTAGTCTGGGTTCAGGATATTCTCGACGACTCCAACAGCACTCCCGTTCTCTCAATTGAAGACGGTCATCCTTATATCTACATAAGCACCTCCTTCCACTACGGATGGAGAAGCTATAACACAGCTGATATTCCCATTTGGAAAATAGACGCCGAAACCGGCGAAATAGTATGGCAGAAGGATTATAAATGCTATACGGAATCCGGTGTTTCTGGCGGTGTTCAGTCCACAATAGCACTTGGCAAAAATGACCTCGAAGGCCGCATATATGTTACCGTAGCTAAAACCGACCTGAACAACAACGGTATTCTGGCCTGCCTCGACCGCGAAACCGGCGAAGTTCTCTGGGAATATAAGAGCTACTACACCTGGTCCTCCCCCGTTCTTGTTTATAACGAAGATGGACGTGGCTTCCTCGTATACTGTACCTACGGCAACTACATGTATCTTATGGATGCTCTCACCGGCGAAGTTCTTGATAACTTCAACCTGATGGGCGGCGTTGAGGCAACTCCCGCTGTTTATGAGGACATGGTTGTTGTAGGAACAAGAAAATGCCTTATCTGGGGCATAAAGATGTCTTAAATATGAAAACGACCTGTGCATAGCACAGGTCGTTCTTTTTCAGCATTTGCCAAATCAATAGTTGTTCTTCTGATTCTGGCTGCTCTGCTGCTGATTGTTCTGACTATTCTGCTGGTTGTTGTTCTGGCTGTTCTGCTTAGTGTTGCTCATTTCATTTTACCTCCTTTTTGGAATGCAAAACTATTTTGCCCCACGAAAATATAAATATACTTGAATATTTCATCAGCAAAAGTTTTTTCGAAATTTTGTAAAAAAAAGCTTGCATTTTGTTTTATCATATGTTAAGATAATCGAGCGCTGAGAAATCAGCAAGTGAATATCCGGGTGTAGCGCAGATGGTAGCGTGCTTGAATGGGGTTCAAGAGGCCGCTGGTTCAACTCCAGTCACTCGGACCATAAAAGCTCTGAGACTTTTGTCTCGGAGCTTTTATTTTTATGTTCAGTATTAATTTTTTGTAAAACATTAAATTATTTTAACTTTTTTTTATTTTAGACTTATTTAATTTACAATTATATGCTATTCTGTTACAAAGTGATTATATAAATACATTAATTTCCAGGAGGTGACGACTTGAAGCTTATAAACCCCAAAATGAAGGCTAAGCTCCACGAAGCATTGGCCGCTGTAACTCCCATATTGGTAATAGTTCTGGCTTTGAGTCTCACTATCGCACCTGTCAGCCCCAGCATTATTCTCAGCTTCCTTTTCGGCTCTGTAATGGTAATGATAGGCATGATGTTCTTTACACTGGGCGCTGAAATTTCCATGGTGCCTATGGGTGAAAAAGTCGGCTCCAAAATGACAAAGAGTAAGAATGTTTTCATCATTTGCACCTTGAGCCTTATCCTCGGTGTTATCATCACTATATCCGAGCCCGATTTGCAGGTTCTTGCCGAGCTCGTCCCTTCCATTCCCAACGAAACTTTGATTATCGCTGTCGCGCTCGGCGTTGGTATTTTCCTTGTTGTTTCCGTTCTTCGTGTGCTGCTTGGCATCCCGCTCTCCCGTCTTCTCGTTGTACTTTATATTGGCGTTTTTGTTTTAATCTTTTTGGTGCCTGCCGATTTCCGTGCCATTTCCTTCGACTCTGGCGGTGTTACCACCGGTCCTATGACCGTTCCCTTTATAATGGCTCTCGGTGTCGGTATTTCTTCAATTCGAAGCGACCGAAACGCATCCGATGACAGCTTTGGTCTCGTTGCACTTTGCAGCGTTGGTCCCATAATTGCCGTTCTCATTCTGGGTATGATCTTCCGTCCCGGCGAAAATTATGTCAGCGTTTTGAAGGATCTTGACATCGGCAACACTGTTGAGCTTCGCAAGATGTTCACTTCCTCCCTTCCCCATTATCTGAAGGAAATTGCCGTTTCACTTCTTCCCATCGTAATATTCTTTGGACTATTTCAGATTTTCTCCTTGCATCTTAGCAAAAAGAATCTGAAGAAAATACTGATCGGTCTCGTATACACCTATATAGGTCTCGTTCTTTTCCTTGCAGGAGCAAATGTTGGCTTCATGCCCGCCGGCACTTATATCGGAAGTGTTCTGGCTTCTTCCGCATTCCGCTTTGTACTCATTCCTATCGGAGCTCTTATAGGATTCTTCATCGTCAAGGCTGAGCCTGCCGTTTACGTTCTCAATCATCAGGTTGAGGAAATAACCGAAGGTGCCATCTCCGCGAAAGCGATGGGCATCAGCCTCTCCGTGGGCGTAGCAGTCTCTGTTGCCCTTGCCATGACCAGAGTTCTTCTGGAGATACCCATTATCTATTTCCTTATTCCCGGTTATGCAATTGCGCTGGGCCTTAGCTTTGTTGTTCCCAAGATATTCACCGCAATAGCTTTTGACTCAGGCGGAGTTGCATCAGGTCCCATGACCGCTACCTTCCTTCTCCCCCTTGCCCAGGGTGCCTGCGTTGCTGTAGGCGGCAATCTTTCATCCGACGCTTTCGGCGTTGTTGCCATGGTTGCCATGACTCCTCTTATTACTATTCAGATTCTCGGCCTTATCACCATGCTGAAAAATCGCAAAAGAAAAGCGTCTGAAAATTTGGGCTTCATTCAGGACGATGATGCCATTATTGAACTTTAATTAACACTTCGGAGGTTAGCCTATGAGCCAGCTCCACTTGATGGTTACTATAACAAGCCGAAATTTCACTAAAAAGTTTACTGATTTCTATAAAGAATGCGGTCTTGAAGTATCGTTTCTCTCTTTGGGAAAAGGTACTGCATCAAATGAAATTTTGGACTATTTCGGCCTTGACGGCCCCGAAAAAACTTTGCTTTTCCATATTGTAAGCACAGATAAGTGGAAAAGCGTTAAACGTGAACTTCGCAAAAAGATAAACATTGATATCCCCGGCATCGGCATTGCCTTCCTTGTACCCTTGAGCAGCATCGGAGGCGGAAAAGCCCTCAACTTCCTCACATACGGTCAGGACTTTGTTAAAGGAGAGGAATCTATTTTGAAAGACACCAAATATGAGCTTTTGGTTGCAATCAGCAATCAGGGCTATTCAGACCTTATAATGGACGCTGCTAGAAAGGTTCACGCGGCAGGTGGCACGGTTATCCACGCCCGCGGAACTGGCAGCCATCTTGCAGAAAAGTTCATGGGCGTTACTATCGCTCCTGAAAAAGAGATGGTATTCATTGTTGTCCGGAAGGACCAGAAAAACGATATAATGCGTTCCATTATGGACGAAGCTGGCATCAACACCGAGGCAAGAGCCATTGTCTTCTCCCTCCCTGTTACCGACACCGCCGGTATGCGACTTATGGACGATATTGACGAAGAATAAAAATACTGCTGCAGTTAATCTGCAGCAGTATTTTTTATATCAGCGATTGATTATTGATAATAAGCTTAAAGGTCATTCCAAGAGCCGAAGCAGCATTGCGGCACATTATCATTCTCTGCATAAATATCTCGAAATAATCCATCACGGAGCTGTAGTTAGTGTCAACACCGAGAATCAAGGTCACCGTTTTCTTATCCTCGCTTATTTCAAGGCGGGATTCGCAGACAGAATAGTTAACTCTGTCATGAATATCAAAGCTCTTTTCATCTCTGTTGCGGACACGGCTTCGGCGTACGTCGCTTTTATCGGCAATTATAAGTGCCGCAGCTATTGGGCTAACAGGTCTTCCCGTACCCTCATCATGGTTACCGATGGCAGTTATGATTTCCGCGATTTCCGAAGGCTCCATATTCATATCATTGAGTATATGGAAAGCCATTATAGCACCCGATTGAGAATGCTCAACGCGGTTAACAAGATTTCCAATATCATGAAGATAAGAGGCAATGCAGCCTATTTCCTGCTGGCGCTCGGAATAGCCCAGTTCGGAAAGAATCATTCTGCAGTTATGGGCAACAAGACCCACATGTGCAAAACTATGCTCTGTAAAACCGAGAGCAACAAGGGATTCATCGGCTTTACGAATATATGTCTTAATAATTTCGCTGTTTTTTATATCTTCAAAACACAACATAATTTTCTCCTTTATGATTGTATTAATATATTAAACGAAATCGCGAAAAAAATAAAGACTTGAGCCGTAAATTATCTATTAACAAATACGGCTTAAATATATATTTTATGTAAAATTTATGATATACTTACCAAAAGGAGGAATGGATATGCGATTTGTTACTCTTGTTGAAAATAGCTGCGCTGAGGGCTTTGGATGCGCTCACGGACTTTCCATTTATATTGAAACCGCCAAGCACAAAATTCTTTTTGACGCAGGTCCCGACCCTGAACTTCTTCTTTCAAACGCCGACAAGCTTGGAATAGACCTCAGTGAAGTTGATATAGCCATAATATCCCACGGTCACTATGATCACACAGGGGGCTTGAGTGGGTTTTTCAAGGTAAACAGTTCAGCTAAAATCTATATTCATACCTTGGCATACACCCGTCTCCATTACGCAACAGAAAACTGCGGTTGGCGCTATATAGGTCCTGATATGGAGCTTCTCAAAAATAATTACAATCGCATCGTTCTCACAGAGGATTTCTTATCAATTGACGATGAGCTGAGCCTTTTCGCCTGCATACCCACCGCCGACTTTCTTCCCGACGGAAACAGCAGTCTTTACGAAGAGATCGAAGGCGAGATTATTCCCGACAGCTTCCGTCATGAGCAAAATCTTATTGTCAGAGTGGGAAATAAAACTTTCCTTTTTGCCGGCTGCGCTCACCGTGGAATTATAAATATAATTCGCGGTTTCAAGGATATAATCGGCTCTTACCCCAATTATATCATATCCGGCTTCCATCTCACAAATCCCGGTCTTAAAATCGATGCGCCTGATGAGTTGATTTATAATGTAGGAAGCGAACTGGATAAATTCCCCAGCATTTATTACACAGGCCACTGCACGGGCGAAAATCCCTATACCAAGCTTAAAACCATACTTGGAGACCGAATCAATTCTCTAAAAAGCGGCATCGGCGAAACCATATAAAGCAAAATGCATAGTATATATCGGGCGCATATTTTTGCGTCCTATTATGAAGAAGGTATACTATGTCGCCTGCATATAAACTCAACGAGCTTTCTATGGGTCAAAGCGCATGCATTTGCGCAGTAGAACAAGGTAAAAAAGGCGAAAGACTATCCGAGCTTGGGTTTTACCCCGGAGCCACTGTAAAAGCCCTTTTTTCCGGGATTCTCGGCGAGCCCAGGGCCTATCTGGTGCAGAATGCGGTTATCGCCTTAAGGCGCACAGAAAGCGAAAAAATACTTGTAAATGAATTGCCCTGAGAGCGCGTCAAAGACGCGCTCTTTTGTCATATTTGAAATCACTGCATATAATAACAAAGAAAGGAGGTTTATATGCCGGATAAGGTTATACTCGCTGGCAATCCCAATGTTGGGAAATCAACTATATTTAACGCGCTGACCGGTTTAAGGCAGCACACCGGCAACTGGAGCGGCAAAACAGTGGGAAGCACCTACGCCTATATTTCCTCTGGAAATAAGAAGATAATGATAATCGACACTCCCGGTACATATTCCCTTCTTGCCGATTCTCCTGACGAAAAAGCTGCAGCTGAAACAATTTTCAGCACTGAATGCAATCATATTATTTACATCTGCGACGCCTGCTGCCTTGAAAAGAGTTTATACCTTTTGCTGCAGATTATGGAAAAACGCGGAAACATCACCGTGTGTCTGAATCTTATGGATGAAGCCGAGAGAAAAGGCATTAAGATTGACATTGAGACTCTTTCTCGCGAACTTTCACTTCCCGTCATCCCTATGAGCGCTTCAAAAGGCGAAGGTATGGATGCTCTTCTATCTGCTGTTAATAAAGACGGTTTCTGCGAAATTAAAGATTCCAAATCCGATTTTGATGTAATTGCCCTGAAAAAAAGAGCATCCGAAATTACGAACAGATCCGTCACTTCATCTGGGAGGAATAAAATCAGCACTCTCGACAAACTTCTATGCAGCAAGATTTTCGGTGTTCCGATTATGCTTGCGCTACTGTTGGCAATTCTATGGATAAGCATCAGCGCCGCCAATATTCCTTCCTCTCTTTTAAGCGCATTATTTGCCCATATAGGAACATTTTTAAGAAACTGCGCAGATATACTATCAGTACCCAAAATGCTGACAGACGCGATAATTGACGGAATTTACAGCACAGTGGCATGGGTTGTTTCTGTAATGCTACCGCCTATGGCAATATTTTTCCCACTCTTTACTTTGCTTGAAGATTTCGGTCTTTTGCCGAGAATCTCTTTTAATCTGGATCCTATTTTCAAATGCTGCGGCAGTTGTGGAAAGCAGGCTCTTACCATGTGTATGGGACTTGGATGCAATGCTGTTGGTGTTACTTCCTGCGCAATCATTTCATCTCCTCGGCAAAAACTGATAAGCATACTGACCAACAGCTTTATGCCCTGCAACGGAAGATTTCCTACGATTATTCTCCTTGCGGCTATTTTATTTCCGGAGGGCGCTGATATAAGCGCCCCTATATCTGTGATGGCTGTAATACTGCTGGGAGTAGCAGCTACACTCATAAGCACAAAATTACTCTCTCTTATATATTGCAGGAAAGAGACTATGTCCTTCGCTTTAGAATTACCGCCTTATCGAAAGCCGAAAATATGGGACACCCTGCTGCGTTCCTTTTATGATCGAACACTTAAGGTTCTCTTTCGGGCAATTAAGGCCTCCGCGCCTGCAGGACTTATTATCTGGCTTTTAGCAAACATTAATATCAATGATGCAAGTCTGATATCCTATATATGCAGATATCTGGATGCGCCCGCCTCAGTTTTCGGCTTAAACGGGACAATACTGTTTGCATTCATACTCGGTCTTCCGGCCAATGAAATTATAATGCCGATAGTCCTTATGTGCTGTGCATCAGGAAACAGTCTTATGCTTATTCCCGACGCCCAGGAAATGGGAGCTATCCTCCAAAATAACGGTTGGAATGAATGCACGATAATTTGCGTTCTGATTTTCACTCTTTTTCACTGGCCATGCGCGACAACGCTTATGACCATAAAAAAAGAATGCGGTAAGATACGCTATGTTGTTCTCGCCGCGCTTCTGCCATGCCTCTGGGGCTTCTTACTGTGCTTTATTGTAAATTCAATTATATAAAAAATAAAAGCTGCCTTACGCAGCTTTTATTCTATCTCCTTATACATTGCAGATGCATCTGCCTTGTTTGCATGCTCGTTAATTTCGGTCACCTGAACTTTGAGAGATCGCTGACCGAAGGCAATTTCAATGATATCTCCCACCTTAACCTGATAGCTAGCCTTAACCTGTCTTCCGTTAACGGAAATTCTTTCGCCATCGCAGGCTTCATTTGCAACGGTGCGTCTTTTGATAAGGCGGGAAACCTTAAGATATTTATCTATTCTCATACGATAACTCCCTTTGATAATAATGAAAAAGCGGCATAGGCCTATCGGACCATGCCGCTTTTATCAAGGGGTTGACCCTTAGAAATTAACTTACTTGGAAAGAGCTTCCTTCAGAGCCTTGCCGGCCTTGAAAACGGGAACACGGGATGCGGGGATCTCGATCTCTTCCTTGGTCTTGGGGTTGCGGCCAATGCGGGAACCGCGCTCTTTTACATCGAAAGCACCGAAGCCAACGAGCTGAACCTTCTCGCCTGCTTCCATGGAAAGGGTGATGGTATCAAAAGTGGCGTTAATAGCCTTTTCGCTGTCCTTCTTGGAGAGACCGGTCTTCTCTGCAACAGCGGAAATGAGTTCTGCCTTATTCATTCTAATTCCTCCTGTTATGATAGCGGAAAATTCCGCAAATAAATAAATATATCAGCTTTTTCGGACAAGAAGTCCAAAAAACGCAGCCATATGAATTTATCAAAAATCCCTTTACTTGTCAAGAAGAAACTTAATTTCCTTGCCTTCATTTTCAGCTCTTACGAGCTGATAATACCTCTCCATTTCAACAACAGAAATATCCTCCAGTTTGCGGCCTTCAGAGAGTACTTTCTCCTCCATATTTCTGAAGCGTCTTATAGATTTTTCACAGGCTTTATGAAGCGCTGTTTCAGGATCAACACCGCAATGGCGGGCTACATTGACAACAGTATAGAGAAGGTCGCCTATCTCTTCTTCAATGTTTTCCTTATCATTGGCAGCTATTCCGTCTTTAAGCTCACCAAATTCTTCATCAACCTTCATAAGCGCATAGCTCACATCAGGCCATTCGAAGCCGCAAACAGATGCCTTCTTCTGAATCTTTTCCGCTCTCCAAAGGGCGGGAAGAGTTTCGGCAACGCCTTCCATTGTGCTGGTAACGGTACTTTGCGCTTTTTCAACACGCTTTACCTCGTCCCAGGTTTTCAAAACCTCTTCGCTGTTTTCGCAGACTGCATCTCCGAAAACATGAGGATGACGAAATACGAGCTTTTTGCATGCTACATCGGCAACATCATTAAAATCAAAGTTGCCCTTCTCCTCCTCCATACGGCTGTGGAATATAACCTGCATAAGAAGGTCGCCCAATTCTTCACGGAGGTTTTCGATATCGCCCAAATCGATGGCATGGGCAAGCTCATAGGCCTCTTCAATCACATTGCGACGAATGCTCTCGTGAGTCTGCTCTGCGTCCCAGGGGCAGCCACCGGGAGCGCGGAGAATCTCCATTATCTTTCGAAAGTCTTCAATATCGTATTTCTCTTTGATGCGGAAGTCCGTCATTTCCATATTCTGTCCTTTTGTTTAATGTATATGCAGAATCTTTGCCAGTTTTTCACCTTTGGGAATAAGCTTCATATCGTCAAGGGTAATTGATCTCGTAACAATGATGAGCACCAAATAAACAACAGCGGCAGCGCCAACACTGATTATCATGGCGAGAGCCATTCTGGTCCATCCATCACCGAGGACGGCAGATGCTATGCCGTAAACTCCCCATGCGGCTGCAGCCATAACGAGGCAGCTTATAACAGGACGCAGGAGCATTCTTCTGAGAGAGGGCTTGCGCTCCATGCATCTGCAAAGGAAGAAATAGTTCATGCCGCACATAACGATATAGCAGCAAAGGGTGCCTATAGGCGCGCCCACAATGTTGATGTTGGGATTGCCGACCAGTACCCAGTTTACGCCTATCTTAACAAGTCCGCCGATAATCATGGAATAAAGGGGATATCTTTCGTTTCCGTGGGCCTGCAAAATTGCATTTGAAACAAGAGCAAGGCAGACGAAAACAGAGCTGATGCCGAGAAGCATAAGCAGAGACGCACCAGCTTCGTGGCTATCGGGATACACAACATTCATAATGGGATAGCTGAGCACGCTGAGACCTATGCCCATAGGCATGCATATAATGGATGCTATTCGCACGCAGCTTTCGCCTATATCGCAGCCCTCCTCACCTTTCTTGGCTGCTACACAGGCAGCAATGGAAGGCACAAGAGAGATGGTGAGCGGAGTTATAAATGCGGCAGGAAGATTATAAAGAGTGACCGTCTTTGAATACACTCCGTAGAGGACATCACTTTCTGCAACTGTGAAGCCCGCACTGTTCTGAAGCTGAGACAAAACCAGCTTACTGTCAATAAGAGTGAATATGCTCATAACGCTAGCGCCCAAAGTGATGGGAATTGCAATGGTCATAAGCTTTTTGAATATCTTGCCTGCCTTATCGGGAACATCTGCATTTTCTCTGCTTGCGATATTATAATCGCGTCTCTTGCAGAAGAACATATAAAGCAAAGCGGCAAGGGAGCCTGCCGAAACACCGAAGATTGCACCTGCAGAGCTTACAGGAAGACCAAGACCTTTTCTGGTGAGAAGGAAGGCAAGGGCAAATCCAACTATAAGTTTAACGAGAACCTCGATAATCTGGCTTACAGTGGTGGGGGTCATATTACCATGGCCCTGAATATATCCTCTGTATGCACTGATTACACAGCAGAAAAATACGCTGGGAGCAATCGCCAAAATGCTCTGTGCAGAACGGGGAGAATCCATTCCTACTGCAAACTCAACATGGAAAATAGAAAGCGCGGCAGTTCCCAGAATACCGATAACCGCAAAGGTTATGAAGGCAACGGAGAAAGTGCGCTTTGCCTGCATAGGTCTGCCGAGAGTATTGGCTTCGCTTATCATTCTTGAAAGCGCAACGGGAAGACCTGCAGTGGCAATAGTGAGGAAAACATTATAGATGTTATAGGCCATATTGAAATAGCCGAATCCAACGTCTCCGAGAATGTTGCCGAGAGGGATCTTATATATAGCTCCGAGTATTTTAATTAAAACCACGCCGAATGTGAGTATAGCGGCGCCATGAAGATAATTTTGTTTCTTAGAATCAGACAAAATATTTCCTCCGTTTTTAATCAACTTTTAATCGACATAGTGGGTGCGGATAATATCCTCCCACTCAAGGTATTTATGTTCGTAGAAATGAACTCCGTCCCAGGTATCGCGGTCAGAAAGAAAACCGGTTTCATCAACCATTGTTGTTACGCAGTCCAGATAATAGCAGCCTTTTTCGATGGCAAGTTTCTTGAGGGCTCCGTTATAGGAATTTATATATGCCCTTGTAAAAATTCCTCCGGAATCACGCTTTGCGTTCACAGGAGTCAAAGACAGAATATAGATATCGGCATCAGGAAGAGCGCTTTGAAGCTTGTCGATTATGGCGGCATAATATGCCTTAAATCTCGAAACCTCCATGCCGATTTCGTTTATGCCAAGCTCTATATAAACCTTTGAATAATCTCCTGCGGCGGCGGCGCCCACGGCGGTTTCATATGTACCGATGGGAGAATAAAAATCATATTTGGAGTTGGCAGAGAGAACAGTCATTCCCGTGGTTGAATAGAAATCCCCGGCATCTATCTTGCTGTAAAAGCTTAGTCCGTCCACAAGGCTGTTGCCGATGAAGCAGGCATCGCTGAAAAAGTCATCCCCTGCGCGCTGACGCAAAGGAGCTGTGGAGCCAACATGAGCATCAAGGCTGACTCCGCTGCGCAGACTCGGGATAAGTATCCGGGAAATTATAGAGTAAAGCTCTCCCCTGCTGACGCTGTCTTCCGGGTGGAAATTACCCTTTTCATCCAGATCAGAAAAAACACCGACTCTGCAGAGGTAATAAATTGCTTCTGCATAGGGATTTCCTACATCCACGTCGGGAATACTTCCGTCAAGAATATAGCTGATAACGGGCATATTTTGCCTTGGAAACGCCTTATAGAGCATATGAGCAAGCTCACCACGGGTAACAGCCGAATTAAGAGTTACGTCATCAGAAATAATCAATCTATATTTAAGAGAATAATCCACGTATGTTCTGTGCCAAGGCGTTGTCTCAGGGAAAATATAGTTATCCAGAAAAAACATACTGTGAATTTTGGCAGCAGCGGATATGGCTTCAGTCCTTGTCAGATTACCGTCGCACTCAGCAACGGCATTGCCCGCAGCGCCTGATGTTGCCACAGAAAAGACCTTGGCAAGATAATCGGCACCTTCAAGTCCTTCACCGAATTCGGTAAAAAGATTATGCTCATGTTCGAAATTATCATAAGGATCCAATCTTCTGGGCTGCAACGCAAATGATGCAGTGCAAAGAAGAGAGGCAAATATGGAAAATGAAAGCACAGAGCATAAAAGCTTTTTCATATAACACCACTTAATCATTAATTGGGAGCTGGATAAGCTCAAGACCGTTTCTCATAGCATAGAGGAGCGTGTTCATAGTTCCGCCCTTGCGTCCATTATAGGCAGCTATCAAAACAGAAGAGGAATCCACCATATAGCGGTTTCTGTTCATATAGCAGTCGGGGGTATAGTCCTTCTGAACAACGGTCTGGTAGTCGCATTCGGATACAAGGCGAAGATAGCGGCGCTTTTGAGCAGTGCTCCAACCGGTGGTCTGTCCCTCAAAGGGAATTGCAGCCTCAAGGGTAACATCGGGATGCTCCTCGCGCAATGACAAAACGGCTTCGCAGAAATAGAAATCGCATCCCGTGGCCATTCCGCATATAAAATGGCGCCTGCCGCTGCGATAAACAGCCTCAACGGCATCATAGATGCTTTCCTTGAGAGAAATGCAGTTTTTATCATCTTCATTCTGTCCCCAAGGAAGTTTGGACTCTCTGTGGCCCGTAAAGCAGCAGCTGTTTTCTCTATACACCGTTTTTCACCTCGCATCAGTTCATTTTACTACCTTTTATATATAATGTCAAAACCCTATTGCATAATTTATCGAATGTGGTATACTGACGATAACAATACAGATATCTTCAGGGCAGGGTGAAAATCCCGACCGGCGGTAAAGTCCGCGAGCGTTTACGCATGAATCGGTGAAACTCCGATACCGACAGTAATGACCATTGGTCAAAGTCTGGATGGAAGAAGATAATAGCGATTTTTTGCCTTCGCTTAATCTTTGTGCATCTGCAGATATATCTGTATGATGCATTTTTATTTTTTGGAGGTATATTCCGTGAATGTCAAACACCGCACCCGCAAACTCACCGCAATGGCGATTATGATTGCGATTTCAGTCGTACTGGTATATTTCATACACATACCCATCTTCCCTCAGGTAGCTTTCCTTGAATATGACCCCGCCGACATCTCGATTCTTATCTGCGGCTTTGCCTTCGGACCTGTTGCAGGAATATGCGTAACAATTATAGCCTCCCTCATTCAGGGGCTCACCGTCAGCGCCCAAAGCGGTGTTTACGGCATATTGATGCACATTATTGCAACAAGCGCTTTTGTACTTGTCTCCTCCCTTATCTATCGCAGACATAAGAGCAAAAAAGCTGCAGCCGTTGCGCTTGTCTTTGGCGTTATCGCAATGGTAATTGTTATGATTCCCGCCAACCTTTTTATAACTCCCTACTTTATGGGAGTTCCCAGACAGCTCGTTGTTGAACTGCTTGGCTTCATCGTTGCATTCAATGCAATTAAGGCCGGTGTAAACGCTATCCTCACCTTTCTGCTGTATAAAAGCGTATCCAAGCTTTTCAAACACTTCGATATTAAATAACAAAAATAACCGATGCAATTGCATCGGTTATTTTTTATCGGATTAGAGTTTGCTTCTGATGATTTTACCGCTGGTAGTCTTGGGGAGCTCATCACGGAAGACAATAATTCTGGGATACTTGTAGGGAGCGGTACGCTTCTTGACATATTCCTGAATCTCTTTGGACAATTCATCACTGCCCTGATTGCCCTTTGTGAGGACAATGCTCGCCTTGACAACCTGACCGCGTACGGGGTCAGGCTCTGCGGATACACCGCACTCAAGAACATAGGGAAGTTCCATGATAACGGACTCAATTTCAAAGGGTCCGATTCTATAACCAGAAGACTTGATAAGGTCATCGGCACGTCCAACATACCAGAGGTAGTCATCTTCATCGCGCCATGCAAGATCACCGGTATGATAGAATCCGTCATGCCATACAGCAGAGGTCTCGCTTTCGTTCTCGAAGTAACCCATAAAGAGTCCGCAGGGAGCGCCGTCGCTGACCTTTATGCAGATTTCGCCGGGTTCACCATCGGCAGCCTCTTCACCTTCAGCAGTGAGCAGATGGACATCATACAGGGGGTTAGGTTTACCCATAGAGCCGATTTTTGGTGCCATACCTACATAGTTGCCGATGACGCAGGTGGTTTCGGTCTGACCGAATCCCTCCATGATGGAGAGTCCGGTATGCTCGCGGAAGCGGTTGAAAACTTCGGGGTTCATAGCTTCACCTGCAGTGGAAGCATGCTTGATGGAACTGAGATCATACTTGCTCAGGTCTTCCTTAATAAAGAAGCGATACATGGTGGGAGGTGCGCAGAAGGTGGTTATGCCGTATTTTGCGAACATGGGCATAATGTCGTCGGCGTGGAAGCGGTCGAAGTCATAGACGAAAACAGCTGCTTCGCAGAGCCACTGACCAAAGAGCTTACCCCACATAGCCTTTGCCCAGCCGGTATCGGATATGGTGAGATGGAGACCTTCGGGATCTACGCAATGCCAATATCTGGCGGTTACGAAATGGCCAAGAGGATACTTGCAGTTATGGGCTGCAAGCTTGGGATATCCGGTGGAGCCGGAGGTGAATATCATCATCATGGGATCATCGCCGCAGATGCTGTCAGCAGTGCGGGCGAAGCGGCTGGAATACATCTCGAACTCTTCGTCAAAGCAATGCCAACCTTCGCAAGCGCCGTTTACGACGATTTTATTTTTAATGAGACCGTACTTCTCAATTGCGCTGTTGGATTCGGTGGTGGAGCATCCGTCCGCAGTGCAAATGATATGCTTAACATGGGCAACATCGAAACGGTAGAGATAGTCCTTTTCAAGCAGCTGGTCGACAGCAGGAATTGCAACAGCGCCCAGCTTTTCAAGGCCGATAAGAATAGGCCAGAACTGCCAGTTGCGGCGAAGAACAAGCATAACAGCATCACCCTTTTCTATTCCCAGAGAGCGGAAATAGTTGGCTGCGCGGTTACTCATCTTCTTCATCTCGTTGAAGGTGAAGCGGTGCTCGCTCTTATCTGCGCCCACATGCACCATTGCAAGCTTATCGGGCTGCTTCTCGGCAATAGCATCCACAACATCGAAAGCGAAGTTGAAGCGCTCGGTATTCTTGAAAGAAATGCTCTTAAGAACTCCGCTGCCGTCTTCAACGGGCTCGATAAAGTTTTCCCAAATACGCTTCTTGCCTGCCTCGCGGGTTGCGGTGATGGCAGGAACAGCTGCACGCTTGGGCTGAACTTCCTCATCGGGAGTGAGAACAATTGCATAGAACTCACAGTCGGTACCGTTAGTGGCTATAAGACCGTGAGGAGTTGTGGAGTCGTAGTAAATAGTATCGCCGGGTCCGAGAATCTCGGTATGGTCACCGATCTGAACCTTCAGATATCCGCTTATAACGATGTCGCACTCCTGACCCTCATGGGTGGTTACCTCAATGGGCAGAAGCTGAGCTTCAGGAGAAAACTTACTGTAAACATAGAGGGGCTCTGCAATTCTGTTGCGGAATCTGTGAGCGAGGTTATAGTAAGTCATGCCGTGAGCCTGCTCAACGCGCTGTCCCTCTCCCCTTCTGGTAAGAGTATAGCTGCTGAGGCGAGGAGCAGTACCTTCTATAAGCTCAGTGACGTCAACGCCGAGAGCCTGAGCGCACATATAAAGAAATGCGAAGTCCAGATCCTGCTCGCCGGCCTCATAGGAAAGATACTCGTCCAGAGAAATGCCGATCTTGCCGGCCATGTACTCTTCACTGTAACCGAGAATGGAGCGAAGCTCACGGATACGGCTTGAAATTTCAAGAATCTTGAACTGCAATGCATTTGTTGTCTGCATAAGGCAAACCTCCCTGAAAATTTTTGGGACAACAAAAAAAGTGCCCGGAAATCCGGGGACGGAATATACCCCGGTACCACCCTGGTTGCGGACTATAAATCCGCCTCTTTTAGAGTCAACGAAAACTCCTTTGCTCTTACGCGGCTTCACGGGAGGCTCTACTCACCTTTCGGTTTTCTGCTCTCCGGCTCTGGAGCGACAAGTTGACGGAAAATGCGTGCAATCTGCTTTCACCTGCCGCAGACTCTCTGATGCACCCGATTTCCAACCCTCTCCATCATAGCCTTTAGGGTATTAAATTGATAAACAATGATAGGATTATATACGAAAGCACAAAATTCGTCAAGTGTTTTTTGCCTCTGTCAGAGACTCTCAAGGATGGGGAGAATCTCATCAAGGCTTTTGACTGTAAACTCAGGAATAATACCCTCCCTACCCTGCTTTCCCTTCGGATTAAACCAGCAGGTATGAATTCCGGCATTGATGCCTCCCTTAATATCGCTTGTAAGGCTGTCGCCGATAATAATCATCTCATTCTTCTCATAAGGAGGCATTGCAGCAAAACATTTATCGAAAAATTCCAAACTGGGCTTATCCCAACCAATGCGCTGAGATATAAATATCTCCTGGAAGAAATGACCTATATCTGCACTTTTAAGTCTGGGCACCTGAACGGATTCATTTCCATTGGTGACCATATAAAGCTTATATTTACCGTAAAGGGACTCGAGAAATTCAACAGCGCCGGGGATAAAATAATGTCCTATACCCAGATTGGTATTATATAGCTGCTGAGTGGCAGCGCTGTCTCCCTCTACTCCCATCGCTTCAAAAAATCTGTCAAAACGATTTACGAGGACCTGATTTCTTGTAAGCTCTCCGCGTTCAAGCATCTCCCAGTGGCGCTTATTAATTTCGCTGTAAAGACTAATGGTCTCTTCATCGGGCTCAATTCCCACTTCGCGAAGAGTCTTCTGAATGGCAATATGCTCTGCTTTGGTAAAATCTAGCAGGGTATCATCGCTATCAAGCAAAACCGCTTTAATCATACATTTTCTCCTTGTGTAAATGGGGCGAACAGAAGGTTCGCCCCATAAATTTTAATTAGAGTTTGTTTCTTATGATCTTGCCGCTGATGGTCTTGGGAAGTTCATCCCTGAATTCAACGATTCTGGGATACTTATAGGGAGCAGTGCGCTTTTTAACATAGCTCTGAATTTCTTTTGCAAGTTCATCGCTGGGTTCAGTTCCCTTTGTAAGAGTAATGCAGGCCTTGACAACCTGTCCTCTTATCTCATCGGGAGCAGCGCATACGCCGCATTCAAGAACATAGGGAAGCTCCATAATAACGGATTCGATTTCGAAAGGCCCTATGCGGTAACCGGAGGACTTGATAACATCATCGGCACGACCAACATAGTAGAAGTAGCCGTCCTCATCACGCCAGGCAAGGTCGCCGGTGTGATAATAATCATCGTGCCAGTTGTTCTTGGTGGCTTCGGGAGCATTGAAATAGCCCTTGAAGAGTCCGCAGGGAGCGCCATTGCCCGTGTAAATTACAATCTCACCGGTTTCACCGTCGCCAACGAGCTCACCATCAAGGTTCATAAGCTTCACATCATACATAGGACTTGCCTTGCCCATAGATCCAAGCTTGGGCTTAGTGCCAACAAAGTTACCGATTGTAAGAGTGGTCTCTGTCTGTCCAAATGCCTCCATAATGGTGAGACCTGTGGCTTCCTTGAAACGGTTGAAAACCTCGGGATTGAGAGCCTCGCCAGCAGTGGTTGCATACTTGATGGAGCTGAGGTCGTACTTGCTGAGGTCCTCCTTGATAAAGAAACGATACATGGTTGGAGGAGCGCAGAAGCTTGTTATGCCGTATTTCGCAAACATAGGCATGATGTCTTCAGCTGCAAATCTATCGAAGTCATATACAAATGTTGCTCCGCCGCACATCCACTGTCCGTAGAGCTTGCCCCAAAGAGCCTTGCCCCAACCTGTTTCGGAAATGGTAAAATGAACACCGTTGGGATCAACATTATGCCAGAAGCGAGCAGTTACATAGTGGCCGATGGGATATCTGTAGCTATGGTCAACAGCCTTGGGATATCCGGAAGTGCCGGAGGAGAAGAGCATCAGCATAGTGTCATCACCGCAGGGACTATCCTCAGTGCGGTTAAAACGGCTGGAATACATATCATATTCATCGTCGAAGCTGTGCCATCCTTCGCGAGTGCCACCTGCAATAACTTTAAGACGGACACTGGGGCAGCGATCCATTGCCTTTTCTGCTTCAACAGAGCTTGTGCCAAACGCGCTGCAAACAACTGCAGATACATTTGCGGCATTGAAGCGATATTCGAAGTCCTTCTCAACAAGCTGGTCTGTTGCAGGTATTGCAATAGCACCAAGCTTATGCAAACCAACAATGATGGGCCAGAATTCCCAGTTGCGGCGGAGAACAAGCATTACGCGCTCGCCCTTCTTGATTCCCAGCGCACGGAAATAGTTGGCAGCACGTGCGCTCATCTTCTTCATCTGAAGGAAGCTGAAGCGGCGCTCATTTTTCTCGCGGTCGATATGTATCATTGCAAGGCGATCAGGTTCGCGCTCTGCAATGGCATCAACAACATCAAAGGCAAAGTTGAATTTATCTGTATTGAAAAATTCAATACCTGTGGGAGTTCCCTTTTCATTGACCTGGGCACGGATAAATTTATCCATATAGTCGGGGAATTCCTTTACAGGAGGAAGCGCGGGAGTCTCCACAGCCTTAACAGCAGAAGCATTAACCATTTTGCCGTGGCTCCAGATAAGCTCCTCATCCTCATCGGGGAGAACTATTGCACAGAACACACAGTCCGCACCTCCAACGGCGATCATGCCGTGAGGAGTGGAAGAGTTATAGAAAATACTGTCGCCGGGAGCAAGGACTTCAGTATGATCACCGATACGAACCTTGAGGGAGCCCTCAATAACAATATCGAACTCCTGACCTGCATGAGTATCCTGCTCGATAGGCTGAGACTGCTGTGCTTCAGAATACTCATAACGAACCCAATAAGGGTCTGCCTTGCGGTTTTTGAACATGGGAGCAAGGCTCTGGATAGTGATTCCCTGCTCTCTTGCAGTAAGCTGTCCGTCTCCGCGGCGGGTAACAGTGTAACCGCTGAGGCGGGGAGCGCTGCCGCGAAGCAGTTCCATCATTTCGACGTCGAAAAGCTCCGCACATTTATGAATATAGCTAAAAGGCAGGTCTGCCTTAGCATTTTCGTAAAGCTCGCATTCTGCCAGCGTAAATCCGGTAAGCTCAGCCATCTGCTCAAGAGAATAGCCGCAATCCAGACGAAGGGATTTAATTCGCAGAGCAACCTCCATCATAAGCAGTCCACTGTTTGTAGTTGCCATACAATCGCCTCCTGATGAAAAATTTATAATAAAAAAAATAAAACCCGTCTCAAAGATACAAGACTTTGAGACGAGCTAATAATTAACCCGCGGTACCACTCAAATTGCGTCATAAGCGCCACTCATCGGGCTCTGACAAGCCCTTGGCATTCACGCAGCCTTCACGTGGAATCTTACCCGGATAACTCCGCTCGGACTCCCGACTCGGAAGTGATGGACATATTGGCGTCTTCGTCATCCGCTCGCAGCAAAACGCGGACTCTCTGTGTCGGAAGAACATCCATGTCGTCTTCGTCATTGTCATTTGTTGATATTAAAGCACTTGCGGTGTTTTTTGTCAATAAAATTTTGCTTTGAATAAGGGCTTATCCGGGTTTATGAGTATCTTGCTTTAACCATGAATTGGGGTTATAATTATTAGACTAAAATTTTGAGGCTGATATGGTATGAAGAAATCAAAGCGTATTTTTTCACTTCTCCTGCTGCTGGCAATTATTTTGTCCCTTCCCTGTTCGGCAGCCGGTCAAGAAAAGGAATATGATTTTTCCGACAAAACTATAGAGCAACTTATGGAAGAATTCATGGCGGAGCACGGTCTCACAGAAAAGAATTTTTCTATGGGCTGGTATAATACCGGCACAGATGAAACCTGGTACTTCAACGCCGACCTCTATATGGCTGCCGGAAGTATTTACAAGCTTCCTTTAAACATGGAGATTGAGCAGCAGCTGGACAATGGCAAGCTTAATCCGGATGACGTTATAGGCGGATATAATGTAGAATATGCAATGCGTCTGAGCCTTATAAACTCACACAATGGTGTGTCCCAAATCCTGCGCGGTCAATTAAGTCAGGACAGGGATACTTACCGCAATATACTGAGCCAATTTTCCGGTATACCGGTTGAAGAACTCCCCCAAGGCTATTATAGAAAAAACGAGATGTCCCCTCGCTTTGTTCTGAACACGCTAAAGCATCTATATGAAAATATTGACAGCTTTGACCGGGTGCTTGATCTGATGAAGCAGGCAGAGCCCGATGAGTATTTCAAAAAATATCAGAAGGAATATGAAATTGCTCACAAATACGGCGGCTTTGAAGGAATGCTCAATGACTGCGGAATAGTTTTCACCCCCACGCCCTTCCTGCTTGTGGCATTCACCAAAAATGTTGCTCACAATTCACATGTTCTGGGCTCACTGTGCGAGATGTTAACTGAATATTCCTTATATCTTGACGAGCAGGCTGCCCTTGCTGCCGAAGAGGCAGAGCGTCTTGCCGCCGAGGAGGCTAAGCGCCTCGCCGCCGAAGAAGCTGAGCGCATCGCCGCTGAGGAAGCCGAGCGTCTTGCCGCTGAGGATGCTGCGCGCATCGCCGCTGAAGAAGCAGAGCGCATCGCCGCTGAGGAAAACGCAAAGAAGAACAGGAACGCTTTATTGGCGCTTATAAGCGTATCTATCGTTTTGATTCTTGCACTGCTTTTGATTATACAAAGAAAAAAAAGACTTTCCAGACAGGCGGAATATAAAAGATAATAACGAAAAAACACGATGCAGCAGTGCATCGTGTTTTTTCAATACATAAATTTTAACTTTAGCTCAGCCATTGGCTTTGAGTTTTTCCAGCACGCGCTCATAGCCCGCTTCATCTTCTTCATAAAACCGTGGCTGAAAATCGTTTCTGTCTTCCCGTCCGCTGATTGAGCATGGCAGGAATTTAGTTTCACCGATTACCGCATTGCCATCCTCGTCCAGTTCTAAAGTCTGAAGGACGATTACAGAGTCCTTATCTCTGGGATTGCTGTGGCCGCCAAAACAGAAGTTGCCCAGTGAATAAAAAATGGGAGCTCCTTCATACGCCTCTGTTTCCTGAAGAACATGGGCATGACTGCCAACGACCATATCAAAACCCAAATCCACCATACGGTGAGCCAGATCTACCATCCATGTTTCAGGACCGGCGGTGTACTCCCATCCCCAATGGACAAAGCCCATAATAATATCGCATTGAGCCTCAAGACACTGTTCATACAGCGGCTGAATAAGCTTCATATAGCCATCCACATCACCAACTCTCAAGACTATCTCCACATTATTGTGAGCTACAATTCCAAGCTTCAATCCGCCTTCCAGTTCAACAATCAAAGGACGACTGTCGTCTGCCCAGAGGATTCCTTTTTCATCAAGGGCGCTGCGTGTATCTTCCAGTCCCTTTTGGAGATAGTCGCCGCTATGATTGTTTGCAAGACTCACAGCATCGATGTTCGCAAGCACAAGAGTTTCGGCATATTCAGGATGGGCACGGAAACGATACTGTTTTCTCTTCGCAGAGACTTCTGTTGTTAATGTGCCCTCAAAATTCACCATACTGAAATCAGCCATTGCAAAGGCATCTCTAACATTGTAAAAAGGATAGGAATAATTGCTGCCTATTACCGAGAGCATATTATGTTCGCCGCCGGATCCCTGCCACTCGTGAAGAGTTCCGATGGTGCAATCTCCTGCAAAAGCCAATGTCCAGCTGCTTTTGGGCTCCGGTGTAGGCTCCGGTGTGGGTTCCGGTGCCGGCTCGCTCACAGCTTCACTTGTGGATTCTGGTGCTGATTCACTTGGAAGCTCTTGAGCAACATCCGGAGATGGATAAGTTTCGGTGGAATCTGTGGGCAAAGGAGAAGGCTCCGCAAGAGTATCCGGACTTGCTGTATTCATTCCACCAAAATTATAAAAAATATATATAGAGGCCAGCACAAGAATTGCCGCAACCACAATAATCTTTTTTCTCATTTCCGTTCCTCCTAATAGATGTCTTTTATATTATCTCGCCGAGAAGAACTTGTCAATGTGCGGAAAGATGTGTTGATTGCCGGAACAAAATAATCCTTTTTTCTTAATCGTTCTTGACTAGAGAATTTCCCGGGACTATAATCAACAGATAGCACTTAATGAACATGGAAAAGTATATACTTTTTTACGAACAATATATTATTATGACAGATTTTATCACTCTTATGTCTGAAGGCCCTCGAAAGATTGCAGTCACAGGTCACTTTGGCTGCGGCAAGACAGAGTTTGCTGTTTCTCTGGCTTTTCAGCTTGCAAAAATGAATATCCCAAATTTGGCCCTTGCGGATCTGGATGTTGAAAACCCCTACTTCCGTTCCCGCGAGAGAATGACCGAACTCGAAAATGTCGGCGTACGGGTTTACTCCGATCCCTTCCACGGAAAAAACGGAAGCGAACTCCAGACTTTGGATCCTGCCATCCGTGCTCCTTTGGAAAATCCCCATTGCAGAGTTATTCTTGATGCAGGCGGCGATTTCACGGGAGCTATGATACTCAACCAGTACTCAAAATATCTCAAGGAAGATACTCAACTTCTCTATGTGCTGAACAAAAACCGTCCCGGAACTGCCGATTTGGAAAGCGCACTTTTCCAACTTCGAAGCATTGAGGAAACCACTTCCCTTTCCGTCAGCGGAATAATCTCCAACAGCCATCTTATCCGTTACACAACTGAAGAAGATGTTATCGAAGGCTGGGAATTTGCTCAGGAGCTTAGCAGCAAGACAGGTATTCCAGCGCTTTGCGCCTGCTGCATGGAGAATCTCGTGCCCTCCGTCAGCGGCAAAGGCTTCGATGTTTTCCCCATCGGTATGTACATGAGAGACAGCTATCTTGACAAACAAGTTTGATTCACATATTCGGAGGTAATTATGTTTAAGAGATTCAAAGTCCTATTTAACAGAGACAAATGCAAGGGCTGCGAGCTTTGCGTAAACTTCTGCCCTATGAAGATAATAGAAATGGACAAAAGCAGCGTCAACAGCAAGGGTTATCATCCCGCTTCCATTGATGAGGACAACATGGAGCTTTGCGTTGGCTGCACCAGCTGCGCGCTTATGTGCCCCGACTGCTGCATCTCCATTTATCAGCTTGAGGAGGGTGAAGAATGAAAAAGATACTTATGAAGGGCAATGAGGCATTTGCCGAAGCTGCCATACGCGCAGGCTGCAAATGCTACTGCGGATATCCCATCACCCCTCAGAACGAAATCCCCGAATACATGAGCCATGAACTTCCCAAGGCAGGCGGAGCATTTGTGCAGGCCGAAAGCGAGCTTGCAGCTGTCAACATGGCTTACGGCGCTGCAGCAAGCGGCGGAAGAGTTTTCATTTCCTCTTCCTCTCCCGGAATCAGTCTCATGCAGGAAGGTCTCGGCTTTATCTGCTCTGCCGAAGTGCCTCTTGTTGTACTCAATGTCTCCCGCGGTGGCCCCGGCGTCGGCGGCATTCAGCCCGGCCAGGCAGACTATAACCAGGTCACCCGCGGCGGTTATAACGGCGACTGCAAAATCCCCGTTTTTGCACCTGCAGGAATTCAGGAATGCGTTGACCTTATATATGAGTGCTTCGACCTTGCTGAGGAATACCGCAATCCTATGATGATTCTTGCCGACGGCATGATGGGTCAGATGATGGAGCCTATCGTTCTTCCCGAGGCAAAAGGCATCACCCCCGTTGATAAGATTTCCAAGGAAAAGCCCTGGGCTATTACCGGCACAGATTCTCACCCCGGCAGAAATGTCATCTACTCTCTGCGTATGGAACCCGATGTTCTCGAAAAGCATGTCTATCATCTCTTTGAGAAGTATGAAAAAGCAGAGAAAGAGCTTGTTCGCTATAAATCTCAGGGTCTTGAGGACGCAGAGATTGTTTTTGTAGCATTCGGCACTATGAGCCGTCTTTGCGCAGAAGCCGTGGAGCTTCTTGCCGAAAAGGGCATCAAGGCCGGTATGATTCGTCCCATCAGCCTTTGGCCCTTCCCCGACAAGGCTTTTGACGAAATCGGCGATAAGTGCAAAATTGTTATTTCTACTGAGCTCAGCATGGGCCAGATGCTTGCGGATGTTAAGTCCGCCGTAGCAGGCCGTTGGAAATGCGGTCTTATAAACCGCACCGGCGGCATTGTCCCCTCCTCTCTTGAAATAGTAGAGAGAGCCGTTAAACTTTGGGAGGAAGCCAAATGAAAACCATATTTGAACCTACAAAAGGCATCGTCCCTGTTGACAACAGCTACTGCCCCGGTTGCTCCCACGGCATTGCACATCGTCTCATAATGGAATGTCTTGAAGAACGCGGCCGTCTCGGCAAGACCATAGGCGTTGTCCCCATCGGCTGCTCTATTAACGCTCATCACTTTATGAATATCGACATGTGCGAATCCACCCATGGACGCGCACCCGCAATTGCCAGCGGTATTCGTCGCGTGCATCCCGACAAGACCGTTTTCACCTATCAGGGCGACGGCGACCTTGCTTCCATCGGTGCCGGTGAAATCGTTCACGCAGCTCATCGCGGTGAAAAATTCACCACTTTCTTTATCAACAATGCTATTTACGGCATGACCGGCGGTCAGATGGCGCCCACAACCCTCATCGGGCAGAGAGCAACCACCGCTGTTGACGGACGCACCAAGGAGCAGGCAGGTCTGCCCCTCAGAGTCAGCGAAATGCTTGCTACCATTGACGGAGCTGTTTTCGTTGAGCGCGTAATGCTTAATAATCCTGCTAATATCCGCAAGGCAAAAAAAGCCATTCACAAGGCTCTTGATGTTCAGGATGCGGGTCTTGGCTTCAGCTTTGTTGAGTTTCTCTCCGTCTGTCCCACCAACTGGGGCTACGCTCCTTACGATGCAATAAAATGGATGGAGAAAAACATGGCCGAATATTACCCCATCGGAAATTTCAAGTGCCCGGAGGAAATGAAGTAAAATGAAACAGAAACTCTTTTTCGCCGGAAGCGGTGGCCAGGGCACTCTCGCGCTCGGTCAGATGATTGCAAAAGCCGCCATGGATGAGGGAAAAGAAGTCACCTGGCTTCCATCCTACGGCCCTGAGATGCGCGGAGGTACTGCCAACTGCACCGTTGTTGTATCCGACAAGCCTATAAGCTGCCCACTAATCAATGATGCCGATGTTCTCGTTGCCATGAACCTTCCTTCCCTGCGCAAGTTTGAGAGCATGGTAAATCCCGGCGGCGTTATCCTTATGAACACTTCTCTTATTCCCGAAAAATGCCTTCGCGATGATGTTAAGGTTGTTGAAATCCCCTGCAATGACCTTGCAAAGGAGCTCGGAAACGAAAAATGCGCTAATATCATTATGCTTGGCGCTATTTTGAAGGAAACGGAAATCGTTTCCTTAGAGACCATTCATGAGCAGCTTGAGCATATGTTCTCCGGACGCAAAGCCGCTTTCCTGCCTCTTAACCAGAAGGCACTTGACATCTATACCAAATGAGCAATAAAAAAGCTGAGAGAAATTTCTCCCAGCTTTTTTTATGAGCAAAATCTGTGTTTGCCGATTATTGTTATGAGGGGTCTTGACCATATCCACTTGCTTGTTGCCGTTGAGGGATTGAAATAGTAAATCGCTCCGCCCGAAGGATCCCAGCCGTTCATGGCATCTCGCGCCGCTTTATAGGCGGAATCCGCAATAGGTTCATTAAACTGTCCGTCATCAATACAGGTGAATGCGCCCGACTGATAAATAACTCCTGACATTGTATTTGGGAAAGAGGGATGCTCCATACGGTTGAGCACAACGGCGCCTACCGCTACCTGACCAACATAGGGTTCTCCTCTTGCCTCCGCTGATATAAGCCTTGCAAGCAAAGCAACATCTCCGCTTCCGTTGGATGAAGCTGAGCCCTGAGCGTTAATCCCCATATAAGACAAGGTCTGTTGACCTGCAACGCCATCCACCTTAAGCCCGAAACGCTTTTGATATTTCTTTACCGCTTCTTCCGTTGCACTGCCGTACACTCCATCAACCGCTCCCGAATAGAAACCCTGATTTTTCAATAGGGTCTGTATCTGACTTACAACAGATCCTGTTGAGCCTTTTTTATAGCTTGCCGCATCAACATACTGCACAAGACAGATAATAAGTATATTAACAGCAAACACGGCAACCAGAGCAAGACATAACTTTTTCCTTGATTGTGTCATAAAAAATACGCTCCTTGCAGATTTATACTTTTAGTCTGCGAAGGAGCGTTTTTGTTATGTTATTAAATTTTTGTCACCAGTTGTATAATTTGTGAATTAAACCACATCCGATTTCTTCGGGTAACGCTATTGGATAAACTTCATAATCCCACTGATGGTCTGAAAGAGCCATATATTCTGAGGAAACATTGAAAAATTGAAAATGACTCGGCGCAAAACCGCAATCCCACGTAGCATCAACGCAGTACCATTTGCCATCAATCTTAACCATATTCCATGCGTGATCCTCACGGGAAGAAAATGCGGCGCCAACAACGGTAAGGCACTCAATATCAAGGACATCCATAAAAAGCTGGAATGCGGTTGCATAGCCCAGACATACAGCGGAACCATTCACTATTGCGCCGTAAGGCTCATAGGATTCGCGGGGGGCAGCATTTGGAATCTCATAATGACGGTAATCATATTCACAGTTTTCGCAAAGCCATTTATATACAGCCTGTTCTTTTTCAAGCTCCGACATATCGTCACTGATAATCGAATTGATAATTTTATTTAAATTCTTGTATAGCTTTTTGCCTTGAGCATCAAGTTCTGCGTCACTTCCGGCTTTAACAGCGGCAACTATGGCGGAGTTATCCCAAATAGTCATATCGTCAATATCAGGATCAACATAGGGATACCAGTATTCCGGCAGCTCGCCAAATTCAGGATGATCTATAGGATCTCTCTGTATTTTCTCAGAGGGCGAAGGTTCATCATATTCGGGCAAACTCATTCCAAAAGCAGCAAAAAAGGCTCTGTCAGCATCCTCGGGATTTTCGCAAATCAATATTGCCGCCCATGTTCCATCAAAATTAAGGCTTACAACGGACTTATCCACTATGGATGCCTGCTCGGGGTTATAGCCGAAAAAGTCGCCCTGTCTGCTGTGCCGATATTCCTCCAATTCATTGAAAACCGTACTGATATCAGCAGTATCGGAAAGCTTGAATAAGCTTATCTCGTCGGCCTTCATAGGGTCTGCACTGCGAAAAATAGCGGCATCAAGCAAAAACTCAGGAGCAAGTCCATAGAACCCTTGAATATATTTTGCCATTGCAGCTTCATCGTAGTTATCGTTTACGCATTGAAAATCCTCTTCGGTGAAGTTGATTCCTTCAATAACCTTGAGGGCAAGTTCTTTCGCGGTATAATCAGGCGAGGGAACAGAAACGGAAGCCTCTTTGCCGCAAGCACTCAGGAGCAAAATAAATATTAAAATTACAGAAACTAATCTTTTCATATAAAGCTTATGTTGAACAAATATTATTCTGACAATTCTCCGCGAAGATCCTTCTCCATAAGACTCTTAATACGTCCGGAAGAGCAGCGTTTTGCAAAGAGATAGCGAAGCTTAGTTACTGCAGCCTCAACAGTCATGTCTCCGCCGCTAACAGCGCCAGCTTTTTTGAGGGCAGAGCTTGTTTCATAGGTGCCAAGCTGAACCTTGCCGCGAAGGCACTGGGTGCATACAACAATGATTGTGCCATTATCAGCGGCTTTACTTATAAGAGGCAGAAGCTCTGCATCATACTGGGGAATATTACCCACGCCAAAGGCCTCAATAACAAGCGCCTTCAGATCCTCTGTCATAATATTCTCAAACATTTTGAACTGAATGCCCGGGAATATCTTCAGGACAGCTATAGGCAAATCCTCAGCAAAATCAACAACATTGAGTTTCTCACCTGCGCTGCGCACAAGAGGGTCAATATAACGGATATCAATTGCCGCTGTGGCAAGAGGCGGGAAGTTGGGAGACGCGAAGGCCTCCATCTCATCGGCGGAAACCTTGGTGGCACGGTTGCCGCGAAGAAGCTTTTTGCCAAAATAAAGGCAGACCTCAGGCACTCGTCCCTCGCCTGCAATTATAATAGAGCCTATAAGATTATCGCGGGCATCAGAGCGGGCATGTCCTATCGGAATCTGCGCACCTGTGAGTACTACTGTTTTGCCAAGACCTTCCAGCATAAAGCTAAGCGCGGAGGCGGTATAAGCCATTGTATCCGTGCCATGAAGGATAACGAAGCCGTCATAAGCATCGTAGTTATCCAGTATAGTATGAGCCATTGCGCTCCAGTCTTTTATGGAAATATTGCTTGAATCGCATATATGCTCAAACTCGACAAGCTCCCACTGAGGCATACCTGAGTGGAAAAGCTCGCTCATTCTTCCGAGGACGCGGTGGAGATAACCGCTTTTTGTAGCATAGCCAGCCTCGGTTTCAACCATACCGATAGTACCACCGGTATAAATAATCAGAACTTTTTTCTTAGATTCCATTTAGAATTTGCCTCCTGCAGGCAGTTTGATGTTTTTTCTTATCTGTTTAACGAGAGGCGGGACAACAAGAGAAAATACGACAGCCAAAATTGCCCCGATAATGAACTTGGGAATAAGCAAGCCAAAAACGAGCTCAAAGGAATAATAATGATATATCAGACTGTCAACATAAAGAGCGACCGTGTTGAGGCATGTAACCACGATACCGCTGATGATTGTGATTATAATAAGGCCTGCACCTTTGGGCTCATAAGCCTTAAACTTTGAATAGAAGCCAATGATAAGTCCTCTCGCTACAGCCGGAATTATCCAAAGCAGAGTTGTGGGACTAATTCCATAGCCCGAGAAAAACAGCTGATAAATAGTTGCCCCAAGAAAGCCTATAAGTCCGCCGTGGACAGGTCCGAACATAACAGCGCCAACAATTATGGGGAATGCATCAAGGGTGAACTTAATATTTGCAGCTTTAATGGAAAAAGAATTCAGCACAATATAAACAGCTATCAAAACCGCATCAATCGCCATCATTCGTATGCTGAGATGTTTCTTTGTCTTCATACAAAAAACTCCTTTCGTGACAGTTGCCACGAAAGGAGCTAATACGTCCCTGTTTGGTGGCAGCGGATGCGGGAAAAGCATCGCGCACTAATTAGAAGTGCTTCGTCCTGAGACAACTCCCATCCTCAGGCACTTGACGCGCAGTTCCCTACTCTGTCCAAAATATTAATCTACTTATATTATTACCACAAAATTACTTATTTGTCACCATTTTTTCGGCGGCTTCAAGAGTATGGCGAGCAAGCACGGCCGTGGTGACGGCACCCACGCCGCCGGGCACGGGGGTAATGTGAGAAACTATCTCTTCTGCGGCGGAAAAATCTACATCTCCGCACATTTTGCCGTCCTCATCAAAGTTGATGCCAACATCAATGACACACTGACCCTCTTGGAAATACTCCCCACCAAGAGACTTTGTTTTGCCAAGGGCTGCAACAACAATATCCGCCTTCTTTGAAATTTCCTCTGCATTCACCGTGCGACTGTGGCAGACGGTGACAGTTGCATTTTCTGCCATAAGAAGCATGCTGACAGGTTTTCCGATAACCATGCTTCGTCCGAAAACTGCGGCGCGGCAGGAAGCAATTGGGATATTATAATGCTTAAGAATTTCAATAACCGCTCTTGCAGTGCAAGGAGCAAAGCCGCTTCCCTTTCCCGAATAGACAAAGGCGGCGGAGCCTGATGTTACACCGTCAACATCCTTTTGGGGGGCTATTGCCTCTCGGACAACATTCTCGTCAATATGAGAAGGCAGAGGCATGAAGACAAGTATTCCGTGGACATTACTATCCGCATTAAGTTCGTTAATAAGGGAAATAATTTCAGCTTCGCTTATATTATCGGAAAGAACTATATGTTTGACTTCAAGTGCCAGAGCGCTGCAGCGTTTGAGAATACCCCGCTCATAGGCAATATCATCGCCTCTTTCACCAACGCGAACAATTGCAAGGCAGGGATATATTCCGCGTTCCTTCAGAGACAGACAAATCTCTTTTGATTTTTCATTCAATGCGGAAGCAACAGCCGCTCCCTTCAAAATCTCCGCGCTCATTTAAGTCTCTCCCAAACTTTCTCATAAACATTTTCCGCAATTTTCAAATGTTCTTTTACAAGAGCGTCTACCTCTGCATTGAGCTTTTCAGCGTGCTGGCGGTCAGCCATCAGCTTTGTATTCACTCTTACATTCATAGCGGCTCCGCAAAGAGCTGCCCGGAACATTATTACACCCGTTCCCACATCAGAAATAGCAAGAACGCTTCCTATTTCCTCCAGGCGCTGATGAATCAGTATTCCCCTGCAGGCAAGGCGCGCAATTTTCATCGGTGGCTCAGCTGCAAAGCGAAGGCAACGCTCCATCTCTTCTGCCCGATTGGGGTCATCCTTAGGAATGGAATATGCCTTGGAAAGGGGCTCAAAAGCCTTTGCATCCTCGTCCATAAGACTCTGACATTTAATCCTAAGCTCATCGAGTTCCTTCAGAAGATTGTTGAGCTCATCTTCATACTGAGCATACTTTTTCTTCCCTATTGTCAGGTTGGAAACCATTGAGCCAAGTGCTGCGCCCAAGGAAGCCGCAAGCGCACTTGCACCTCCACCGCCGGGCACGGCAGCGCGGGAAGCCAAAAGCGTATTGAAACTATCGATCTGCATTGCAGAAAAATCCATAACGAACCTTCCTTCAATAAAACGGGAGGAAAATCCTCCCGTTTATCAATTATTTGGTGCCAAAAATTCTGTCGCCAGCATCACCGAGACCGGGCACTATGTAGCCATGGTCATTAAGGCACTCGTCCTCTGCGGCAACATAGATATCAACATCGGGATGAGCACGATGAACGGCTTCAATTCCCTCGGGAGCAGCGATTATGCACATGAGTTTTACACTGCGGCAGCCATACTTGTTCTTCATAAATTCGCAGGCAGCAACAGCACTTCCGCCGGTAGCCAGCATGGGGTCAACAATGATAACATCGCGCTCAGCTATGTCGCTGGGCATCTTGCAGTAATACTCAACGGGCTCAAGGAAGTCAGGGTCACGGTAAAGACCGATATGACCAACCTTTGCGGAAGGAATAAGAGCCAGCATACCATCAACCATGCCAAGACCTGCGCGAAGGATGGGCACGATTGCAAGCTTCTTGCCTGCAAGGCGGCGAACCTTTGCCTCAGCAACGGGAGTCTTGATAACAACTTCCTCGGTAGGGAGGTCTCTTGTTGCTTCATAGCACATAAGAGTTGCAATTTCGCTTATAAGAGAGCGGAATTCCTTTACACCGGTGGTTTCTTCGCGGAGGATGGAAAGCTTATGCTGAATAAGAGGATGGTCAAAAATGTGAATGATACCCATGATAATTCTCCTTTTATTTATTATCTTTCAGTTTTTCAAGACGCTCTCTTTCTGCCTGAGAAAGTCTGAGATATACGGGATTAAGTTCTGCAGCGCTTACGGGCTGAACATTTTCCGCTGCTCTGCAAACACCCCATGCGTTCTGCATTCTCAAGCTTTCAGGCGCAAGAGATATATTCTCCAATACATTTTTAAGGTAGTTATAGCAAAGCAAAGCGCCGTCACCAACAACGACTACGTTTGCTTCAATTCCCTTAAGTTCATCAGCAAGTTCAGCAAGAGATATGGCTCTGTCCTCGCTGAGGCGTTTCACTCTGCCGTTTTCAAAGGTGAACATGGCATTATATACCTGGTTTCGTCTTGCATCCATCGCGCAGCAGATGATGCTGCCCTCCGGAGCATACTCTCCGTTCCAGGCCATTGCTTCAAGGGTGGACACACCGATTCCACTCTTATCCGCTCCCCAGCAAAGACCCTTCGCGGCGGAAACACCTATGCGTATTCCCGTGAATGAACCAGGACCGCGGGCAACGGCAACGGCATCTATATCGGACATTTTAAGTCCGGCGTTTTTAATAAGATCCTCAGCCATGGGCAACAAAGTGCAGCTATGGGTAAGTCCGCTATTCTGGAAGCTCTGGGCAAGAAGAGCTCCATCCCTGGAGAGAGCCACAGATGCGCTTTTTGCAGAGGATTCAAGGGCAAGTATTATCATTGTTCTTCACCTATACTGATTTTTCTGCCTGTATCGGAGATTTTCTCGATTTTAACGGTAATCTCATCGCCTTCAAAGGCATCGGCAACATTTTCGCTCCACTCAACGGCACATACTCCACCGCGGGACAAATAGTCCTCCCAACCAATGTCAAAAAGCTCATCGGCAGAGCCGAGGCGATACATATCGAAGTGGTAAAGCTCCCTCTCTCCGATATACTCATTGACAATGGTAAAAGTGGGGCTGTTTACGCGGCTTGCAATACCCATACCGCGCGCCATACCTCTTACAAACGCGGTTTTACCTGCACCAAGATCGCCATAGAAGGCTACAACGCTTCCTCCGGGCAGGGATGCGGCAAACTCTGCTCCCGCCATTTCAGTTTCAAGTTCGTTATTTGTGTATATAATCATCGTTCATTCTCCGTTATTAGTCTACTTTATTATAAACCTAAAATATCGTTGCGTAAAGACCGATATTGTGTTAAACTGGGTTGAAATAAAAAAGAATTAATATTATGATACCAATTGGATGTATTTTTTCGTAATATTCTATGTAAAGGCAGGTGATAACCATTATTAAATTTCTGAACAAGGCAAAACCTTATATACAGGAATTTACCAAACGAGCAGACATGGTTCTTTTTACCCTTTGTTTCATTTGCTCCATATTCGGAATCGTGGTTATTGCCAGCGCCACCAAAGCCTATGACGGCGGATCTTTTAAGTACGTTTTCGTTCAGGTTTTCGCACTGTTAGTCGGTATCGGTCTTTTCGTTGCCCTGACAGTACTTGACCTTGACGTTCTTGCGGATAAATGGATTATTCTTCTTGCCATTTCCGTTGTTCTTATTCTCGCCCTTGTGCCTTTTGGTGAAGATGACGGTACCGGTAACAAAAGCTGGATTCGCTTCCTCGGAATCGGTATTCAGCCCTCGGAAATTGTTAAGGTTATATATGTTGTCCTTATGGCGAAGCATATAAGCACGCTGAAAGAATACAAAAACCTCAACCATATTTTCTCTTTGGCTCAGGTTGCAGCTCACTTTGCGCTCTTCTTCGGTTTGATCATTGTTATATCCGGTGACCTGGGAAGCGCACTTGTTTTCTTCTTCATTTTTGCTGTTATGCTGTTTTTCGCCGGACTAAAACTATATTGGTTTGTTCTCGGTATTGCGGCTGTTGCTGCGGTTATCCCCTTTGCATGGGAACATTTCCTCAAGGAATATCAGAAGGCTCGTATTCTTGCTCCCTATGACCCCAGCATCGACCCCAAGGGCGATGGTTATCTCTGGCAGACTAACCAAAGCAAACTTTCTCTCGCCTCCGGACGCTTTTGGGGCACCGGCCTCGGAAACGGTCCTCAGACCCAGAACCCCTATTCCAACCCTGCAAAGCACACCGACTTTATCTTCTCCGTTATCGGTGAGGAACTTGGAATGTTCGGCTGCATAGTCGTTTTCATCCTTCTCATGATCATAATTATCCGCTGCACCTACATCGGTCTCACAAGTAAAAACCTTATGAGCACCCTTGTTTGCCTCGGCGTTGCCGGCACTCTTCTTTTCCAGACCTTCCAGAACATCGGAATGTGCACCGGTCTTACTCCCGTCATCGGTCTTACCCTCCCCTTCTTCAGCTACGGCGGCTCCTCCATGTTCTCACTGTTTGCGGCTGTTGGACTTGTTTCGGGTGTTAAATACCGACCGAAGCCTCAACGTTTCTACCACTACCATTAAACAACAAAAATACCGTGCCTTATTGGGCACGGTATTTTTTACTTATCAGAAGAATTTAAGCTGTTCATTAAAGAAGTCAGGACAGACGGGGCATGCAGCTTCATCAGAGCTTATAGTCATAGAAGCAAGTCTTGCGCCATATTTTACGGCCTCAGAAAGCTTCATACCTTTGGTAAGCGCCATAACAGTGCCGGAGAAGAATGCATCACCTGCGCCGCAAGAATCCACCAGGCGGACGGGGACTGCAGGACAGATGCCCTTTTCGCCGCCAACGGCATCATAATAAACGCTTCCCTGGACTCCCATGGTAACAACAATTGAGGGAATAGCAAGTTTATCGGCGGCTGGAACAAGGAATTCCAGCATCTCCTGGGGGCTAAACGCCTCCACATCAACGCCAAAAATCTTTCCGCATTCAACCTCATTGCAGATAAAGCAATCGGTGCGCTGAAGATATTCAAGATGAGGAAGAATAACGCTAAGATTGCCCACTATGGCATATGTCTTTTTGTTGTACTTCTCTGCAAGAGCCAAGACGCGTTCTGCTATATGTTCATTAAGATCAATTTCAAGAACAACATTTTCGCAGTTTGCGATTATGCGCTCGCCCTGCTCATCAACAAGCTTTTCCAGGACGCTCACATCAGGCATGCTGGAAATGGAGCCGGCAAGGTCACCATTTTCATCGAGGATAACAAGCCACATACCTATTCCGTCACTATCGGTGGTAATAGTATAGCTCAGATCAGCGCCGATATTTTCAAGCTTGCGGGCAACGTCTCTGCCTATCGCACTGTCATCAAGCATACTTACAAAGGAAACCGGCATGCCTACATTGGCAAAATTTTCAACCACATTGCGGCTTACTCCGCCGTGGACAATTTTTACCATTCCCAGGTTTCTTCCAACAGGATCATATTTGGCTCTGGGGAATCCCTTTACATCTACAAAAGTAACACCTATAACGGCGGTATTGGCCATTTGGCTCACTCTCCCTATACATAATGCATGGATTATAACATAATCAGACATTATTCGGCAATAGAAAAGGAACTTTTTCCCATCTTTTTTTGTTCTATGGGCATATCTCTCAAAGATGTCATGGGATTGACAGTTTTCACTTGCGGGCATAAAATAAGCTTCAATAAATATTAAAGGAAATTAATATGAATCTTACCAAAACAAGCTTTTTTACAAAAGACAAAGCATTTTATAAAACGCTCTTCCCCATGATGATTACCATTGCGCTGCAAAACATCGTCGCTTACAGCGTCAACATGGCTGATAACATTATGCTGGGTACATACAGTCAGGAAGCCCTCAGCGGAGCCGCAATAGTAAACCAGATTTTCTTTATGGTTCAGCAATTTGCCATTTCTGTAGGTAACACGCTTGTTGCTCTTGCCGCACAGTACTGGGGCCAGAACCGAACTTCTCCCATCCGCACCCTCACAGGCATTGCCCTGAAGCTCGGAGTTGCTGTTTCTCTTATTCTCGTTGTTCTTTGCCAGATAATTCCCGTTCCCATGCTGAAGATTTTCACCTCTGCGCCCGCTATCATTGCAGAGGGCGAAGTTTATCTCCGTCTTGTGTCATGGACCTTCCTTCTTTTTATAATCACCCAGACTTTAATGGCTGCCCTTCGCGCAGTGCAGACTGTGAACATTTCTTTTTGGGTATCTGCTGTTTCTCTTGTCGTCAACGTATTTTTCAACTATATCCTTATATTCGGCAAATTGGGACTTCCCGAAATGGGAATTGCCGGTGCGGCAATCGGTACCATTATCGCAAGAACCGTTGAGCTTGCAATAATACTCGTATATATCCTTAAAAAGGACACAAAACTCTCTCTTTTCGGAAAAGATTTATTCGCCAAAAATTCTCTTCTCCGAAAGGACTTCACAAAGGTATATATACCTATCATGTGCGCAACCGTCCTTTGGGGAGTTTCCGTTCCTATGCAGACCTCTATATTGGGTCACCTCTCCGATAACGCAATTGCAGCAAACTCCGTTGCAACCACCTTCTATCAATATCTGAAGGTTATCGTTATTGCCATGTCCTCCGCCTCGGCGGTAATGATCGGCACTGCAATAGGCAGAGGCGATTTGGACAAAATCAAGTCCGACGCCCGAACCCTTTCCTGCATAGATATAGCAATAGGTCTTATTCTTGGACTTGCTCTTGTGCTTCTCAGAAAGCCACTTCTCTCATTCTATGATCTGAATGACGAAGCAATCGAAATGGCTTCAAACCTTATTGCAATAATGGGTCTTATAATGGTGGGAATGAGCTATCAGATGCCTGTCAGTTTCGGCATTTTTCAGGGAGGCGGCGACGGAAACTTCACCATGAAAATGAACCTTATCAGCACCTGGTGCATCGTAATGCCTCTCTCTTTTGCTGCCGCATTCTGGTGGAAGCTTCCCGTGGAATGGGTCGTTATTGTGATTCAGTCCGATCAAATCTTCAAATGTCTCCCAACTTTCCTGCATTTCCGTAAATATACATGGATGAAGAAGCTTACAAGAGCGGAATGAAATTTCGCCTGATTCTACATGGGGTTGAATATATGAAAAAAATCTTATTAATCTTCGCAACGATTATTATGTGTATTCTGCTTCTGTCTGGATGCGGATGCCGGCATCAATGGTCGGAGGCTGACTGCGCTTCCCCGAAAACCTGCACTCTCTGCGGAGAGAGCGAGGGAGAAAAGCTGGCACATCAATGGACAGTTGCCACCTGCGCCACTCCAAAAACCTGCTCCCTTTGCAAAGAAACCCAGGGCGATGCCTTGGCTCACCGCTGGGAGGATGCCACCTGCCTGACCCCTGAAACCTGCTCCGAATGCGATGTAAGCCGGGGAGAAATATTAGAGCACACATATTCTGAGTGGAGTTTTGAAACCGACACGATGAGCCGAAGCTGCAGCCTGTGCGGCAATATCGAAACCGCGGCTATGGACTACGTGCTCTACCTGAAAACAGCGCTGCGCGGACGCTGGGATTGCACCCTCGTGACAATCAATAATAGACTCGCCTACAATGAGTTCGGACCTCAGGTTCCATTCCTTGAGTTTGCCGAAGACGGCAGCATCAGGTATTTCAACCATGAAGAAATATGTTCTGCTTCAATAAGCTTTATTTCCCTTGATGAATATGATGGCAAATACTACTACAATTTCCTTTTAAGCACCGAGGCCGGAGAAGAAATAGATTTCTGGTATGTGCCCGAAGATGATTCTCTTTTCTCCTTTATATTTGAGTTTGAACGCGTGGGCAAGGAAGTTGAGGAATACCTGGATATACTTGAAGGAAAATGGGTCTTTGACAGCGTGCATATCTATGACGAAAGCCGCAAAGGCCTTGACCGCAACGGCTACAGCGTTGAATTTTTCGAAGACGGTACATTCACCGCTTTGCTGGATGTAAGAATAGACGGAGCATGGTCAATCTTTAGAGACGATATTATCGTTGATGACAAGGGTACGTCAATATTGCTCTTCACCCTTTATGACGGAGACTACTATAATACAACAGTCTTTTTAGGAATTACAGAAGAGAAGACCGAGTTGGGCTTCACCAGAACGCTGAAAGAAAGTGCTTACTTTATAAAAGATATATCCGAATAAAAAAAGACCGCCACACGGCGGTCTTTTTTTACATACTTAATC
>JAZUAQ010000053.1:0-4943 GCA_045638085.1 Oscillospiraceae bacterium
GTAGGTGCAGGGGTAGGGGTCGGGGTGGGCTCGGGAGCAGTCTCGGGAGTGGGGCTTGGAGTAGCCTCGGGAGTGGGCTCGGGAGCAGACTCGGAGTTGCTGCGCCATTTTGCGCTGACGAAATAGTTGCCGGAAACGGTGCTGTCTGCTGTCAGCAGAACACCGGAATCAGTGAGCCAGCCTTCAAGGGTGTAACCGCTGCGGGTGGCAGTGGGAATTGTTCCATAGGTGCCGCCGCTGCGGTAACAGTTGACTTTGCGGACAACGCTGCCGCCGTTGCCGGAACAGACAAGCCAGTTCCAGCCGGCGCTGTTGCCGCTGTAGTCCCCGTAGAGGAACATTTTAGCCTCGGCTATGCGGCGGGTGAGAATTGCCTTATTAACATTGCCGCCAACATGGCACCATGCGGCGAAGGCGGAAACGATGTCCTCGGCGGAATAGTTCCATGCGCCGTTGATAATCATGCTGGGGAGAGTGTTGCCTGCGGCGAGCCATGAAGGCCCCAGATTATAAGTCATGGAGCACATAGCATCGAACTGTCCCTGAGTTACACTCACACCGTATCGGCTGAGAAATTTCTTGACCTCATTGGCAAGAAGATCCATCTTTTCTCTGAGAAGAGCCTCCGCCTCGGGCTCGGTGATGCCGTTGGGGTAATCATCGGGGTTGACAAGGCAGCCATAGCCTATGCACCAACCGCCCGTATCCTGATAAAGTGTGGCGCTGAAGCCTTCTCCGTATTTTATGTAATTGACAAGAGCGTCAGAATATGTCATTGAGCCCGCTGCCTGTACGCCAAGGGGACAAAGACCCGCAAAAAGCAGCAAAGCAAGAACAAGGGAAATTATACGCTTTCTCAAATAAGCGCCTCCTTCCTGTGTGAGATTATTCAACGATTTCATATTTTACATCAAGATGCATCATTTTCGCAAGTATTACGTGGCTTTTGTGCTTTTTTGTGAAAGAAAATCCTTCAAATTTAGTGAAAATTTTGTAAAAAAGGGGCTTTACTTTATCTCGCTAATGTGTTAGTATGATATCGAAATAAAATAACCCTTGGAGGTAGCTACAATGAAAAAGATTATTACTTTGGTTCTTATCCTCGCTCTCGCCCTCAGTCTTTGTGCATGTGGCGGCAAGAGCGACACCCAGACTCTGAAAGTCGGCTTTGACGCCGAGTTCCCTCCCTTCGGCTTTATCGCAGCCGACGGCAGCTATGACGGTTTTGACCTTGCAATGGCAAAAGAGCTTTGCAAGCGCCTCGGTTGGGAGTGCGAGACCATTCCCATCGACTGGACCCAGAAGGACAACGAACTGAAGGCCGGCAACATCAACTGCATCTGGAACGGCTTCACCTGCACCGGTCGCGAGGATCTCTACACCTGGTCCGATCCCTATGTTGATAACTCCATCGTTCTGGTCGTCAAGGCCGACAGCGGCATCACCTGCATGGCAGACCTGGCCGGCAAGGCAGTTATGGCCCAGGGCGCATCCTCCGCAGCCGACGCCATCAACGGCAACGAGCAGTTCAAGAACAGCCTCTCTCAGGTTGTTGAGCTCCCCGACTATAACAGCGGCTTTATGGAGCTGAATCAGGGCACCGTTGATGCAGTTGCAGCCGACCTCGGCGTTGCTCAGTTCCAGATTGCCAACAAGGCAGGCGAATACATCATCCTCGACGAGCCCATCTCCACCGAGCAGTATGCTGTTGGCTTCCTCCTCGGCAACACCGAGCTCTGCGATGCTGTCAATGCTGAGCTGAAGAAGATGGCCGAAGACGGCACCATGCTTGCAATCGCTCAGAACTACGTTGACGAAGGTCTCGTTATCGAGAGCCTCTGCATGCTTGGCTGATATCCGCAGGCATAGCTACAAAAAAACCAATAGGGCGGGAACGAAACCGTTCCCGCCCATTCCTGCTGAAATGAGGAAAAATATATGACAGTTCAAACTATGCTGATGCTGCTGAGCAAAGGCTTTTTAATCACTCTTGCGATCTTCGCTCTCACTCTTGTGGGCTCTCTGCCGCTGGGTATTCTGGTCTATTTCGGCCGTGTCAGCAAGATTAAACCCATACGCTGGATAATAAACGTCTATATATCCATCATGCGCGGCACTCCCCTTATGCTGCAGCTGATGGTTGTTTTCTACGGCCCCAACCTGCTTCTTGGCATCAGCGTGCCCTCCCAATGGCGCTTTATGGCCTGCATTCTGGCCTTCGTCATCAACTACGCTGCCTACTTTGCGGAAATTTACCGCGGCGGCATAGAGTCCATCTCCCCCGGCCAGTATGAGGCGGCGGAGGTATTGGGCTACACCAAGGGACAAACCTTCATCAAAATCATCCTGCCCCAGATGGTGAAAAACTGCCTGCCCAGCGTCACCAACGAGGTTATCACCCTTGTCAAGGACACCTCCCTTGCCTACGCAATCGGCACCGTAGAGATTTTCACCAGAGCAAAGCAGATTGTCACCGCTCCCAACATCAACTTCCACAGCATGCTCCCCTTCCTCGTGGCCGGTATTTTCTACTATATCTTCAACTACATAGTGGCCCTTATTATGGAGCGCTGCGAGAAGTCTCTTGATTATTATCATTAAGGAGGGAAGCTCATGATACTCGACATCAAAAACATCAAAAAGAGCTTCGGTTCCCTTTCCGTCCTCAAAGGCATCAGCCTTTCCGTTGAAAAAGGCGAGGTTGTCAGTATAATAGGCCCCTCCGGCAGCGGCAAAAGCACTCTCCTGCGCTGCGCCAGCTTCCTTGAGACCGTTGACAGCGGAGACATTCTTTATCTGGGCAAGGCCGCCGTCAGCACCGATGAAAACGGCAAAACCTCCTACCTCCCCGCTGCAGAGCTTCGCAAAATGAAAAGCTGCTACGGACTCGTTTTCCAGCAGTTTAACCTCTTCCCCCACTACAGCGTTCTGAAAAACATCACCGATGCTCCTATCAATGTGCAAAAGCGCCCTAAAGACGAAGTTATTGCAGAAGCCATGGTGCTTCTGGAAAAAATGGGTCTGGCGGACAAGGCCGATGCCTACCCCTGCCAGCTTTCCGGCGGTCAGCAGCAGCGCGTTGCCATTGCACGCGCCCTTGCAATGAAACCCGAGATTCTCTTCTTCGATGAACCCACCTCCGCCCTTGACCCGGAGCTTACAGGCGAGGTGCTCAAGGTTATCAAGCAGCTTGCCGAAGACAATATGACCATGGTTGTTGTCACCCACGAAATGCCCTTCGCCCGCGCCGTCAGTGACAGAGTTATCTTTATGGCAGACGGCCACATCGTTGAGCAGGGACCCCCTGAAGAGGTTTTCGGCAATCCCAAGTCCGAACGTACCCGCCAGTTCCTCCAGAATTATCAGAACTGAGTTATGATTATCACTTATGTTTTGGCCGATCCCACCGGCAATCTTACCGCCCTTGTGGAAAGCCCCGTGGATACCCCGCTCCGCCAGGAAACCGCAGCGGCGCTTATGGGAAGCAGGAAAGAGATTGAGCAGTTGGGCTTCATCTCCCTTCCCCTTCGCGGCGGCAATATAGCCCTCACTATGGCTGGCGGCGAGTTTTGCGGCAATGCCTGCCTCAGTGCAGGGGCATATTACCTGCGGCAAAATGGTCTGAAAAGCGGCAGGGTTGGAGTTGAGATTTCAGGCGCGAAGGATATTATCAGCGTTGAGCTTGAAAAAACATTGGAAAATGAATATGAGGGACGGGTTGAAATGCCCCTCCCCTTGTCCTGCGAAACCGTTTCCTCCCCCGCAGGTATGCTGAGTCTTCTGCGCTTTCCCGGCATATGCCACGCCATCGCCCCCGAAGGAATAAGCCCCTCCGAAGCGGAGGAGATGATTATCCCTCTATGCAAAGGTGTGGGCTGCGAAGCCTTGGGACTTATGCTGCTGGACGAAAGCGAAATGCGCCTTTCGCCTTTGGTCTATGTGCCGGCGGCGGACAGCCTTTTCTGGGAGCGCTCCTGTGCCAGCGGCACCGGCGCCGTGGGAGCCTATCTGGCTATGCGTGAGGGAAAGGATATTTCCGTAACCTTGAAGCAGCCGGGAGGCAGCTTGAGCATCCTTGCGGAGGTACGTGATGGTGCGGTTTCAAGGCTTTGCATGAGCGGCAGGGTGAGCCTTGGAAGCAGCGAAAGCTTCAGCTTTTGAAAAACTTTATTTTTCCGCAAAAAATTTAAAATTTCCACTTGAATTGAATGCAAAATATATGTATTATCTATTGGCACGCCTCGCAAGCGTGCCAATAGATTTGTTATGGAGGTGCGGACATGAAAAGAATATTGGCTCTCATACTCGTGGCCGCCCTTTGTCTCGGTCTCCTTGCCGGCTGCGGAAAAGACGAGATGGGCTCCTACACCGTTTTGGAGAAGATAGGCACAAAGCAGTATGCCTGCATTTACCGCAGCAACGACCTTATTTCCGATGTTGTGGAAGCCTGCATAAGTGGTCTGGCAGCAAGCGGAAGCCTCAGCCGCCTTTCCGCCAAGTGGCTTGGCTCCGATTTTATAGAGGTTGAGGGCAGCACCACCGCTTTGAGCGAGGTTGAAATCCCCGCCGAGCGCGTACTCATCATCGGCGTTGATACCGATGCTCCCCCCTTCGCCTTTATGAACGGCGAAAATCTTGAAGGCTTCTCTGTCGACATTGCTAACGCAATCGGCTCTTACATAGGCTGGAGCATCAAGATAATACCCGTCAAGAGCGCGGATATCTCCACCCAGCTTGCCTCCGGCAATATTGACTGCGCCCTTTGCTTCGCACCCGAGTGTGTGGATGCCACCAAATATGAAATCGGTCAGGTTCTTATGCAAAGTGATATCGTCATCGCAGCCCCCGAGGGCAGCAATGTCAAAAACATCCGCCGTATCCGCGGCGAGCGCATAGGCACCATAAGCGACCCCGCTTTGGAAAAGGCAATTTCCGAGCATGAC
>JAZUAQ010000054.1:0-17464 GCA_045638085.1 Oscillospiraceae bacterium
TGCGGAGGAAGGGACAAGGAGAGTTATCTCCGAGCATTCAAATATAGGAATTATAATAACGACGGACGGCAGTATATGCGGTATTGACAGGGAAAACTATATTAGAGCCGAAGAGAGGACAGTTAGTGAACTGAAAGAAGCAGGAAAGCCCTATGTGCTTCTTCTTAATTGTAGCGATCCGAATTCAAGCAACTCTATTGCCTTGGCTGAAGGGCTGAAAAATAAATATGACTGCGAATGTATAGCGGTAAACTGTTTGCAGCTTGAAAGGGAGGATATCAGTAAAATTCTCCACTGCTGCCTTAAGCGTTTTCCCATTGAAAAATACTGTTTTTACATTCCCGAATGGCTTGAAGCAATGTCCGCGGATAACGTGATAAAAAAGACATTATTTATGGGGATTCTTGAAACCTGCGATAAAAACTGTATGGCAGGCGATAAGGATAAGATTAAAAATGAAATTTCAAGCATTGACAATGTCTCAGATGTAGATATTTCATCCTTAAATATGGGAAGCGGATGTATATGTTTTAATATTTCGTTGCCATCTGCATTATATTATGAAACATTGAGTAATGAGTCGGGCTTTGATATAAAGTGCGATCATGATTTGATCAGAATTTTAAGTACCCTAAGTGTACTAAAAGGAGAGTATGACAGATTTCATGATGCTCTTGAGGAGGTAAATATCAGCGGTTACGGCATATTGATGCCGTCCCAGGAAAATATGAAGCTTGAAGAGCCGCAGGTTGTTAAACAAGGGGGGAGATACGGCGTTAAGTTAAAAGCAAGTGCACCAAGCATTCATATGATAAAAACCAATATTGAAACAGAAGTTTCTCCGGCCATCGGAGGTGAGAGAGCATCGGAAGATATGATTAATTTTTTAATTCAGGGATTTGATGGAGATATGAGTCGAATATGGGAAAGCAATATATTCGGTAAGTCACTGAATGATATTGCAGGTGAGTCGCTTGCAGGCAAAATTAAAGCATTAAAAGACGAGACAAAGGATAAACTTCGTGGAACTATACAAAGAATTGTTAATGAGGGAAGCGGAGGCTTAATTTGTATTATTTTATAAAAAAAGCGCGGCACTCTGTGGAGGCCGCGCTTTTTTGGAGGAATTAATTATGAGAATGAAACGGGTAAAACTCCTTCCATTGCTTGCGTCAGCCTTGCTTTTTTTACATATTACTGGCATAATTAATACAGATACAGAAGACTCTGTTAGCGTTATGGCAGGCTCAGAAAGATCCCGTATTTTAATAATTGATGCGGGACATGGTGGGGCGGATGGTGGCGCTGTTGCCCCTGACGGAACTCCGGAAAGTGCAATTAACCTTTCCGTTGCGCTGAAATTGGATGATTTAGCGCGCTTATTTGGCCTTGATACGGTTTTAACCCGTGAAAATGAGGATTTATTCTATCCAGAATCCGCAAACACTATTAGAGAGAAGAAACTTTGGGATCAAAAACGAAGGCTTGAACTTATCAATTCGACAGATAATGCGATTTTGATAAGTATACATCAAAATAAATATCCTGATTCGAGACCTTTTGGTCCGCAGGTTTTATATGGCGGGATTGATGGCAGTGAAGAATTGGGGAATATATGTCATCAAATGCTCAACGAGCATTTGTGTCCCGAAAACCGACGTCTTGCAATGCCTGCATCAAAGGATATATTTTTGATGAAAAATGCAAAATGCAGATCTATTTTGGTTGAGTGCGGATTTTTATCAAATATAGATGAGTTTTCGAAGCTATGCAGTGATGACTATCAGAGAAAATTGGCGGCTATTATACTGTCTGCTTATATGAATTGTTATTAAAGCGGAGGCGCAAATGAAAGAAAGAACTAAATTTTATTGCACAGAGTGCGGAAATGAAACAGGGAAGTGGTATGGACAGTGTCCTGCCTGCGGCGCATGGAACTGTCTTGTTGAGGCACCTGCAGTCGCAGTTAACTCCAAAAATAAATCAGCTGCCGCAAAAATTTCAGGATTTACACGCAACAGCTCTAAACCCATAACCGAGCTTGATACCAGCGAAGAACTTCGTTTTTCTACAGGAATAGGTGAGCTTGACAGAGTTTTGGGCGGCGGCGCAGTGCGCGGCTCTCTTGTTCTTGTAGGCGGCGCTCCCGGAATCGGTAAATCCACGCTTTTGTTGCAGATATGCGGCCTTATGTCCGAAGAGAAGATTCTTTATGTTACCGGCGAGGAAAGCCAGCGTCAGCTCAAACTTCGCGCCCAAAGACTTGGAGTGGAGAGAGATACAATCTATGTTCTTTCCGAGACAAATCTTGATGCGATAATGGGCGAGATTGATTCTCTTGACCCTGATATTGTTATAATTGACTCTATACAGACCATGTTCAACGGTGATCTTTCCTCGGGTGCCGGCAGCGTAAGTCAGGTGAAAGATTGCACGATGGCAATAATGCAGAAGGCCAAAATGAACGGTTTTACCTGCTTTGTTGTCGGTCATGTAAATAAGGAAGGTGCAATTGCGGGACCTAAAGTTCTTGAGCATATGGTTGACTGCGTTCTGTATTTTGAAGGCGATAGAGCATTGAGTTACCGCATTCTTCGCGCAGCAAAAAACCGTTTTGGCTCAACAAATGAAATCGGTGTGTTTGAAATGGTGGATGATGGGCTTCGGGAGGTTCCAAATCCTTCTGAAATGCTCCTTTCAGGAAGACCTAAAAATATTCCGGGAACCTGCGTCAGCTGTGTCATGGAAGGCACAAGACCCATTTTGGCCGAGGTTCAGGCACTTGTCACTCCTGCAGGCTTTGGCGGAGCTCGCAGAAATGCAAATGGTATTGATTATAATCGCGCAATGCTTCTTCTTGCTGTTCTTGATAAACGTGGCGGAATAAGCGTTGCAGGCTGTGATGCATATATAAATGTTATCGGAGGACTATATCTCGGTGAGCCTGCCGCTGACCTTGCAACTGTTCTCGCTATTGCATCCAGCCTTAGGGACAGACCTATAAGCTATGACACTGCCGCAATAGGTGAAGTTGGACTTACGGGCGAAATTCGCTCCGTAAATTCCATAAATCAGCGTTTGGCAGAAGTTGCAAGGTTGGGCTTCAGGCATTGTGTTATTCCCGCTCATATTAAAGGAGAAGTTAAAAAGCCTGAAGGTCTTGAATTAATTTCTGTACGAAATATAAGAGAGGCGATAGATTCTGTTATATGAATGTGTTGATAGTAGGGGAGAGATATAAGAAAAAGTTAGAAAGCAGCATAAAAGCACATGGTTTTGACGTGTTTTGGCTGCCTAAAAATACGAATATCGATGAAAAACTATCATCCCATTCTGATCTTTCGGTTTTTATATATAAAAAAACAGCAATTTTAGCTAAATATCTCGAAGGATCAAGATTAGTTAATTTTTTAACTAATAGAGGATATGATGTAATTATAAGTGATATTTGCCAATCGGAAAGATATCCCTGGGATATAAATCTCTGCGCAGCATTGATTGGGGACAAAATGCTGCACTGCATAAAATACACAGATGTTAAGATTCTTGATCTGCAGCTTGATTACATCGACGTTAAACAAGGATATTCACGCTGCAACTGTTTGCCGCTAGATAACTCCATAATAACATCTGACAGAGGCATTGTAGCTTGTGCAAAGAGCCATGGTATTGAAACGTTGCTAATTGAAGAGGACGGAATAATTCTGGAAGGCTACAACAGAGGATTCATAGGCGGAGCATCATTTGTGTGCGGTGATACAGTTTATTTCACTGGAGATATATATAAACATCCAAGCGGCAAAATAATTTCTGATTTCATTATAGAGCATAATTACAAGATTTGCTGCCTTAGCGAGGAAACACTGTTTGATATTGGCGGTGCGGTTGTAGTTTCTTAAATAAGACCTAACCCATGTATTAAAGGCTTAAACACCTCCCCCAACTGCAACAAAATTTTTATTTTGTTTAATTTTGTGTGTAATTATAATAATTGAATAGATTATGGGATTTCATACTTCCCTCATGTAATATATAAAAAAAACAGCCGTCCTAATGGACGGCTGTTTTAATTAATACATTTAACCATGATGCTTACAGAAGCATAACATTATTTTCTTTACACATTGCAGTTGTTTCTTCGTTCCAAACTGACGCCTGCACTTCTCCAATATGTGCCTTGCCAAGAATTATCATTGAAAGACGCGACTGACCGATACCTCCGCCGATTGTGAGAGGCAACTCTCCATCCAGCAGCATTTTATGATAGAGGTATTCCCTTCTGTGGTCGCAGCCCGAAATACGCAGCTGTCTGTCAAGGGATTTGGAATCAACGCGTATGCCCATGGAGCTTATCTCAAAGCTGCACTGAAGCAAATCGTTCCATAAAAGGATATCTCCGTTAAGATCCCAATCGTCATAGTCGGGGCTTCTTCCGTCGTGTTTGGATCCAGAACGGAGCTCCCCTCCTATTCCAATAAGAAATACGGTTTTATATTCCTTGGTGATGGCATTTTCGCGTTCCTTGGGACTTAGGTCAGGATACATATCTTCAAGCTCCTGCGCAGTTATAAACTTTACGCAGCGCTCAATTTTAGGTACTTGATTAAGCTTTGGATAAAGGGCCTGCATTGTAGTCTGAGTGTCGCAAACGGCTCTAACAATGTCAATAACTGTGGATTTTAGATAATCAATGGTTCTGTCTTCCTCGGTGATAACCTTTTCCCAGTCCCACTGGTCGACATAGACGGAGTGAATGTTATCAAGCTCGTCTTCATCTCTGCGTATTGCATTCATATCGGTATATAGTCCGCGGCCGGGATAAAATCCATAGTTATGGAGTGCCATTCTCTTCCACTTAGCGAGAGAGTGAACAACCTGAGCCTCGGTACCGGTTGCCTTAATATCAAATGTTACGGGACGCTCAACGCCGGTGAGATTATCGTTCAAGCCACTGTTTTCTACGACGAACAAAGGTGCAGAAACGCGGTGAATGTTAAGCATAGAAGAAAGATGATCCTCAAAAAGGCGTTTGAGGAGACCTATTGCCTTCTGAGTATCATAAACGCTCAAAAGACTTTTATAGTTTTCGGGAATAAACATTTTCATTGTAATGCTCCGTGGTAATTATTCTGCGAGGGCTTCAATAAAGCGGTTATAATAATCCTCAGCCCTGCGTTTGAAGTTTTTTTCAATTTTCTCGGCCTGAGCGATATCTGCAGCAAGAATCTTGAGGTCGAAAATCGTTCCTATACCGTCAGAAACCGACAGATATACATTAACTCCACCGTCAATGATTTCATGGTTTGCGAGAATCATGGAACTTCTGCGCATCTCTTCGGCAATGGGCGCCAGTGTGTTTTCAGCCTTATAGCGCACGGAATACGGCAAGTCATTCTCGAGGATCTGAGCATTATGGATACCCTTAGCGGTTATTTTTACGTAACCGTCGGACTCTTCAACCTGCGCAGTGGTCAAAAGTTCAGCAAGGCATTCTTTATAGTCAAAGTAGCCCACTCCCCCGTCGATAAGTATGAGGTCAGCAAGATTTTCAACATCTATTTCGGCGGGCAGACGTTTGAGAACAAAGAGAATGAGCAATTTAATATCCAGTTTATCGTTAATAAATCCGAGTCTTTCGCCCATGACAGCACCTCGTGAAAATATTTTTATTATTATACAACATTTTTCAGATACAGTACAGATATTTTTTAGCACAGAGCTATATTTTTGCATAAACTATATTGAACACCGTTCAAAAAATCTTAGGAGGTATATTTATGGCAGACATGGTATTGCCGGGACCTGTTGAGGGCTGCGAGGTTTGTCCATGCCAGAAAATCAATATACATACCATGAAGATAACGGATGCCTGTAAGGACAGAGACTGTATTGAAGATATAAGAGTTTATCCGAGCGTTGCATCCCAGCCGCTTATAGACTCGGCTTTCAGTGTCAGACCCTGCGGAGCAGAGCTTATTTATGCTGATGTAAATGTTGACGAAATCAGTTTTAATCGAGGTTATTACACTGTAGATGTAAGCTATTTTTATAAAGTCAGCGGTGAGGTTTTTCCTGGCGGAACAAAGATTTGCGGTCTTGCTGTTTTTGATAAAAGGGTTATTCTTTTCGGCAGCGAAGGCGATGTTAAAACATTCTCTTCCTCAAGAAGAGGAAAATTTATGCACGGACACTCCCCCACTGCCGTTGTTGATGCTGTTGATCCGATTGTGCTAAATATGCACATATCTGAGGGCGGATGCGAACGAGGAGACGCGGAGCTAAGGAATATACCTGATTTTATAAAAGAAGCAATCGGAGAAGATATTGCCTTGTATGACACGTATAAAAAGCTATACGTAACTCTTGGACAGTTTTCTATGATTCGTCTGGAACGGAACACTCAAATTAGCTTGGATGATTTCTCATATTTCGTTCCAGAAAAAGAATGCGCCTGTTCAAATGATGACGACCCCTGCACTTTGTTCAGCCGTGTGGACTTCCCCACTGAAGAATTTTATCCACCGGATTCGATAACTAAATGCGAATGCTATAGAAATTTAAGGTAAAAAAAGGTGCTGCAATTTTGCAGCACCTTTTTTATTGTTTCTCAACAATATTGCCATCGGCCTTATAAATAGAGTTCTCAGGAATAACTCCGCGTACTGAACTTAGAGGATATATCTGGGTATTTCTTCCGATTACAGTACCGGGGTTAAGTATGCTTCCGCAGCCAATTTCAGCATAATCACCCAGCATTGCGCCAACTTTTTTGCGGTTCGTAGGGATTTTCTCTTCACCGTTTTTTATAACAACGTTGGTCTTATCACCCTTGACGTTTGAGGTAATACTTCCAGCTCCCATATGAGCCTTATAGCCAAGAATAGAATCGCCAACATAATTATAATGAGGTACCTGAACTTCGTCAAAGAGAATTACATTCTTTAATTCGGTTGAATTACCGACGACTGCGCCCTTCCCTATTATGGCGTTTCCGCGTATGAATGCGCAATGGCGCACTTCAGCGCCCTTATCAATGATACAGGGACTTTTGATATATGCAGAGGAAAAGACAGTTGCGTCCTTGGCGATCCATACGCCCTCCTCAGGATGCTCAAATTCATCCTCAGAGAGCTCCGCTCCGATTTTGTATATCAAATCCTTAATTCCTAAAAGGGCTTCCCAGGGGTAAATTATGTTCTCAAAATGCTCTGCGGCAATAGTCTTGCTTGTATCGAGCAGTTCATTGATTTTATACATATCATTCACCGTTTATATAGAAACACTGTTGATGACATCAATTATAGAGTTAACATTATTTTCGCAGATTTCAAGAGTAGAAGCCTCCACCATAACGCGAAGAAGAGGCTCGGTGCCACTCTTTCGAAGCAGAACGCGTCCGTTGCCGGTGAGTTCTTCTGTAACCTTAGCAACTTTTTCAATAACATCGGGATGATTGAGGACTGCATCTTTGTCATTTACACGGACATTCTTGAGAACCTGAGGATAAATCTGGACATCTCTTGTAAGCTCAGAAAGCGTAGTTTTCTTGTCCAGAATTACCTGCATAAGCTTGATTGCGGTAAGCATACCGTCGCCAGTTGTTGCATACTTGGAGAAAATAATATGAGCGGACTGTTCACCGCCGATATAATGACCATTCTGGCGCATGTTTTCGTAAACATACTTATCGCCAACCGCTGTTTTCTCGTAACCGATACCCAAGTCATCAAGAGCCTTATAAAGTCCAAAATTGGACATTATTGTGGTTACAACCTTGGTATTGTCCAGTTTGCCACGCTCAAGCATATATTTTGCTACTACGTAAAGTATAAGGTCACCGTCAACAAGCTGGCCCTTTTCATCAACAGCGAGGCAGCGGTCTGCATCTCGGTCAAAAGCAAAGCCGACATCAAGATCGTTTTCAAGTACAAACTTCTGAAGATGCTCAATATGGGTGGAACCGCAGTCTTCGTTTATGTTGGTGCCATTGGGGCTGTTGTTGATTACGTATGTAGTTGCGCCAAGTGCATCAAAAACACTCTTGGCAATCATCCAGGTGCTTCCGTTGGAGCAGTCCAAACCAACCCTCTTGCCTTTATAAGAATTTTTAGCAAGGCTGATAAGATAACCGATATATCTGTTTCTGCCTGCAGCGTAGTCGACGGTGCGTCCTATATCGCCACCGAGAGCATAAGGAATCTCGGGAGTTTCACCGTCAAGGTACTTCTCTATTTCGTCAATAACGGAATCTTCCATTTTTTCGCCATTACTGTTTATAAGCTTAATTCCATTGTCATAGAAGGGATTATGGCTTGCGGAGATCTTAATACCGCAGTCAAACTGATCGGAGCGGGTAACATATGAAACGCTGGGTGTGGTGGTTACATGCAGAAGATAAGCATCTGCGCCGGAAGAAGTAATACCCGCAGAAAGAGCGGATTCAAACATATAGCTGCTTCTTCTGGTGTCCTTACCTATTACAATGTTGCATTTATGTTCACGACCATAATACCAGCCAAGGAAACGGCCGATCTTGAATGCATGTTCAACAGTGAGAACTACATTTGCTTCACCGCGAAAACCGTCAGTTCCGAAATATTTGGACATATATACCTCCTAAATTAGTAAGTGTTCATGTGACTGTCCAGATGATTTATTCTATCATGATATCCTTTTGTGGTCAATCCGAATATGGTTTCCCTCAGTAAGTACACGATTATAATTAATTAATTTATAATCGGACATACTAAGCAAAACGAGGTGTGATAATGAGCATTATACTTATCAGAACGCTGATAATATTTATATCAATTATAGTGCTGATGCGTTTACTGGGAAAGCGGCAGCTTCGTGAGCTTGAGCTTTCAGAACTTGTGGTATCTGTAATTCTTGCGGATTTGGCTGCTACCCCGCTTCAGGATATGGGTATTCCATTGATGAATGGGCTGCTGCCGATATTTGTTTTATTTATATGCGAGCTGATTATATCGGGTGGAATTTTGACCAGTGTGAAATTTCGTTCTCTGATGTGCGGCAGACCAGAGTTTTTAATAGTAAACGGAAAAATTATTGAAAATGGGATGCGAAAGGCAAGATTGAGCGTTGATGAGTTATTTGAAGAGCTGAGAAGCAAGGAAATCCTTGATATAAATACAGTAAAATATGCCATTCTTGAGACCGACGGTAATTTAAGCACGATATTATATACTCAATTTCAGCCACTAACGCCTAATGATTTGAAACTAGAGAACGATACAGAGAAATACCCGATTATCATTATTGAAGACGGTGTTTTATTGGCTGAAAATCTCAATTATATAGGTAAAAATAAAAGTTGGCTCGATAACTATTTGAAACAAAATGATTGCACTGGCTATAAGGATGTATTTGCTTTGGTATATTACAGTGATAAGGAAATATATTTGGAAAAAAGGACAAAAACGAGATGAAGAAAATGTTGCTTGGGGTATTTCTTTTACTTGCCGTAATTGCAGCTGTGTCAATTAATTCCCATATTATACGCAGCAAACTTTCGGAAACACGAAATGAAATAGTCGAGAGCTTATTACTCCCCGCTTCTATCGCGGATAATTATCTAAAAGAGAGTTTTCGAAAATGGGTGGAAAACGGAAAATATTTGCGGCTTATAATGAGCGAGAGCAGCCTTACAACTATCTCGGAATGCTATTTTGAATGCATGAATATGCCGGAAAGTATTAATTTAAGAAATAAACTGATATATAAACTCACGCAGTTAATTGAATCCGAAAGTGTGTCTCTGCAGTCAATATTTTAAAAAAGCGACCCGTTTTCACGGGTCGCAAAATTGCTGTATTATTTCTTGTCGCCGAGAAGTTTGGTCAACTCGTCCATAAAGGTATTAATATCCTTAAAGGAACGGTATACAGATGCAAAACGAACATAGGCCACCTCGTCCATATCCTTGAGGCGGTCCATAACCATAGAACCGATCTGGTCGGACTGGATTTCGCTCTCCAAAGCGCCACGAAGCTCCTGCTCAATATCATCTGCTATGGATTCGATCTGAGCCATAGTGATGGGACGCTTCTCGCAGGCGCGAAGCATGCCGTTAATGATCTTGATCTTGTCAAAGGACTGGCGGGAGCCGTCGCGCTTGATGACGGCAATAGGCATACGCTCGATTATTTCATATGTAGTGCAACGCTTCTGGCAATCAAGGCACTCGGGGCGGCGGCGTATGGTTGCACCATCGTCGGCGGGACGGGAATCAATTACCTTGCTGTCGTGAAAACCGCAAAAAGGACACTTCATCTATATCTCTCCTTTATTTAAGGCAATTTACATAATATCACTATAGCACAGCAATTTTACAATAGCAAGAGTTATTTTACATTGAAAATACCATATTTTGTGCCTTGATGCAATTATCGAAAATCTAATAAAATTAAACCGATTAATAATTAAAGGTGTGAAAATATATGCTAAAAAAAATGAAACGGAGCATAGAGTATATCCCCCGCCCCGCTTACATATTTATCAAGAATACATTCATTCTTTGTGATGTTATATTATTTATCTCATTCGTATTATTTATGAATATTGATTTCGCTGTGGGTTATTGCGAAAGAGTTATGTTGGCTCAGTTTATGCTGGAAACACCATCCGGACTTCTCTTGCTGGGCCTTATTGGCTTTGCGCTCATATATGATAACTGTTGAGGATTTCCTCAAGTTCCTTTTTGCTGCTTATAATATTTAGGACTTTCAGCAAATTATTTGAACTCATATACTCAGGCAGCGAAAGCTTTGCTTGAAGTATCTTGCGCTTTTCCCCACTTCCCTCTTTTCCAAACAAACCCAGGGAATAAAGGTCGGATTTTGTGATTTCACCGTAAGAAGCAGCTTCGCAATCCCCTATAGAGGCGCCTGAGCGCCTCAAAGCTTCAATAATAATTTCGGGACTCATCCCCTCAACACCAAGCTTCCCTTCCTTGGAGGGAGCGCTTTTTCTGCGTTCCTTTCCGAGAATGTCAGGAATATAGGCATGCTTTACATACCTAGGTTCAACAATTCCGCTTATGAAATTGCGAATAACAAAGCCAGCTCCGTCGCTGTCAGTAAAAATAATAATTCCTCTTCTTTGGGCAAGCGAGCGAAGCATATCCTGAGACTTTTTATCCTTAAAGATTCGGAAACCGGATGTTTCAACAATTGTGGCATCCACTATTTGGCTTAATGTGTTTTTATCATACTTGCCTTCTACCACAATAACTTCTTTTATACTTATCATTTTTCAGCCACCGCAACCTTAAGGAGGAGGTCTTTCATCAGTGTGTTGGCGTCTTCTCCACTGCTTTTCATGAGATAGTCATATTCAGCACAAAGCTCAACAAGTTTTCCTATGGAGGAAAGCGAATATACTTTTGCCTGTGTGCTTAATTTTTCGTATTGAAAATCAAAGCGGAGACCGGCAAGCTCCATTATAGCTTTTCTGTTCAATCCACGACTTTGCGCAAGCTTAAATGCATAAATCTTACGAATTTGTTGTGAGAAAACAGCAAGAATAAATATCGGCGTGGTGTCTTTATCAGAAAGAAGATCACTAAGAAGCTGCGCCGCGCTGTCAATACGTCCTTTACAGAGAAGGTCGGTCATCTCAAAAATATCAGCCTCGGGAATTCTATGAGCAGCGGCATCAATATCGCTGCGAGAAATAATGTTTCCTTTTGCATAAGTGGAAATTTTCTCGATTTCAGGAATAAGGCGGTTCATGAGCGTACCGCTGACAAAGCTAAGGTATTCGGCATCTGTACGTGAAATGCTTTTTCCTAAAGCAGAAAAACGGGTGCTTATCCATTTTATAAGGGCGTCCTGACCCTGCTCGGTGAATTCGATTGCTTTAGCATATTTTTTTAAGGCTTTGACAGATGCAAGACGGCCATCCATTTCGTAATCAGAATTAATGATTACTGCAAGTGTGCAATAATCCGGGATATCACTGATAATTGCTTTCAATTTATCGCATTCGATATCCTTGCATTTGTTTACGTCGAAACCGCGGATTTCAACAAAGCTATGATCAGAGAAAAAAGGTACGGAATCAATTGCTTCGGAAAGCTCCTGCATATTAATTGATGGTCCATCAATACGTTTGTAGTTGAAACCGGAGTCATCAGCTGCGCAAATTTTCTTTAGTTCGTCAATATAACGCTCGCGCAGATAATCCTCCTGCCCAAAAAGAAGATATAATCCTTCAGGTCCGGCTTCTTTCAGCTGTTTGATTTCAAGATTATAGTTGAAAACCGGTTTGTCCTTTTTAGCCATAGTTATTACCAACCATTATTGTAAGATTGCCGTTAATATCGGTGCGATATACTTCTATGCCCCTGCCATCCAGACGCTCAAGAACTTCCTTTGTTGGATGACAATAGCTGTTGACACCAACAGGAATAAAGGCATATTCGGGCTTTGTGCTTTCAAGAAGCGGATCTCCCGTTGAATATTTGCTGCCGTGGTGACCTGCAACCAAAAGCTCTATATCACCTAAATTATACATATTAACAAGGTGATTTTCGGTGCCGATTCCGGAATCACCGGTCACAAGAAATTCAAATTCACCGTAGTCACCAAGGACTATCAGTCCGCTTTCGTTGGAGTCACTGGATCCGATGGGGGCAAATATGTTCAGTGTAAGCCCGTCTGTAAACAGCGCTGTATTTTCAGAAATGAAGATAATCTCTGTATTGTTATCATAGCATGTTTTAATTATCTTGTCACCAATTTCCGAATTTTTGGCTTCATCACTCATCACAATCTTTTTCACATCCATGTAACTCATTAAACGGATTACACCGTTTGCGTGGTCGTCATGAGGATGAGTAATAATAAGAAGGTCCACCTCTTCCCTGCCTGACGACAACAGAAATTCTGCAGCGCTATCTCCCGCGTTTTCAGGTGAACCTTTTCCGCCGCAGTCAATTATTACACTGGAATTATTGGTGTTTGCCACGATACAAGCACCTTGTCCCACATCAACAGCGGAAACAGAAGAATTTGATTCATTGGAAATCCTGGTAATAAAGCATACTGCAATTAGCGAAATAATGCAGCAGCATACCGGAATTATTGGTCTGTAAGGCTTATCCCCTTTTAATACATATGGGATTAAAATTACCGCATACACGAAAATAAGCCAAAATGCCAAAAGATTATTTGAGGTATAAATCAAGGAATAAGGCAAGCGTCCGATCAAGGTTACAATGGCCTGTGCATATCTGGGTAAAATAGAGATTATAATTGCAAGCATCTTGCCCACAGGGAAATATATCGCGCCAATTATGCATATAGGGTATGCAAGGGTAAACGCCAGCGACATTGCCCAAAGACAGAGAATATTGGCAAAAATAGAATATAGAGGTATATACCCAAAGTTTAGTGCGGCAATTGGCGTTGTAAATATCAGGGACCCAACAGATGCGGAAAATACCATTGCCAAACTGTTAAGCACCTTGTATAAAAACCTATTTCCCGGTATATGGTCAACAATAGCGGCGTAAATTCGAGGAGTAATTAGTATAATTCCAGCCATAGCGGCAAAACTGAGCTGCAAACTGAGATTGGAAATAGATTTTGGATTAACAACAAGAAAAATAATAAGAGCGGCTGACAAACTCGTGGGTGAATCGTTCTCTCGCTTCAAAATCGGCGCTATAAGCAGCAATGTTATCATCAGTGATGCTCGGGTGACAGAAGGAGTAAAACCCATCATAGCGGCAAAAAACCACACAAGAGGAATTCCAATAAATGCGGTCATTCTCCGTCTTCCCCATAGCAGAGCAACAAGCGATATAATAAACGAAACATGCATGCCAGAGACGGCGACGATATGGCTCAAACCAGCCTTTTTCATTGAGACATAGAGTAAATCATTTTCGTAGAGTTCATTTTTATCGCCCGTGAGAAGCGCTTTCATCAAAGGAGCCACATCTTCGGGAAACATTCTTAAAATATGCACTTTAAGTTTTTCAGCAAGTACTTTGGGCACATTAAGAAAAGCAGCTTTTCCGTGTCCAACAAGCTCACACTCTCCATTTGTGGTAGCCCGAAGAAATATTCCAGAGGAGAAATAATAATCATCCTCAGTGTTATAACGAATCCGAGCGGAGCGGAACTTTAGGTCTGTTTCAATTAAATCTCCGGGTTTAAGATCTGAAACTAAGTCCTCATAATCCGTGATAAGAACCTTACAGGAGGGAAAATTGCTGTCTGTGATTTTAACAAGAACGCTTGAGTATGTTTCATTACCTGAGGGATAATCCAAAACTCTTACCTGAACCCTTTCGCTTGTGCCTATAAGCTCTTCAGCGGGTTTAACATAAAAAGAGTCATAGGCGCTGTTCCATAAAAATCCAATGGAGGCGGAAATGAGAATAATAGCAATTGCCTTTCTTGTTTTATGTTTGAATATAAATGAAGCGAAGGTCAGAACAAATGCACCTAAGCTAAGATAATATCCGTTGAAATTTGGGAGCAGGAATATACTTATGATCAGCGCTGCAGTATAGCCAATAGTGGCTAGCATTAACTTTCTCATAAATGTTTCCTCCTCCCTTTTTTGGAAAATTTTATCATCATATATTTGTGGCGTCAAATAAAAAAGACAGCAGTTCAGATTGAACTGCTGTCTTTAGATTTAAACCATCTGTTCGCTTAATTTTTTACCGCCAAGAATATGGAAGTGAAGATGTTTGACGGTCTGGCCGCCGTCTTCACCGCAGTTATTAATAACGCGGTATCCGTTTTCAAGACCAGCCTTTTTGGCAATCTCAGCAATTGCTTCAAGGCATTTAACGGCATAGACGGAGGTTTCGGGGTTAACATCGTTCATGGAATCCAGATGGACCTTGGGGATTACAAGAATATGAACAGGAGCCTGAGGAGCAATGTCATGGAAAGCGAGGACATATTCATTCTCGTAAACCTTATTGGAAGGAATGATTCCGCTTGCGATTTTGCAGAAAAGGCAATTTTCCATATTATTTACTCCTTAGCCAAGCTTGCTTGCAACGAAATTATCAACCATTGCCAGTGCATCGTCAATTTTGATGACGTCGCTGCCGCCGCCCATTGCGCTGTCGGGCTTGCCGCCGCCCTTGCCGCCTACAACGGGAGCGATGGTCTTTATGATATCGCCGGCCTTAATGCCTGCAGCAACTGCTTCCTTACCGCAGAAGGCTGCAAGGCTGACCTTGCTTTCTTTGTAGCTTGCGATAACAGCAACGATCTTGGGATCCTTATCTCTGAGGAAATCGCCCATCTTGCGGATATCGGCAACATCCAGGTCAGGACGAGTGGTGGTGACAACATTCAGGCCGCAAACCTTCTTTGCAGCAAAAAGGAAACGCTCAACATCGCCGGCAAGGATCTTGTCCTTGAGCTTGTCAATGCTCTGACGCATTTCACGCATTTCGTTAAGATTGCTTTCGAGGCGGGAAACGAGCTCAGCAGGCTGAGTCTTGAGAACAGCTGCAGCCTCGGAAATGGTGCGGTTAACGCTGTCAACGCGTTGCATAAATGCTTTGCCGGTGAGAGCTTCGATACGACGTACACCGGAAGCAACAGAGCCCTCGCTGATGATGTGGAAGGGACCAACAAGAGCGGTGTTGGAAAGATGAGTACCGCCGCAAAGTTCAACGGACTCTTCGCCCATAGAAACAACACGAACAATGTCGCCATACTTCTCACCGAAGAGAGCTGTTGCGCCCATTTTTCTTGCCTCATCGATGGGCATCTCACAAACAGAGATATCCAGACCATCAAGAACCATATTGCCGACGCGCTTGTTTATAGCAAGGATTTCATCGGTGGTAAGAGAAGAGAAATGCGTAAAGTCAAAGCGGAGATGATCGGGCTCAACAAGAGAACCTGCCTGATGAACATGGTCGCCAAGAACATCCTTGAGAGCTCTCTGGAGAAGATGGGTTGCAGAGTGTGCGCGCATAATTGCTCGGCGGCGCTCGGTGTCAATATCAGCTCTTACTTCGTCGCCAACATTGAGACTGCCGCAGATCATTTCGCCGTGGTGGAGATACTTGCCACCCTTATCCTTCTGAACATCGCTAACTGCAAAAACAGCGTCTCCGCAAATAATGCGTCCGTGGTCAGCAACCTGACCACCCATTTCTGCGTACATGGTGGTGCAGTCGAGAACAACAATGCCCTTTCTGCCCTCTGCGAGAACGCCGCAGGTTTCGCCGCCTTCAACAAGGGCGAGCACCTTTGCGCTGCATTTATCGAGAGTGTAGCCTACAAACTGAGTGGGAGTGCTGTCAAGACCCAGATCAAGACCTGCCCATGCGTCGGACATATCACCGCGGGCGGCTCTTGCGCGCTGACGCTGCTCGTTCATGAGAGCAGTGAATTCATCCATATTGATATCCATTCCCTGCTCCTCAACCATTTCAGCGGTGAGGTCAATGGGGAATCCGTAGGTATCATAGAGCTTGAAGGCATCGGCGCCGGAGAATACCTTTTCGCCGTTTGTTTTGTGCAGCTCAAGAATTTCGCTGAAGATTCTCATGCCTGCATCGATGGTGCGGGCGAAGTTTTCTTCCTCAGTCTTGATAACGCGGGTAATGTAGTCGGCCTTTTCGCGCAGATCGGGATAATGACCCTCGTTCTCGCGGATTACCGTTTCGACCACATCATAGAGGAAGGGCTCATTGACGCCAAGGAGCTTGCCGTGACGTGCAGCGCGGCGGAGCAGGCGGCGGAGAACATATCCACGACCCTCGTTGGAAGGCAGAACGCCATCGCAAATCATGAAGGTAGAGGAACGGATATGGTCAGTGATTATACGGAGAGAAACGTCCTTCTTATAGCTCTCGTTATAATGAGCGCCGGTAATTTCGCTGACACGGTTGGTGATGTTCATAACGGTGTCAACATCGAAGAGGCTTGCGACATTCTGGCTTACGCAGGCCAGACGCTCGAGGCCCATGCCGGTGTCGATGTTCTTCTGAGCAAGGTCGGTGTAGTTGCCTTCGCCGTCGTTGTTGAACTGGGAGAAAACATTGTTCCAAACTTCCATGAAGCGGTCGCAGTCGCAGCCGGGCTTGCAGTCGGGCTTGCCGCAACCATTTTCAATTCCACGGTCATAGTAAATTTCGGAGCAGGGGCCGCAGGGACCGGAGCCGTGCTCCCAGAAGTTATCAGCTTTGCCCATACGGACAATATGGTCAGCGGGAACGCCGATTTCCTTGTTCCAGATGTCATAGGCCTCATCATCGGCGGGAGTGGTCTCGTTGCCCTCGAACACAGAGGGATACAGGCGGTTGGGATCCAGACCCACCCATTCGGGAGAAGTGAGGAACTCCCAGCTCCAGGCCAGAGATTCGCTCTTGAAATAATCGCCGAAGGAGAAGTTGCCAAGCATTTCAAAATAGGTGCCGTGGCGGGCAGTTTTGCCTATGTTCTCAATATCG
>JAZUAQ010000055.1:0-8194 GCA_045638085.1 Oscillospiraceae bacterium
TGAAGTTCGACTTCGGCCCCATGAAGCTCCAGGAACTCAATGCCATGGTCAACGGCGATCTGGGCATTAAGGGCGAGGAGGAAAAGACCGAAGCCAACCCCAAGGGCCGGGTCATTGACCTCATCCTCCCCACCATCATCCTCATCATCACCTGCGTTCTGGGCATGGTCTACATCGGCGGCTTCTTCGGCACCGACCTTTGGGGCGGCACCGACTGCGCCGGCGACTTCATCGGAGCTTTCGGCAACACCGACGCCAGCGTCGGTCTCAGCTGGGGCGCCATCATCGCTCTCGTTATCACCATCATCTACTTCTGCTGCCGCAGAGTTCTCTCCTTCCGCAAGTGCATGGAATGCCTTCCCAAGGGCTTCGTCTCCATGGTTCCTGCAATGATCATCCTCACCTTCGCTCTCACTCTGAAGAATGTTACCGGTCTTCTGGGCGCTGCTGAGTATGTTGGTGCTCTCATGGAAAGCGCCAGCGCCGGTCTCGCCGCTCTGCTGCCCGCAGTTATCTTTGTTGTCGGCGTTGCTCTTGCTTTCTCCACCGGTACCTCCTGGGGTACTTTCGGTATCCTCATCCCCATCGTTGTTGCCATGTATCCTGCTGACAGCGAGATGCTCTATATCGGCATCTCCGCCTGCCTCGCCGGTGCTGTCTGCGGCGACCACTGCTCCCCCATTTCCGACACCACCATCATGTCTTCCGCAGGTGCTCAGTGCGACCATGTCACCCACGTTTCCACCCAGCTGCCCTATGCGCTCACCGTTGCAGGCATCTGCTTCGTAAACTACATAATCGCAGGCTTTGTCCAGAACGCATGGATCTGCCTTGCAATCGGTGCTGTTCTCACCGTTGTAACTCTGCTTGTCATCAAGGCTGTCAGCACAAACAAGGACGCAAAGGCCGCATAAGCTCTCCCCCTTATAATTCGAAAGGACACAGACCGAAGTCTGTGTCCTTTTTTTCGGGAAAAACCGCAAGTCTTTTTCCTTGACATAACAAGGCTTTGGTAATAAAATATATCGGTGGAGAAAGATACTCTTTGGGGAGAAATCAGTATTTTGCTCCGCCCAACTCGTAATTTGAACCTTTCAGGCTCCGTTTTATGGCCTGTTTTAATTAGATGAACTCCGAAGAAGGGAGCTTATCCTGCTAAAAAAATCATAAAACAAAAAACCACCGCAAAATTCTTAAAGAATGGAGGTGTGTTTACTTTACTATGCCAAACTTAGTATGGATTATCGGCACCGTTGTTGTGCTTGTTATAGTTGCAATTTTGATGTTCGTTCTGGGCATTCTCTACCGCAAAAAAGTCTCTGAGCGTGAGATTTCCAGCGCCGAGGAAGAGGCCCGCAGAATAATCAATGAGTCCATAAAGAGCGCAGAGAGCAAAAAGCGTGAAGCGCTCCTCGAGGCAAAGGAAGAAATACACAGAAGTCGTACCGAGTACGAGCGCGAAGTGAAAGAGCGTCGCGCAGACCTGCAGAAGCAGGAACGCCGTCTTCAGCAGAAGGAAGAAAACCTTGACAAGAAGATGGATAACTTTGAGCGCAAGACCGAAAATCTCAGCCGCAAAATTGCTGAAGTTGAAGCTCAGCAGGAAGAGATCAAAACTATCAAAAAGAGCCAGCTTGAGATGCTTGAGCGCATCTCCGGCTACACCGTAGAAGAGGCCAAGGCCTACCTTATCTCCACCATCGAGGCAGAAGTCACCCACGAGATGGCCGTCAAGGTGAAGGAGATTGAGGCGCGCTATAAGGAAGAGGCGGACAACCATGCCCGCGAGCTTATCTCTATAGCTATCCAGCGCTGCGCCGCCGACCACGCAAGCGAGATCACCGTATCCGTCGTACCCCTCCCCAACGACGAGATGAAGGGTCGCATAATCGGACGCGAAGGCCGCAACATCCGCAGCATCGAAACCCTCACCGGCTGTGACCTCATCATCGATGACACTCCCGAAGCCATCACCGTCTCCAGCTTTGATCCCGTGCGCCGCGAAATGGCCCGCATGGCTCTTGAAAAGCTCATCGCCGACGGACGCATCCATCCCGCCCGCATCGAGGAGATGGTTGCAAAGGCACAGAGAGAAGTTAACGCAACCATCAAGGCCGAAGGCGAGCGCGCCGTGTTCGAGACCAATGTTCAGGGTCTCCACCCCGACCTCATCAAGCTCATCGGTCGTCAGAAGTACCGCACCAGCTACGGTCAGAACGTTCTCAACCACTCTATGGAAGTTGCCCACATCGCAGGTCTTCTGGCCAGCGAGCTGGGTGTTGACGTTGCCACCGCAAAGCGCGCAGGTCTCCTCCATGACCTTGGCAAGAGCGTTGACCATGAGGTTGAAGGCAGCCATGTCACCATCGGTGTTGACATTGCCCGCAAGTATAAAGAGAGCGAAGAGGTCATCCACGCTATCCACGCCCATCACGGCGATGTGGAGCCTCACAGCATAATCGCCTGCATCGTTCAGGCCGCAGACGCAATCTCCGCCGCCCGTCCCGGTGCCCGCCGCGAGACCATCGAAAACTATGTCAAGCGCCTTGAAAAGCTTGAGGAAGTTTCCAAGTCCTTCCCCGGCATTGAAAGCACCTATGCAATTCAGGCAGGCCGCGAAATCCGCGTTATGGTCAAGCCCGAGGAAGTGGGCGAGGACCAGATGGTTCTCCTTGCAAGAGACATCGCCAAGAAGATCGAGGAGGAACTCACCTACCCCGGTCAGATCAAGGTTCATGTCCTTCGCGAGACCAAGGCTATCGAATACGCCAAGTAAAAAACCACGAGCCGCATCAATTGATGCGGCTCGTTTTTTTATTTAAATCTCGCAGTGCACAACCGCCGCATCACCAAAAAAAAGCCTCCCCCCTATCAGGGGAGGTGGATTTTGCCACAGGCAAAAGACGGAGAGGTTTATATTCTCGGCGGATGCCCACATCGCCCCGCCAAAGCCTTCCCCTTGAGGGGAAGGTGGCTGCCGAAGGCAGACGGATGAGGTGTATTTGTCTCCGACGTCGGGGCGTTAAGAAAACATGCCGGTGGCATGTTTTTAGCCACCGGTGCGCAGCGGCTATGCCGCGAGGAGGGAAGAGCGTTGTGGCGTATTTGTCTCCGACAGCCATATTCTTTTCGCGTGGCCGAAAAGAATATGGAAAGAAAAGTCCACCAAAGAGGGGCTGAGAAAGCCCCTCTTTCGAAACACCCTCAGTGCGGCAAAAGGAAAACTGTTGTGCCACATAATGGAAGCCTAAACCTTAGTGTGCATCCCTCGTTTTCCGCTTGGACGCTGCTGCCTCGAGGCGCCTGTTCGGCGCCACGAAGATGGTACCTCGTTCTGTTTTCGCTGCGGTCAAAACCATTCCTACATAGAGCGCATCGCCTTGGTGAACGTCTCAAAAATTTTCATCCGCAGCGACACGGGCGGACACATCGGTCCGCCCCTACGGTATATCTTGAATGCCAACCGCCATCTCATCAGAGGAAGAGAAAAAGGCATAGCAGACTCTGCTATGCCTTTTTTATTTATATCTTTTTCAATATTGCGTCAACTCTGTCCATCTCTTCCTTGGTGGGGGCTTCAGTGTCAGAAAGCTGATAGCAGCCTTTCTCCCACTTATGCTCGCCCAACTTATGGAATGGCAGCGGCTCGATGCGCTCGATGCATTTATATTGGGAAAGAAACTGCGCAAGATCTCGGATTTTATCCTCTTCCATGGTAAGTCCGGGGACAACAACATGGCGAATCCATACACGCTTGCCCTGCGCTTCGCAGTAATCGAGAAGCTCCTTTTCCCGCTGCAGGCACACTTCGCTGCCTGTTATGCGGCTGGAAAGGGCTTCATCGAAGCTCTTGATGTCCAGAAGGAGCATATCCGCCGCGTCCACGGTCTTTTTGCAGACAGAAAGAGGAATGATGCCGCTTGTATCAATAGCTGTGTGGATACCCCGCTCCTTGAGCGCGCAGATTACTTCATACACAAACTCATGCTGCATCATGGGCTCTCCGCCGGAGAAGGTGACGCCGCCTCCGTTTTTATAAAATCCCTTGTAGGCCATGACCTTTTCCACGATTTCATCCACTGTGACTTCAGTGCCGTCCGTGGGGTCCCAGGAGTCGGGATTATGGCAGTAAAGGCAGCGGAGAGGACAGCCCTGCAGAAATACGATGAAGCGGATGCCGGGGCCGTCCACAGCGCCGAAGGTCTCGTAGGAATGAACTCTTCCGATTGCCATACTCATTGCCTCGCAGTTTTTTTACATCTTCTCGTGGAAGGTGCGGGAAATAACATCAAGCTGCTGCTCGCGGCTGAGCTTAATGAAGTTAACAGCGTAGCCGCTGACGCGGATAGTCAGCTGGGGATACTTCTCGGGATGCTTCATTGCATCGATGAGGGTCTCACGGTTGAGGACGTTGATATTGACGTGCTGACCGGTGGCCTCCATGTAGGCATCAATGAGGGTGATGAGGTTCTGGCTGCGGTCGGAATCTTCCTTGCCCAGAGCGGAAGGAGCCATGGAGAAGGTGTAGCTGATGCCGTCCTCGCAATCCTCGAAGGGAATCTTGGAGACGGAGAGGAGGGAAGCAAGAGCGCCGTTGGTGTCGCGTCCGTGCATGGGGTTTGCACCGGGTGCCAGAGGAACGCCTGCCTGACGGCCGTCGGGAGTGGTGCCGGTGTTCTTGCCGTACTCAACGTTGGAGGTAATGGTGAGAACAGACTGGGTTGCGATGGAATCGCGGTACATCTTGTTCTCGCGGATGAAGTTCATGAACATGCGGGTAACATCCACGGCGATGGAGTCAACGCGCTCGTCGTTGTTGCCGTACTTGGGGAAGTCGCCCTCGATGCGGAAGTCAACTGCAATGCCTTGCTCGTTGCGGATGGGCTTTACCTTTGCATACTTGATAGCGGAGAGGGAGTCGGCAACAACACTGAGACCGGCAATGCCGCAGGCGGTGGTGCGCTTGATTTCCTCGTCCATGAGAGCCATCTCAATGCGCTCATAGTTATACTTATCGTGGATATAGTGGATCATGTAGAGAGCCTTGGTGTAGACATTGGCAAGATACTTTGCCATGTCGGTGAACTTGGCCATAACCTCTTCATAGTCCAGATACTCGCTGGTGATAGGCTCGGTCTTGGGGCCTATCTGCTTGCCGCTGCGCTCGTCAACGCCGCCGTTGATGGCGTAAAGGAGAGCCTTTGCCAGGTTTGCGCGGGCGCCGAAGAACTGCATCTGCTTGCCTATGCGCATGGGGCTGACGCAGCAGGCAATGCCGTAGTCATCACCAAGGTCGGCGCGCATAAGGTCGTCGTTCTCATACTGGATGGAGCTGGTCTGGATGGAGATATTGGTTGCGTACTTCTTGAAGTTTTCGGGAAGTGCGGGAGACCAGAGAACGGTGAGGTTGGGTTCGGGAGCGGGTCCGAGGTTTACGAGGGTGTGGAGGAAGCGGTAGCTCATCTTGGTAACCATGTGGCGGCCGTCCAGACCCATACCGGCCATGGACTCGGTTACCCACACGGGGTCGCCGGCAAAGATATCATCATAGTCCAGAATGCGGAGGAAGCGGACAATGCGCAGCTTCATGATGAAGTGGTCAACCATTTCCTGAATTTCTTCCTCGGTGTAGCGGCCTTCGGCAAGGTCGCGCTCGGCATAGATGTCAAGGAAGGTGCTGGTGCGGCCAAGGCTCATCGCAGCGCCGTTCTGTTCCTTAACAGCGGCGAGATAGCCCAGATAAGTCCACTGAATGGCTTCCTTGGTGTCGCGTGCGGGACGGCTGATGTCGAAGCCGTAGATAGCGCCCATTTCCTTCAGCTCGTTAAGAGCATCAATATGCTCGCTTATCTCCTCGCGCTTGCGGAGAAGTTCTTCGGTAAGCTCAGCGGAGTCATAGCGATCCTTGGCGGCCATCTTCTCCTGAATGAGGTAGTCAACGCCGTAGAGAGCAACGCGGCGATAGTCGCCGATGATGCGGCCGCGGCCATAGGCATCGGGCAGACCGGTGAGAAGCTTGGCACTTCTTGCTGCGCGGATGTCGGGGGTATAGATGGCGAAAACCTGCTCGTTGTGGCTGTGGCGATACTTGAAGATCTTCTTTACTTCGGGATCCATGTGGTAGCCGTGCTCTTCAAGGCTCTGCTCGACCATTCTTACGCCGCCGGAGGGCATGATGGCGCGCTTGAGGGGCTTTTCGGTCTGGAGACCTACGATAACCTCAAGATCCTTGTTGATGTAACCTGCAGCGTGGGAGGTTATGCTGGAGATAACCTTGGTGTCTGCATCGAGAACGCGGCCGGGAGCCTTGCGCTCTTCCTCAAGCAGTACGCAAAGTTCATCCCAAAGCTGCTTGGTACGTGCGGTGGGAGAAGCGAGGAAGCTCTCGTCGCCGTCATAGGGGGTGTAGTTATTCTGAATAAAATCACGAACGTTGATTTCTTCGTTCCATACGCCTTTAGTAAATTCCATATCTTATCCCTTTCTGCCTCTTAAGGCGGATACTGTTGCTATTACTATTACTATTATTACCATTTTCCGAGGAAATTGTATCAGACGTTTGATATTATTTGAAGAGATAAAATTAGCATAGAGCTATTCCGTGCAGTTATGGCTAAATTGCAAAAACGCGCATATGCACCCATTTATATTGGAAATTGGGCATATATGCGCGTTTTAATATATTTTTGTCGTTATAGCAAGAACAAAGCCTGACCGATATAATCCAAACACGCTCCGCGAGGCGGATTTTAGCGGCAGACTTCATTTTATTCTTTAGTGGGTTACCACCCACCTGCATCATTCAATTTTGCCTGCCAACTAAAATCCTCTCTCGGGGAGTCGAAGATTTTTGAGGTCATATACTAAGACAGTGCAAGGCGGCGACTTGCAGAAAGGCTTTGTGCCTTTCAAAAGCCGACAACGCAGCAATGCTGACGGATATGCCCTCAAAAACGTGTTTGGACTATGTCGGTCAGGCTCTAGCGGAGAGACTCCACCATTTCGTGAACCTTGCGTACAAATAATTTTTCTGCCTCACTGAGGCGGTAGCCTTTGCGGTAAATAAGCAGATCCTTGTATTCGTTATCGGGGAAATCGCAGTTTTTCTCAGTGAGAGGATAGGTCTCGAAAACTCCGGGAGGAGTAGGAGACGCCCACATATAGGTTTCCGGCATGGCGCAAAGAAGCTCAAACTGGCTCTGGCGCTCATAGACAACTATCTCGCGGCGGTTTGAGACCTTGCTGCGCAGCTCGGTGAGCATGCTTGCGGAGAGGGAGGGAATGGTGGGGTCGCCATGGCTTATTTCGATAAGACCCTGCAGGTCGTCGGTGGTGATATGCTCCTTGTTGGCGAGGGGGTTGGCTTTGCTCATAACAAGGTGGTAGTTGAACTTCCATATGGGCTCGGCAACCAGATCCTTGCTCTCGATATATCGAAGGTAGTATTCCTCGAAGGAAGTCTGGTAGCGGACAATGCCGATATTATAGTCGCGGGCTTCAACATGATGGATAGTGCTCATGGTGTTGGTCTCGCGGTAGTTTACCTTCAGAGGCTGACCGCCCTCAAGTTCCTGAATGAAATCCACGAAGGCATGGGAGATATAGCAGGCGATGGGCACGCTTATTTCCACGCTGACGGATTCGGAAGAGCTTGTGCGGAAACGGTTTTCCAAAGATTCAATCTCGGAAATAATATCCTTGGCGCGGGCAAGAAATTCCTCGCCCTTTTTGGTGGGTACAACGCCTCGGCTTGTGCGGTTGAATATGTCAATGCCTATGTCGGCTTCAAGCTCCTTGACAGCTTTGCTGAGGAAGGGCTGACTCACATAAAGCTTCTCCGCCGCCTTGGAAATGGAGCGGCTTCGTTCAATTTCTATTGCATATTTGAGATGCTGGATGTCCATTTGTCCACATCCTTTTCTGAAAACTTTTCGCCTCTTATTTTAATATACACCGCCCCCTTTGGCAAGGGAAAAGCTTTGGGGGGAGCAAGCTTCGCGAAGCGAAAAGCCCAGCCGCCCTACGAATGGCGCGGTTGACATTCAAGATATACCGTAGGGGCGGATATTATCCGCCCCTCAAGGCCTCCCCTATCAGGGGAGGTGGCACGGCGCAAGCCGTGTCGGAGAGGTTTTTGTCTCCGACGGCCATATTCTTTTTGTGCCAGCAAAAAGAATATGGAAAGAAAAACAGG
>JAZUAQ010000056.1:0-4305 GCA_045638085.1 Oscillospiraceae bacterium
CCCGAAGCTTTAGCTTCGGGATTTTTTATATTTTAGTATGCAACAAGGAAGATGTTTCCGTCTGTGCTGAAGTTGGGGACGCTATAGCAGACAAGAATATTATCAATATCGTTCTGGGCTATATATCCCTTGAGACTTGCATTGTTGTAACGAAGGTCCACAATATGGATAGTGGAAAAATGTTCGGTAAGATAAGGACTGAGAGAGTCCATATAGCTGTCGCGAACTATGAGGAGAGAGGGTAGTCCTTCCTTGCCTGTTTCAATTTTAAGAAGAGGAGTGTTTCCTCCGTAGAAATATGAATACTTATCCTTGGCGGTAAGGAAACTCTCGTCATACATAGTGCCCTCAACAGGGCTTCCGCTTGGATAGTTGGTAACAACCATATCCCCCTGAGGCACATAGCGGCTGAGGCTTTCGGGCTTAACCCATGCAAAACCGGAGGAAGAGAAAGTGGTGCCGAGGAACTCAGTGCTTACAACTTCTTCAGTATATGAAGTTATGTCAACCGGTTCGAAGCCCATAGCTTCGGCAATTGCGGTGTAACCATAATATGCACCGAGGGTGGTCCAGTGGTGGTCTGTGCGGTAGAATATATTTTCGTCCTTGTGGTCCATCAGCTTTGAGTAAATATCCACGTTTACAGCTCCAACGCTGGTATAGGCGTGGTTTATTATATCAAGCTGACTTGCATTGGGGGCACCCTTGGGGAGCAGTTCGGAATAAACCTCGGAGGCTGAGGGGATAAGAGCGAAATAGACATTTGCCTCGGAAGACTGCGCAAGCATATCGATTGATTCAAGGCTGTAGTCAATGTCGTTCATGTTCGGGCTTTCATATGCTTCTATGAGACGCTGATCTTCGCAGAGGAATATACCCTTGTTCTCGTCTTTTCCGAGAAGCAACTCGCATCTTGCCTTGAGGGCTGTCCAACTGTCGCGGAAGGCAAACTGGTCGGTTACATAGTCTTCAAAATCCGCAGTAAACTTGCCCTCAAAAAGGTCATCGAAGGAAAATTTGGGAAGAGTCTCGAGTTTTCTGTTCTCATTTTGAGAAAAGTCCTTGTCGGGGATCACCAGATTCAAAATGAAAAAGAGACCGATAAAGCAGAGGAAGATGATAGACTGAAGCCAAAGTGCTTTTTTGCTCATTTCGGGATCTCCTTTCTTTAGAATCTGAAGTAGAGGAAGGGGTTATAGCTGGCATCCACCAGATATGCGGTGGAAATAACTAGGGAGAGAACAATCAAGATGGGGGTAACGATGCTTTTCACCTTGTTGGGAAGAGCGTTGTAAAGGTTTTTGCCGAGGGGAAGAGCGGCTATAATGGTGATAACAAGCATAAGGCCGAAGTTTTTGAGATAGAAGAGATCAGCGGCGCTTATGAACCCGCCCTGAGCAAAGCCGAACATACCGGCATAGTAGCTCGCTGCTGCACTGAGAGAGGGGAGATCAAAAAGTACCCAACCGCAAACCGCAACAATAATGGTGTAGATATGTCCGATGACGGGAGCCTTATCCAGTTTTTTCAGGAGGAAGGCCTTTTCTATCATAAGGAAAATTGCGTAGTAAAGACCCCAGCAGAGGAAAGTCCAGTTGGCTCCGTGCCAGAAGCCGGTAAGGGCCCAGACAACAAGAATATTGAAAAACTGTCTTGCCTTGCTGCAGCGATTGCCTCCAAGAGGGATGTAAACATAGTCTCTGAACCATGTGCCGAGGCTCATATGCCAGCGGCGCCAGAATTCGGTGACGGACTTGGATATGTAGGGATAGTTGAAGTTTTCCAGGAACTCGAAGCCGATCATTCTGCCGAGACCTATAGCCATATCGCTATAGGCGGAGAAGTCGAAATAAAGCTGCAGCGAGAAGGCAATAATACCCATCCATGCGCCAACAACGGTCATTTCAGCGCTTGGTTGAGCGCTGTAGATATCCCAAAGCATGCCTATGTTGTTTGCGATGAGAACCTTCTTGGCAAGACCGACGCAGAAGCGGCGGACACCGCTTGCGAACTGGTCAATGCTGCTTGCACGAAAGCCCAGCTGGTCGGCAATGTCTTTGTAGCGTACAATAGGACCTGCAATAAGCTGAGGGAAGAGGGCAACAAAGGTGCCGAATGAGATGAAGTTGCGCTGAAGCTTTGCGTCTCCGCGGTAGATATCGATGGGGTAGCTCATAGTCTGGAAAGTATAGAAGCTTATGCCGATGGGCAGAGTCAGACCGAGCGTGGGAATGTTGACTCCGGGAATGAGGCTGAGCGTGGAGGCAAAAAGATCGTAATACTTGAAAAATCCAAGAAGTGCAAGGTTGATAACAACGTTGGCAGCAAGAACCTTTTTTGCCTTTGCCTGATTATCAGCGCGGTATTTGTCCACGAGAAAACCGCTTGCATAGTTGATGCAGATGGAGAAGAGCATCAAGAGAACATAGACAGGTTCACCCCATGCGTAGAAAACAAGGTTGACTATGAAAAGCCAAAGATTACGCCATTTCAAAGGGGCAATGTAGTATACGGCAAGTACAACTACAAGATATATGAACATAAACAGCAGGCTTGAAAATACCATGCTTTAGTTTTCCTCCTTATTGGGATTGAAGCTGCCAAGTGGATTTGCGGTGGCAGCGCTTCGAAGCTGAGAGTTATCCACGTGGGTATAAATCTGTGTGGTGTTCAGGTGCTCGTGACCCAAAAGCTCCTGCAATGTGCGGACATCAACGCCATTTTGAAGCATAAGAGTTGCGGCGGTGTGACGAAGTTTGTGGCTTGAGTATTTGCTGCTGTCGAGACCCGCCTTCAGCAGACTTTTTTTCACCATGGAATGAACGGATTCACGGCTCATTCTCACGCGGCGGTTGGAAAGGAAAAGGGCGTTGCGGTCAATGGCGGCAATATCCTTTCTCTCCTTGAGGTAGTCGTTGAGGGCGGCGGCAGTGGCATCGTTGAGATAAACAACACGCTCTTTCGAGCCCTTGCCTATGACGCGAAGATTATCAACTCTTATATCGGAAAGGTTGAGACCAACGATCTCACTTATTCGCAGACCGCAGTTGAGAAAAATGCAGATAATGCAGTAATCGCGAGTTTTATTCTTGCCATCAATGGCCGAGAGGAGACGCTGACTTTCCTCGAGACTGAGATACTTTGGCAGGGTTTTCGGAAGCTTGGGAGAGTCAAGATCCTGAACGGGATTCACATCGATGAGCTTTGCTTTAACGGTGAGGTATTTGTAGAAGCTTTTTATGGAAGCAATCTTCCTCGCTCTGGAGGCGGCGGAAATGCCGAACTCTGCATCGCGACTGCGCTGGTTGCGTACTCTGTCGCGGCTGAGATAGGAAAGATATTCATAAACCTCTGTGAGGCTTACATCTTTGACGAAGTCGAGATCAATATCGCGGATGTCGATATCCTCAATATCGGTCTTTCGGTCAACGATGCCACGGCTGAGCTTGAGATATCTGAAAAAAGTTCTCAAATCCAGATAATATTCGTCAACGGTGTTTTTGGAGTGTCCCTTTATGGTCTCGTGATAGATAAGAAAATCACGGAGAATTTTAGGAGCATTGCTTCTGTAATCCATATTCTTCTCCCGAAAAATATTTTGTTTAATTATTCTAAACTATAATGCAGTGATAGTCAACAAAAGGCTTCAAATAGGGAAGGGGGAGTCTTAACTATTTAACAGAAATTTTATGTTAAATGAAAATAATTGTGGATTTTTACGGAAAGTATGGTATACTGCACCTTAGACTGTAAAAATAGGAGTAGTATGCAATGAATATAAAAATTGCTGAGCGAATGGCTGAAGTCCATTCCGATATACGAGGCCCCATCTTTGTTGAAGCCAACAGAATGTCCGCTCAGGGCATTGATGTTCTCAAGCTCAACACCGGCAACCCTGCAACCTTCGGTTTCAAGATGCCCGAAAGCGTACGTAATGCGCTTCTGGAAAATGCAGATAAGGCTGTTGCTTACTGCGACCTCAAGGGCATGCCCGAAGCACGCCGCGCAATCTATAACTACCATGTAAGCAAGGGGATTCAGAATATCGACCCCGACTGCATTTTCATCGGAAATGGTGTCAGCGAAGTTGCCCAGATGGTCAGCACTGCTCTTTTTGAGATAGGCGATGAAATTCTCATCCCCAGCCCCAGCTATTCTCTTTGGACTAATCTCACTGTCATTGCTGGCGCAAAGCCCGTCCTTTATATCTGTGACGAAAAGAGCAACTGGTACCCCGATCTTGATGATATCCGCAGCAAGATTACAAGCAAGACCAAGGCTCTGCTCATCATCAACCCCAACAAC
>JAZUAQ010000057.1:0-2245 GCA_045638085.1 Oscillospiraceae bacterium
ATGCTTATGTCGTGAGCGGCATCGGCAACAAGGGGAGGATAGACATCGCACATATGAAGCTCTTTAAGACCCAGCATCTTTTTGCGGAGGGAAACATAGTGATACATCTTGTCCAGATTGTTGTGGACAGATTCTATGAGATTGTGATATACCTCAACGGGAACTTCGGTGACGTGGAGGGCTGCCTCAAGAGTGTTGGGATATTTTCTTGCGTTAGCGAAAAAGCGCAGCTGCTTAAACTGTGCGTCAACAGTTGCGGCAATGGTATTTTTGAACTGACCGAGGCGGTCATAATATGTGTCGAAAACTTTACTGCGGAAATTGTGGTCGTCGCTTTCCATAAGGGAGGTGAGAGTGCCGTTGGTGAGAGCATACTGATTGCCCTGGGAATCTTCCACATTGGGGAATTTAAGCTCTGCGTTGCGGAAAATGCTGCCTATCTCGTCGGGAGCGGAGCTCATTTGCTTTGCTGCGGCAAGAAGCTGCTCAAGCTCGGGTGTAAGAGTATGCTGGCGCAAACGGCGAACCTTCTCGAGAGGACGACGGTATTCCTCCAATTCGGGAAGAGCGGCAAAAAAGCTTTCCAGCTTCTCGTCGGGGATTTCCATTATTTCGGGGTCGGAAAAGGCAGAGGCGCTGTAAGAGCTTACGTGGCGGTATCTTGCCTTGCTGATGAGATCCTGATAAAAACCGTTTGCGGTGTCCTGGTCGTAGCTGCAGCTTGCATAGCGGTAAAGTTTGCCGAGACGGACTGCAATTTCGTCCTGAAGACGAAGATACTCCAAAAGCACTTCGGGAGAGCTTCCCAAACGGCCTTTATATGCCTCAAGCATCTCGGGGAAGGTTTTTTGTGCCTCATATTCCTCCAGCCATGCCTGGTCGCTTTCAAAAAGATGAGTGAGATTCCAGGTGTTTTCAATGGGGACTTCGCTTCGTTTAAGTATGGGTTTGGATGCCATTTGTTTTACCTCCGCTTTTTCGAATTAAAACATTACTGCGCTATTATAGCACAGTGAAATCGAAGGTGCAATCGTTATAAAGGCTAATATTCGCCTTATTTTATTAAGAATCGGTAAAATATCCCCATTTTGCCTTGACAAAAGCCCTTCGCGGAAAAAATAATATGCCATACTTTGCTGTTTGGATGAGGCTATGAAAAAGAATTTTGACAAAAATCAAAAACTCGCGGCAGGCCTTGCCATAGCAATCTTTGTGCTTGTTATGGCTTTTTTGACATGGCTTATAGGCGGGCCCGTGCTTCGCTTCGCAGGTGAACCTGAAAAATTCCGCATATGGGTTGAGCGGACAGGGACTATAGCGCCTTTAGCCTATATGGGGATGGTGATTGCCCAAATATTGGTGGCGCTTATCCCCGGTGAGCCTTTGGAAATTGCGGGAGGCTATGCCTTCGGCGCGGGAGGCGGCACACTGCTGTGCCTTGCCGCGGCAACTATAGGAAGCGTGATGGTCTTTGCACTTGTGAGAAAATTCGGTGTGAAGCTTTTTGAGGTATTTTTTCCTATAGAGAAGCTGCGCTCTCTGCGCTTTCTTCGGGAGTCGAAGAGGCGCGATTTGCTTTTCCTAATCGTGTTTATGATACCCGGCACGCCAAAGGACCTCCTTTGCTACTTTGCCGGCCTTACGGATATACGCTTCGGAGTGTGGCTAATCATATGTTCCCTTGGCAGATTGCCAAGCATAATCACCTCCACCCTTGGGGGCAATGCGCTGGGTACAGAGAAATATATTTTGGCAGCGGCCGTGTTCGGGGCAACTCTTATCATCAGCTTATTGGGACTTGCAATATATAAAAGAATGGGAAGCGCGGAAAAGAAATAGCCCGAAATAAATACTGCTTATTGCTCAATAAGCATTCGTTATTTATCATAACATAAGAAATAATAATAGCTGATTAATTGTGCAATATTGACAAAAACGTTCCGAAGTGCTAATTTGAGAGTGTAGATGAGCCCAAAGCTCAAACACTGGGTGCGAAAGGAGCGGTAAAAATGGGAAGTATACATGCAATGGAAAAAGAGCATGAAGCTGAGATGGAGCTTGAAGAGGCTCTCGATGATTCCGGTCTCAGCCCCGAAGAAAGAAAGGTTATTGAGGACCAGCTCGTTATGATCCGCACGAAATATAAAGATATGGTAAATGAATTACTTGCGTAAAAATGTCCTCCAGGCATAAAGAATAGAAGAAGTGCGTGTGTCCCGACCGTCATGTTCGCGGCCGGGACATA
>JAZUAQ010000058.1:0-1819 GCA_045638085.1 Oscillospiraceae bacterium
TATACTTGGCAGCCGACATGAATGCTTCCCAAACCTGACCTTCGGCGATTTCGCCGTCGCCCACGATGGAGTACACACGGTAGTCCTTGTTGGCCACCTTGCCGGCCAAAGCCATACCAACGGCAACGGAGATGCCCTGACCCAGAGAACCGGTGGACATATCAACGCCAGCAACGTGCTTCATCTCAACATGGCCGGACATATGGCCATCGATGCGGCGGAACATCTTCAGCTCTTCGGTGGGGAAGAAGCCGCGGAGAGCCAGAGTGGGGTAAACTGCGGGAGAGCAGTGGCCCTTGCTCATAACAAAGCGGTCGCGGTCGGGATTGCGGGGATCTGCGGGGTCTATATTCATCTCGCCGTAATAGAGAGCGGTGAGCACATCAAGGCAGCTGAGAGATCCGCCGGGATGGCCGGATGCTGCTTCATAAACCATCTGCACAGCCAGCAGGCGTGCCTTGGCGGCATTAAGCGCCAGAGTTTTTCTATCAATCATCATTATTTATACCCTTCGTATAGAATTATTTCTCGTCCTTATAGATTTCCTTGAAATACTTATAAGTATTCACCTTCAGCTCGCCGCAGGCAGCCTCGTCGCAGGCAACAATGCCATCGGGGTGGAGCTGCAAAGCGCTGATGGTCCATGCATGGTCAACGCCGCCTTCAACGCAGTGGCGCAAAGCGCGAGCCTTGTTATGGCCGCTGATGAGCAGGAGAACCTGCTTGGAGTCGCAGACAGTGCCGACGCCAACGCTGAGAGCGGTCTTGGGAACTTTCTCGGGGTCTCCGCCGAAGAAGCGGGCATTGGCGATAAGAGTGTCCTCGGTGAGGGCGCGAACGCCGGTGCGGGAAACGAGGGAGGTGAAGGGTTCGTTGAAGGCAATATGTCCATCAACGCCGCTGCCGCCCATGAAGATATCAATGCCGCCATAGGAGGCAATCTTCTCCTCATAGCGGGCGCATTCGCCCTCGGGGTCATCGGTCATGCCATTGAGAATGTTGATATTCTCGGCAGGAATGTCGATATGGTTAAAGAAATTATCGTGCATGAAATACCAGTAGCTCTGGTCGTGCTCGCGGGGAAGTCCAACATATTCATCCATGTTGAAGGTTACAACGTTTTTGAAGCTTACTTTGCCTGCCTTGTTCATGGCAACCAGTCTCTTATAAACACCGATGGGGGAAGAGCCGGTAGGCAGACCCAAAACAAAGGGACGATCCTCTTTGTGGTTATTGATGGCGTCAGCAATATGCTGAGCAGCCCAGGCGCGCATTTCTTCGTAATCGTTCTTGATGATAAGTTTCATACACTCACTATCTCCTTATACGAATTATTTTCGGGAACATACTTTTTCCCATTTTACAAAATGTATTATACTACCCCGCCAATATATTTGTCCATGTTTTTTTGTTCCAAAATAATCCGTTAAAAAGGCCTTAAATGAGGTATTAATGCCCTCTTTTAGCTGGATTATTCCACAGAAACATGCTATACTTCTTCCAATAATAATTTTCCGAAGGAGGTTTAGCCATGGCATCCGCCGACATTGCTCTTCATCGCCGCTGGAATCAGCTTCGCCGCGCACAAAAGCACGCTCTTCAAGCCGCCATGAAGCGCGAAGATGGCCCCACCATGGATAAGCTCAAGGAGAAAATTCCCGAAAAAGTTCGGGAAAAGCTGGAATTTGCCTTCTGCAAAAGCTTCAACGCCGTTTTTGAATATGGCGATGCGGTTATAGACAAGACCATAAACTTCTCCCTCCACCGCCGCCGCTTTGAGCAGAAGGAAATGGATTTTTTGGCAAACGGCTCCTATCAC
>JAZUAQ010000059.1:0-3415 GCA_045638085.1 Oscillospiraceae bacterium
TTGCGGTAATGAGGACTTTTCATAGCGCTTCTCTCTTTCGCTTCGTTTTTCTCTATTATATAGTCAGCAAAAAGCGTACGCAATACCATAGACAAAAAAGGGTCGCAAAGCGTCCCTTTTTTTACTCATAAAATTTCAAAAATTCTCTTGTTTCCTCTTTTTCGGGGGAATTGAGAACTTTTTCGGCAAGGCCGAATTCCATCATCTCTCCCTTGCGGAGGAACATGGCTTTATCGGCAACGCGCCTTGCCTGCGCCAGAGAATGGGTGACCCACAGTATGGCGGCGCCGCTTTTTTTGCAGTAATCCATAATAAGCGCCTCGCTCAAAGCGGTGGACTCCATATCCATAGATGCGGTGGGCTCATCAAGAATCAAAAGCTCGTGCTTTTCCATCATCACTCTGCCCAGCGCCATTCTCGCACTCTCGCCGCCGGAAAGCTTCTTGGCAGGGGCTTTTGCCAGATGGTCAATGCCAAGTTTTTCAAGCATTTCCATAGCCGCCGCCTCATTGCCGCCTGCGAGGGTAAGATTGCGGAGGGTGCTCATGCGGAAGGCATAGCTTTTTTGAGGCATATAGCCCACATTCAGCTTCTCATTGACGGGCTTGGCGCCTTTGTCGTCACTTATTACACCTGCAATAATTTTGGCAAGGCTGCTTTTGCCACTGCCGTTTGCGCCCACAAGGACGCATATCTCGCCGCCACGGAGTTCAAAGGCAGGGGTTGAGAGCACTCTGCGGCCTTCATAGGTCTTTGAAAGAGCATTAATCTTCATCGGCTCAGCCTCCTTTGGGCAAGGGATATGGCAATATTCACGATGAGGGAAATTGTCATAAGGATTATGCCGAGGGCTATGCCGAGAGAGAAATTGCCTCTGTTGGTATACTGCATTATGGCTGTGGTCATAACATTTGTCTTCCATGCTATGGCACCGCCCACCATGCTTACGGCACCAACCTCAGCTATCGCTCGGGCGAAGGCCAGAAGATAAGTGGAGAAAATATGGTAAAGGCTCTCGTTCATAAGCAGAACATATCTCTTCGCTCTGCCGATTCCGAGGCCTCTTGCGCTTTCGCGAAAATCTTCTGAAATGCCAGATACAAAGCTTTCCATATTGCCGATAACGATGGGAGTTATAAGCGCCACCTGCGCTATTATCATAAGGCTTACGGTGAAGAGCAGCTTAAGCTTTCCGAAAGGTCCTACTCCCGAGAAAAGCATATAAAACAAAAGACCGCAGACAACGGGGGGCATACCCATAAGGGTGCGGTTTATCACCACAAGTGCTCCTCTTCCTTTGAATCGGGCAGAGCCCAGCCATACGCCCAGCGGCACACCGATAAGAAGGGCGATAACGGAGCTTGTCAGGCAAAGCTTCGCCGTTGTGCCCAGAATGTTCATAAGCTCCGGATCCATATTCAGTATCATATCTATTGCCTTTTTTATTGCAGAGGACATCCTCGCCCCTCCTTTCTTTTAAGTTAAAGGCGGCGAGAAAACCGCCGCCTTTTAAGTTCTTGGTTTAGCCCATAATACCGCCGTTTGCGCGGAAGGTCAAGTAAGTGGCCTTATCGGAGAGAATGTAGCCGCCCATTTCTTCGGCCATAGTCAGGCAAATGCCCATACCTGCGTTGGAATAGTTATACCATGCGGTGTAAGCAGCAACGGAATCACTCTCGGTGGTGATGCCGAGGGTCTCGGGCCAGAGGCTGATTTCCTTGGTGTGGGTGCCGGAAAGGTCACCGCGGGAAACGAAGGTGAATTCGCCTTCTGCGATTGCAGCGAAAGCATCCTTAACGCTGGGGCAAGCCTTAACATTGGCAGGGTCTGCAGAAGGACCGCAGAGAACATAGAAGTTATAGAGGAAGCTCATGCGCTCGCTCTCCTGACCATCCAGAAGGGCGGCAAAGCCGGCATCGATAAAGGCGGTCTCCTGGCTCTTGGAGTGGACGAAGATCAGGTCTGCATTGCCCATCTTGGCGTTGGAAATGCTCTTGCCGGTACCTGCGGAATAAACATCAACTTCATAGCCATAGGCATCTTCGAAGATGGGAAGGAGATAATCCAGAAGACCTGCATCGTTAACGGAGGTGGTGGTGGAAAGGCGGATGAGCTTGGTTTCCTCGGTGGCTGCAGGAATTTCGGCAGCGGAAGAAGCACCGTCTTCAAGGACATAGAAAAGATATTCGCCATACTTATCATAGCCGAAGTTACCGGCAAGAGCCTTTGTCTCCTCGGAGAGAAGCCAGTTGATGAGTGCGGCAGCGCCAACGCTGTTCACTGCAACGCCTTCTACGGGCTTGTCTTCAGCATCAACGAAAGGAGCTTCGGGGTTGACAGCCAGCAGAGAATAAGTGTTGATCATGCTGTTGTCCTGCTCATAGAGAATGGCAAGGTCAACAGCGGGAGCAGCGGGCTCGGCGGGAGCAGCAGGCTCGGCGGGAGCAGCGGACTCTGTAGGTGCTACGGGCTCTGCAGGAACGGCAGGCTCAGCAGGTGCTGCGGGCTCGACAGGGGTGCTTCCGCAGCCGACAAGAAGCGCCATTACCATGGTGATGGCAAGAATGAGGGACAGTGCTTTTTTCATTGTTTTTTCCTCCTGAAAATTCTGTGCGTAAAAAAATATAACGAGCCCCTCTCCCTGAAATAGGCAAATGGGTATAGTTATCCCATATGCCTCAGAGGGAAAGGGGCTCGTCAACCGTCTTTGCCTGAGGGCAGAAACAATATTTACCGTCACATTATACTCTTCACGCACATATTGCGCAAGTATAATTTGCTTATTTCTCCTCTTTCCTACATTAACCCCGCGGAGATGCCTTGTTTTTTCCAGACATAAAATATATAATTATTTTTCAGAATCCATGCTAAGGAGTCTTTTATGCTTTTGGTATTAACTCCCGAGGAAGCTCTCGGCCTTATAAAAGAAAAATTCAGCCCTCTGGCGGAAAAAGAGAGGGTTTGCATTTCCCGAGCAGCAGGCCATGTGCTTGCTGCGGACATCACCGCATTGGAGTATGTCCCCGGATTTGACCGCTCCACCGTTGACGGCTACGCCCTTCGTGCCTCCGACTGCTTCGGCTGCAGCGAGGCAATCCCCGCCCTTCTCACCCTCTCCCGCAGCATTGCCATGGGCGAAGAAGCCGGCACTGAGCTTGCTTCAGGCTGCTGCGTTTATGTGCCCACAGGCGCTGCCCTGCCTCCCGGAGCAAACGCTGTTGCCATGATAGAATACTGCGAGGACTTCGGCGACGGCACCATTGGCATTATGAAGAGCGTTGCCCCCGGCGAGAACCTTATTTTCAAGGGTGACGATGTTTACCCCGGCAAGGTGGTTCTCCCTGCAGGCAGACTCCTCACCGCCAAGGATATCGGCTCGTTGGCAGCAATGGGAATAGTGAAGTCGGAGGCCAAG
>JAZUAQ010000060.1:0-15604 GCA_045638085.1 Oscillospiraceae bacterium
GCGAGCTTGAGGCCGTGCATGAAGGTGGAGTAGTTCATGCCGTTTGCCTTGGTGGCAGCGCTGATACGGGTGATCCACAGCTGACGGAAGTCTCTCTTCTTCAGCTTGCGGCCAACGTATGCGTAACGGCCGGACTTCATCATGGCCTGGTTAGCCATCTTATAGTGCTTGGACTTTGCGCCCCAATAGCCCTTAGCAAGGCCAAGGATCTTATTTCTGTGCTTGCGCGTCATCATCGCGCCTTTAACTCTTGCCATTTCTCAAAGTCCTCCTCTTATTTGTAGGGTATCATGCGCTTGATTGCAGCAGTGTTGGTCACGTCTGCGATGGCACTCTGACGGAGGCCTCTCTTACGCTTGGTGGTTTTCTTGTTCAGGATGTGGCTCTTGTAAGCATGTGCGCGCTTGACCTTGCCGGTCTTGGTGAGATTGAATCTCTTCTTAGCGCCGCTGTGGGTCTTAAGTTTGGGCATAGTATATTTCTCCTTCCTTGGTTTAACAAAACTTATTTGGCCTTGGGTGACAGGAACATGGACATGTTTCTTCCCTCAAGCTTAGGGTTTTTGTCCATAGTTGCCACGTCGGCACACTTGGCAGCAAAGTCCTTAAGAAGCTGCTCACCGATGTTGGTGTGCGCCATCTCTCTGCCGCGGAAACGAATGGTAACCTTCAGGCGGTCTCCGTCAGCAAGGAATTTCTGTCCGTTACGCAGCTTAGTGTTGAAGTCGTTCTCGCCAATGCCGGGAGACATGCGAATTTCCTTAACTTCAATAACACGCTGGTTTTTCTTGGCCTCTTTCTCACGCTTAGCCTGCTCGAAACGGTACTTACCGTAATCCATAATCTTGCATACAGGGGGCTTTGCGTTGGGAGAAATCAGAACAAGGTCCATTTCATTTTCATCGGCGATCTTCTGTGCGGCTTCAGCAGACATAATGCCAAGCTGTTCACCGGTATCGCTTATGAGTCTGACCTCGGGGGCATCAATCTCGTCATTTATCAGATGGTCCAGGTTTGCGATGTCAGAACACCTCCATAAAAAATAAATGCGAATGCACATAATTCAAGCATCCGCACAAAATCACAGCCTCTACCCTATCGGTTGAGACATTGATTATTAACCTCTGCGCGCTCTTGGCGGCGGGGTGAGGACAGATGCTATCCGTACCTTCTTCATTTTCAGCTCGTTTATTATAACAGTAGCTCTATTCAATGTCAACACTTTTTTCAATGTTTTCAAAATATTTTTCGCTTGAAATTCCGTGTGGACGATTGAATCTTCCAAGATAATATAACTGTTCAGCATCGCCTGTCAATACATTAATTTCTTCGGTGCATGTGAACGCCGCTGCAAAGCCCATGTCCTTGACCACCTCAAGAGTATTGCTGTCAAATGCGCCATAGGGAAAAGCTATTGTATAACTAAAATCAATTTTATTTCTCTCTATCTCAGTTATAAATTTGCTCAAATCCTCTGAAAGTCTTCGCCTGTATGCGTTTGCAGATTCTCCCCATTTTCTCCCACAGCCTAAATTACTTTTCATTGAATGCAAATCCCAACTATGGCATTGAATTTCTATTATACCTCTTTGCGTCATTTCTCGTATTTCATCCCAGCCCATGTAATCCCATTCTCCCGGATAATCATTATTTACGCTGTATGTCTCACATATGGATCCAATTATCGCAGCAACTGCTTTATAACCAAACTCTTCCAAAATGGGCTCACCGTATTTAATCAGACTCTTAAATCCGTCATCGAATGTTATCATTACCGGCTTCTCGGGCATTTCAAACTCACCTTTCTGCCATGAAATAAGTTCGTTAATGCCTATGCTCTCCCACCCCAAGCGCTTTATATATTCCATATCATTGTGAAACTCATCGGGGCTGATAACATAGTCATTCCAACTGTTTGGATTTGGCGAAATCTGATGATACATCAATATAGGCAGTTTAACTGTTTCAGACCCCTGAACACGTATAAATTCTGTCTGCAGAATAATAATCGCAGAAAGAAGAATTAACCATATTCTTTTTAGCATTTTCATCACCTGAAAATATTTTTCCCATGTTAATATATTTTTTCATCATAAAATATACCATTCGGGGTAAGAATAAGCTCGGGTGATAAATAATGGCTTTTCTTGAATTCTCTTTTATATTTATAATCGGAGCAATCGGATACGGAAGCCTTGAGCTTCTATGGAGGGGGCACACCCACTGGACAATGATATTGCTTGGCGGAGTGTGTCTTTACATCATATATCTTATTTCCAGCCGCATGAAGGACTCTCTTATAAAAAAGGCACTGATGAGTACCTTTGTGGTTACAACATTGGAATTTGTAACCGGTTGTATTGTAAATATCCGATTGGGCTGGGATGTTTGGGATTATTCATCCCAACCTTTCAATCTTATGGGACAGATATGTCCCGCATTCTCAATAATGTGGCTTGGACTATGTCTGCCCTGCATATTATTATCTAAACTAATTTACAAAGCTATATTTATTCCGAATTTCAAAAAATAAAAAGGCTTACCCAAAAATGGGTAAGCCTTTTTAAAATGTGTCTCAATAGGTGCCTTCGGGAACTTCCTGTGCCATTGCAATCTTAACAATGCGGCTGGTTCCAAGGCGCTCTGCGCCAAGCTCAATGAACTTTTCGGCATCTTCAAGAGAGCTGATTCCGCCGGAGGCCTTTACCTTAACGTGCTCTGCGCTGTACTTACGCAGAAGCTCGACATCTTCGAATGTTGCGCCGCCGGTAGAAAATCCGGTGGAGGTCTTAATATACTCTGCGCCGGAATTATTGACTATCTCACAGAGCTTGATTTTTTCCTCCTCAGTGAGGAGGCAGGTCTCGATGATAACTTTCATTATCTTGTCGGAGCAAGCGTTGCGAACAGCCTTAATATCTGCGAGGAGGGCATCCCAGCAGCGATCCTTTACCATGCCGAGGTTAATAACCATATCAATCTCATCGGCGCCATGAGCAACAGCATCGGCGGTTTCAGCGGCCTTGGTAGCACTGGTCATATAACCATTGGGGAAGCCGATAACGGTGCATATTGCAAGCTTATCGCCAACATAACGCTTTGCGCCTGCAACATGTGCGGGAGGGATGCACACGCTAGCGCAGTTATACTTAATTCCCTGGTCGCAAAGAGCCATTATTTCAGCACAGGTGCAGTCCTGACGGAGCAGAGTATGATCACACTTGGCAAGAATATCTTTAAGTTCCATGAGCTTATCTCCTTTAAGTTCAAATTACCCATTTATAATAACAGATTACCCCGCAAATTTCAATCACGATAAATCATAAAAAACGCCCCGTCCGAATATCATCAAATGAAAAGTCTATAAGCTATATACGGGGTGATTCAATGGACGAAATTACAGTAAACAACTATTGTCTTCTGCGAGGCAGAATGGCCGCTGTGCCGCAATATTCCCATTCATCAAGAGGCGAAGATTTTTACCGCTTCCCACTTGAAGTCAGCAGGCTTTCGGGCGCAACGGACACAATTAATATTATATCCAGAACTGCATTACTTGACGGAGTAAAAGTAATAGAAAAATGCAAATTATGTATTGAGGGCTCATTGCGATCTTTCAATAACAAAAGCGGAACAGGTCCAAAACTTGTTATAAGCGTTTTCGCCAAGGCGATGTATTTCGAAAACGGAGAGGACGAAAATATAATTGAGCTTAGAGGCACAATATGCAAGCCGCCCTCATTCAGGTCTACTCCCATGGGCAGAGAAATTTGCGATCTGATGCTGGCCGTAAACAGACCATACGGACGAAGCGACTACCTCCCCTGCATAACATGGGGTCTCAAAGCAAGGGAAGCCGCTCAATGGGATGTGGGCACAAACGTAGCATTGAACGGACGTATTCAAAGCAGAAACTATACAAAAATTATCGACGGAGAGTATTTTGAAAAAACCGCTTACGAGGTCTCGGTTATCGAAATATGTAAAAATACATAAAAATACGCGCAGGAACTTCATCCTGCGCGTATTTTTTCTACGGAAATATTGAAAATATTTCCAAGGAAAAGCAGATTTCCGAAAATATAAAGCCAAAGCAGCATTATCATTACCGAAGCAAGGGAGCCGTAGATTAAGGGATACTTTATACTCATTCCTATAAACCACGAAAAGAAAAAGCTTACTGCAACGATCGCAAAAGAAGCCCAAAATGCTCCTGGTACAAGAACAGTACTTTCTTCGCTGGGACTGCAAACCCTATATGCCCCGAGAATAAACACAAACAGTACCAAAAACAGCAGCACAAACCGAAGCCACTGCCAATTTTTTGATATATTAATTACCTCCATATTGTCATCAACAAAATTTATAAACCATCCTCCGCTTGCTATTAGTAGCGCCGCAAAATATGTGGCCGCAAGAAACAAAAGGGAATAAACAAAAGACATAAAAAAGGCAAACTCCTTCTCCTTCCTCTTCACGCCTCTCAGTTCATTCATCACTCTATCAATAATACGAAATCCTGCAGCCGAGCTTGTTGCAAGGGCAACTAAAGCCACAATAAGCATCTTATTTCCTGAGTTTGATCTGACATAATCCAAATAGTCCATTAGAATATTGACGGTATCGGGAGGTAGAAGACCCGTCAATATGCGCTCCAGCTCTTCTGCAGGGGGAAACATGCTCCCAAGCATTGCATAAAGACAAATAAGCAAAGGAAATACTGAAAGCATGAAAAAGTATGAAAGGGCTGCTGAGGCTCTTGAAATATGATTATAAAAATATAGTTCAATCATTTTCTCAGCGATAGAAACTGTTTTTCTGTACATAAAATCACCTAAAAAAATAATAGGCAGAGAACAGGATTTTTATTCCCTCATTAATGAAGGTCAATCACAGGCTTGTAAGAGTTTTCCAAATATGATAAACTGACGAAAAAGAGGAAAAGGAGTGAGTGAAATTACTATTTTAGAGCAAATGAACTCATGGCCAATATATCTTATTTGCGGAACGATAATTCTCTTTGTTCTTGCAATGAGTGTGTTTTTCATGGTAAGAGCATGGAAAGCCGGCCTTGCTATCGGTATGGATAGCTCAAAACTGCGCCGAGCAGTTGCGTCAAGCATAAGCTTTACCCTCCTCCCCAGCATCAGCATTCTTCTTGGTGTTATTGCTCTCAGTGGCTCGCTTGGTGTCCCCCTCCCTTGGGTCAGACTCAGCGTAATCGGTGCCCTTCACTATGAGACAAGCGTTGCCGACATTGCAGCAAGAGCAATCGGTCTTTCCGGTCTCAACATCAGCGAGATGACCGCTACAGCATTCACCACAATTGCTCTCGTTATGAGCGCCGGTATTATCTGGGGTATGGTACTCACCATATTCTTAAATAAGCGCTACACAAACCGACTTCAGACGCCTAAACGCAAAAGCGGCAAGGGCTTTGGCGACACCGCCATGGTGGCAATGTTCATAGGTCTTGTTGCTGCATACATAGGAAGCTATGCAGGTACCTTTACTTCAACCGGTAACTTTATCCCTCTCATCGTTCTTGTTGTCAGCGCCATCGCCATGGCCGGCTTTACCTGGCTCACCGAAAAGAAAAATATCATCTGGCTTGAAAGTTTCTCCATCGCAGGCAGTATGATTATCGGCATGGCAGCTGCAGTTTTGGTCGGAGTCTTTATGTGAGGAGGTGCGGAAATGGATAAAATGACATTTTTCGAAAAATATAACGCCCGCACACATACATACGGACGAATAGGTCTAATTATCGGTATTATTCTTATGCTCGGCTTCCCCTTCGCAATGGGCATGGTGCTTCATGCAATGCCTGATATGAGTGCATTCTGGAAGGGATTTTTACAGGTTGCAGTTGTATATATTCCCAGCTGCGCCGTTGAATTTCTTATATATACCCCTATGATGGGTGCTGGCGGAAGTTACCTGGCATTCATTACCGGCAATCTCATAAATATGAAAATTCCCTGCATGATGAATGCAAAAGAAATTACCAAGGCAGAAGCAGGAACTCCTGAAAGCGAAATCGTTGCAACACTTTCCATTGCAGCATCCGCAATGACAACAACAGCGGTTATAGCTATAGGCGTTCTCCTGCTCATCCCTCTGCAACCCGTACTTTCCAATCCCATTCTTGCTCCCGCTTTCAACAACGTTGTTCCCGCCTTGTTCGGCGCTTTGGCATACCAATATTTCCGCAAGGGAATCAAAATAGTTGCAATTCCCCTTGTGGTGATGTGCCTGCTGTTCATATTTATTCCCTCTTTGATCGGCAGCGTTGGTTTTATGATTATACCAAGCGGCGCAATGGCAATCGGCATCGGATATGTACTCTGGAAAAGAGAACAAAACAAACAGTCTGAGAAATAATCAAAAAATTAATCGCCCCGTGAAAACACGGGGCGATTTTTTATTCAACTATGAATTATTTGCTGTTGAAAATTTTGAAAATGCTGTCGAAGGGATCTTCATCACTGGAAGCATTTTCGGGCTCAGCCTTCTGTGCCATCTGGGTTGCAGCAGTGAAAAGTTCTGCAGCCTGAACGGGTTCAGCAACGGGAGCTTCGGGAGCAGTCTCTTTTACGACGGGAGCAGCAGGAACAGTTTCCTTCTTCTCGTCGAAACCGGTGGCGATAATGGTGACGCGAATGGTATCGTCCATGCTGTCATCAAAAGTTGCACCGAACATGATATTGGCATCGGGATGAGCTGCTTCCTGAACCAGAGTAGCAGCAGCTTCAACATCTTCAAGACCCATATCTGCAGAGCCGGTGATGTTGATAAGAACACCACGTGCGCCATCGATGGAGGTTTCCATCAGAGGACTGGAAACGGCAATACGTGCAGCTTCCTCAGCCTTGCCCTTGCCGACAGCAGTGCCAACGCCCATGTGAGCATAGCCTGCATCCTTCATGATGGTGGTAACATCGGCGAAGTCAAGATTAATGAAGCCGGTGTTCTTGATGAGGTCGGAGATAGAAACAACGGCCTGCTTGAGGACATCGTCAGCAATCTCGAAAGCGTTTGCAAAAGTAACCTTCTGGTCGGTTGCGTACTTCAGGCGGTCATTGGGGATAATAAGAAGGCTGTCCACCTTACCGAGAAGCTCATTAATACCCTTTTTGGCCTGATCCATGCGGCGCTTGCCTTCAAAAGTGAAGGGCTTGGTAACAACACCGACGGTGAGTTTTCCTGCTTCCTTGGCAATTTCAGCTACAATGGGAGCTGCGCCGGTGCCGGTACCGCCGCCCATACCTGCAGTGATAAATACCATGTCTGCATCTTCAATTGCCTTTGCTATATTATTGCGGCTTTCCTCAGCAGAGTTCTTGCCGACAGTGGGATCGGAGCCTGCGCCCTGACCGTGGGTAAGCTTCTCACCAATCTGGATCTTCTGATCTGCAGCAGAAACAACAAGAGCCTGCTTATCGGTATTGACAGCGATAAACTCTACACCCTTTGCAGAGGAGCTGACCATACGGTTGACGACGTTATTACCGGCGCCACCTACACCAACTACCTTGAGGTTAACAACGGTCTCACCGCTATTATCAGGAACATATGACATATCTATTGCCTCCCTAACATATTTTTATCGTTTACGGAGCTTTTCCGAGCTTTACATGAGTTATCAATTTATTTTAATACATTTTTTCTATCAGGTCAATGCTTTTTAGAAATATTATGTATACCTTTTGACAAATTAATCATAGGTAAGATGTGCAGCGGAATCAATAGACAGATCAAGAGTTCCACAGTCTCCGGTTTGCAGAGCCTGGACCGTTGCGATTAAAAGCTGGAACTTATATCCCACATTTTCATATTTACCCATTTTAACTGTAAATCTTCCGACATAGTCAAACTGAGGGTTATTGGGGTCTCTCATATCAAGCACTTCGATACTCTGGCGAAGATTCAGTGCAGAAATCTGCTTGAGCATATCGGAAAGATAGTTAATCGTATCAGCCCCTACATCGGGAGACACCATCATCTCACCTTCTGCAGGAGACATGGCAGTAATACCCTTAACATGTACAAGAGCGGCAGCATCCGCATTGCTTACCTTGGAGAGAAGCTTGCAGCTTCTGTCAATTGACCAAAGACCGTTATCTGTTTCCACACAGGCAATTGCCTCACTCTCAACCACCTGAATGATGATACTGTTAGGCAGTTTTCTGTCTATGGAAACCTCTTCAACATAAGGAAGCTTCGCAAAAATTTTACTGGCCACCGAGAAGCGGTTGATGAAGAAAAGGTTATCGCCTTCGGTGACGCTGGACGCCACAGAAATCTCATCGTCGGTATAGAATTTATTGCCGTTGACCTCAATATTTCTTACCTGAAAGAAAACACCGAGGACGAATATAAATGCAGCACACACGAGCGCGAAGGCTAATGGCCAGAAAACAACACTATGTCTGTTTTTCTTATTGTTTGAAGGCAAGTTTATCCCTCTTTCGTAAATAAGTTGTATCTTTTAATCAAATTCTATCAAAAAAAGAAAATATTAAATCCTTTTAATATCTGCGCCTAGGGAGTTTAAAGCATATGCAAAGTTTTCATAACCGCGATCAATATGCCCTGAATCATAAATACAGGTTTCTCCATCAGCTATGAGCCCTGCAAGAACCAATGCGGCGCCTCCACGAAGATCGGAAGCATTCAAAGGAGCTCCCGAAAGTCTTTCAATTCCGCTCACCATTGCAACGCGTCCCTCTGTACGGATATCGGCACCAAGTCTGCGCATTTCAGGCACATGTCTGAAACGATTTTCGAAAATATTTTCTACGAAAACACTTGTGCCTTCTGCTTTAAGGCAAGCAGCCATCATAAGAGACTGTGAATCTGTAGGAAATCCCGGATAAGGCTTTGTAACAATCGGTTTTCCTGCCTTGAGTCTTCCTGAACTTTTGATGTGGACATGATTACTTCCACATATTATATCACATCCCATAGACCTTAGGGAAGTAATAACAGTATAAAAATGATTCGCAATTGCATCATCCAGGAGTACATCACCCCCGCATGAGGCAGCTGCACAAAGATATGTAGAGGCAGCTATTCTGTCCGCCATAATACGGTGGCAGACAAATTCCCTTGGTCTGAAGCCCGAAATTCTTATTACAGAGCTTCCAGAACCGCTAATTTGAGCTCCCTTGCATCTAAGGAAATTTTGTAAGTCCACTATTTCAGGCTCACGTGCAGCGTTGCTAATAATAGTTTCGCCCTCCGCTGCGCAGGCTGCGAGCATTGCGTTTTCTGTAGCGCCGACACTTGGGAAGTCCAGATGGATATGGGCTCCGCGCAGTTGCTTCGCTCTGCAGCATACCTCTCCCCTCTCCTCACTGATTTCAGCGCCGAGAGTTTTCAAAGCCTTCAAATGAAGATCAATGGGTCTGCTTCCAAGCTCACACCCTCCAGGTCTGGAGAGCCTTACTTCCCCCATGCGTGCAAGAATCGCCCCCATATACATAACGGAGGAGCGCATTTTCAGCATAAGAGTATGAGGAATGTGACATTTGCAAACATTGTCCGAATCAATGATAATCTCATTATCCCAACAGCTGACTTTGCAACCCAGATGGCGAAGAATATCAACGGAAGCATTAATATCCGAAAGCTGCGGACAATTAACAAGTCGCGAAGTGCCTCCTCCCAGAATGGATGCTGCCATTATGGGAAGCACGGCATTTTTTGCCCCCTGAATCTTAAGTTTACCCTTTAGCTTTTTCCCGCCGTGTACGGTCCAAGTGGGCATATTCTCCCTCCGAGAGCACAGTTTTTATGCCATACTATGCAAAAACGGAGATTTATGCCATTATTTCAAAACGATTATTTTATATATCCGAGAACAATATTTGTGATTTTATCAAGAGAATCTGAAACAGCTGCCTTATTCATGGCCATGCCCATTTTCTCAAGATTTTCAGTGTCGCCTATCATTCCACAAACTTCATCATAAAGACTTTCTGCGGAAAATTCTCCTTCAAGATGCACTCTTGCGCCGCCGAGTTCTTCCAGAACACGGGCATTCTTCTCCTGATGATTATTGGTAACATTAGGAGACGGCACAAGGAGCGCAGGCTTTGCCATAGCGGCAAGCTCAGCAAGAGTGGACGCACCACTGCGGCACATTATAAGATCTGCTGCAGCCATAACTCTGGGCATATCGTAAATATAAGGACGAACATCTACGCCTGCATCTAGTCTTTGCGGGCACCTTTCATCAAGAACTTTTTCAAGCTTGGGATAGCCGCCCTTGCCTGCGGAATGGATAAGAATAAACTCGCCTCTTTCAGCGGCAATGGGAGCAAAGCTTTCCATTATCATATTCATATGACCACTGCCAAGGCTGCCCCATACAGAAACAACAAGCTTTTTATCAGCGGGAATGCCAAGTTCGGACTTGGCTTTTGCTTTGTCATAGCCGAAAAATTCGCCTCTAACTGGAGTCCCGGTATAAACAACATTTGTTCCCGACTTATAGTTCTCCTTCGCCTTTTCAAAACCGACCATAATACAGTCAGCAATGCCAGCAAGCATTTTGGTGGTAAGTCCGGGAACAGCGTTGGACTCATGAACAACAGTGGGAATTTTAAGTAAATGGGCTGCTTTCAGAACGGGATAGCATACATATCCGCCTGTGCCAATAACAACATCGGGAGAAAACTCGCGGACTATTTTTTTAGCACGGGAAATGCTTGTAACAACATTTTTAACTGTAGCAATATTATGCTTTATTCCATTTAGAGAAAGGCTTCGGTTAAGATTGGAAATCTTGACGGTTTTAATCTCATAACCCTCTCTGGGCACAAGAGAAGTCTCCATCATGCCCTCAGCACCTATAAAGAGAATCTGACAGTCAGGGTCAAGCTGTTTGAGTCTGCCCGCAACGCCAATGGCGGGGTTTATATGACCTGCTGTACCTCCGCAGGCAAACAAAAATTTCATATATCTTTACTCCCTTATGTAGTAGATATTACTTTTTTATATCTTGGGACGGAACAGTTTTTTTCAGGAATTGAACGTGATGCAGATAGGATTATCCCCATTTCCCCCAATTGAAGCCAAAGCGCCGTTCCTCCGTAGCTGAAGAATGGCAGCGATATTCCTGTGCAGGGAATCAAATTTGTAACAACGGCAACATTCAATATAACCTGAAACGCCAGAAGCGAGCTTATCCCTGCGCAAACCAGCAGATGATATCGTTCTCTGCAGTGAATGGCAAGCCAGAAGCCCCGAATTATAAGCATAGCAAATAAGCACAATATTGTGGCAGCACCTATGAAACCAAGTTCCTCGCATACAACGGCGAAAATGAAATCATTATGCTCCTCGGGAAGATACAAATTCTTTTGCCTGCTTTGACCGAGACCTAGACCGCTGAGTCCTCCGCTGCCTATTGAGTAAAGAGATTGGACTATCTGATAGCCCGTATCGGAAGAGTCGGCAAAGGGGTCAAGCCATGCAGAAATACGGTCCGAAGAATAGTCCATTCCGAAAGCCATAAGTCCAAGAGCGGCAGCAGCTGCTGCCCCGAGAATAAAAAACCATTTCATTGATGTTCCGCCCATGAACATCATAGCTGCGGTGACACCGAGAATTATTATAGAAGCAGAGAGATGAGGCTCAAGGACAAGAAGACCGACAACGGATAGCGCCACAAGCGCAAAAGGTAAAACTCCATACCGGAAGGAATGCATCTTGCCTTTATATGCGCATATGATGCTGGCATCGAAAATAATGACTGCAATTTTAGCAATTTCCGAGGGTTGAAAAGTGATTCCCCCCAGCGAAAACCAGCGTTTTGCTCCGTTTGCCGCAGTTCCCGCGGCGAGCACTAAAACAAGCAACACTAAAGACGCTGCAAAAACCGGCAGCGAATAACGCTTATAGAGATCAAGAGGAATTCTTGAGGCAATATACATTATCGCACATCCGCTCAAAGCAAAAAAGCTTTGGCGCACGAAATAGTAGCTTGCCTCCTTATCGGGGTCATAATAGGCTCTTGCAAAGGAAGCAGAGAGCACCATCATAACTCCTATCAGCAAAAGAAGCAGAGTCAATATTGCAAAGGGAGCATCCGGTCTCCCCCGTTTGGTTCGGTCAGCATTGCTAAAGTTGATAATTTGCCTGTCGGAATATTCCATGCTTCCCTCCCCAAAAGCAAATTAGAATCTGGCGCTGACTCCAAGGAAGCTGATGATAGCAAAAACGAGGGAAACTCCGGTGAAGAGCACAAAGAGCTCTCTCTCCTTCCATTTCTTTCCGGTCCAGCCGCCCATCTCAAGATGATGATGGAAGGGAGCCATCTTAAAGAAACGCTTGCCGTGAGTTGCCTTGAAGTAGATCACCTGAATAATATCGGACATTGTTTCAATAATATAAACAATTCCGAGGGTTATCAGAATAAGAGGCATATCGTATGCGAAAGCGCAGGCTGCAACAGCGCCACCAAGGAAGAGGCTGCCGGTGTCACCCATGAAAATTTTCGCAGGATTGAAGTTATAAATGAGGAATCCCATAAGACCGCCAGTGATTGCAGCGGAGAAAATTCCCAGACCAAGATACTCCTTGCCCCAGTAGAAGCAAAGAACGGTGTAAAACACGAAAACGGGTATGCTGCTGCCGCTGGAAAGACCGTCAACACCATCGGTGATGTTAACAGCGTTAACGCAGCCAACAATAACAAAAGCCGCAAAGATCACATAAATAATCTCGTGAATCGCAAATGTCACATTGAAGAAGGGTACATAAAGGTCAATACAATGAGCCTTGGTGCTGCTTGCCTCAATGATTCCGCAAAGGCGAAGCAGATAAATGAAGGCAATTGCAACAACAAGCTGAAGCAGGAACTTCTGCTTGGCGGTGAGGCCCATATTCTGCTTTTTGCGAAGCTTTTCATAGTCATCGAGGAAACCGATAGCACCGAAAACAAGGGCGAAAACAAGCACGATAATATGGGTATAATCACCCTCAAGCATATTCTTGAAGCCAACAGTGAGGCAAACAACAATAGCGGCAAGGATGAACATGAGTCCGCCCATTGCGGGAGTGCCTGCCTTACTGTTATGCCAGGTGGGACCATCTTCGCGGATAAACTGTCCTGCTTTGATTTTTCTGAGAAAAGGCACAAGCCATGCACCAAAGGCGGAAGCCACCAAAAATGCTATAACAAAAGCAAGAATTATCTGAATTGTCATTTTCTTTCTCTCTCCTTTAATATGTCGGCCACGATTTCACGCTCATCCATATGTATCTTATGGTGATTAATCTCCTGATAAGTCTCGTGTCCCTTACCAGCAAGAACAATAATATCTCCAGGGAGATGATTATTAATGGCATATCTTATTGCCTCGATACGGTCTGTAACGGCAACATAGCGCTCGGCAGGGACAGATACGCCTGAGAGAATCTCAGCAATGATCTCGTCGGGATCTTCCGTGCGGGGGTTATCGCTGGTAATAATCGCAAAATCGGAAAGTTCAGTTCCGATGCGGCCCATTATGGGTCTCTTTGCCCTGTCTCTGTCTCCACCACAACCAAAAAGTGCAACAACGCGACCCTTGGTAGCTTCGCGGACAGTTTTGAGGACATTCTCAAGTGAATCGGGAGTATGGGAATAGTCAATTATAATGGTGTAATCTCCGTCGGTGGGTACGGTTTCAACGCGTCCCTTAACTCCTTTTGCGCTTGCCATAGCCGCAGCGCACTGCTCAAGACTGAGTCCAAGCTGAAGTCCGCAGGAAATAACGCAAAGCGCATTATAAACGGAAAATCTTCCGGGAATTCCAAGCTTGATTGCACGCTTTTCAGCTCCATAGCAGGCGGAGAAGCGCACGCCCGTGGGCTCAAGAACAATGTCCTCAGCCTTCAGATCAGAACTCTTATCGATGGAATACGTGAGGACGGGGCATTTTGCACCTGAAAGCATAACGGAGGAATATCCGTCATCCGAATTTACCGCGCCGAACACGCTGCGAGCAAAAAGTATTGCTTTTGCGTTGGCATAGTCATCCATGTCCTTGTGGAAATCCAGATGATCTTGAGTAAGGTTGCTGAAAGCGGAAACATCGAACTTTATGCCCGCAACTCTGTCGAGAACAAGGGCATGGCTGGAAACCTCCATAACAACATGGGTGCATCCAGCTTCATACATATCAGAAAAAAGTTTATGAAGCTCAAGGCTTTCGGGAGTTGTGCGCTCCGTATGAAGCTCAATATCGCCTATCATATTGGCATTGGTGCCGATTAGACCAACCTTTGCTCCTATGCACTCCTCAAGCATATGCTTGATAAGATAGGTACTGGTGGTTTTTCCGTTTGTACCAGTGATGCCTATCATCTTCATCTTTTTTGCGGGATTACCGTAAAAATTTCCGGAAGCGATAGCAAGGGCATAGCGTGTATTTTCTACAAGTATATAGGGCACATCTGTATCGGGCTTTCTCTCACACAAAACGGCAGATGCGCCTTTACTAACAGCCATAGGGATAAACTTATGTCCGTCGCTGGCGAAGCCGGTGACAGCGGTGAAAAGCTGACCGGGGGCTGCCATACGGGAATCATAGCAAATTCCGATTATTTCCATGTCTTCATCGGCATGGAGGTCGATAACGTCCACTCCGACAAGAAGCTCTTTAAGTTTCAAGTGTATACCCTCCTTTGGGCATTATCTTATTGAACATCTTATTATATAACAAAACTTTGGAAATTTCAAATCAATATATTCCATAAATGCTCTCATCTTTATCAACTAATTCGACATTTATACAGCTTCCTTTTGAAACAAGGCTACCATATTCAATATTTTGGCTTGAAACAACCATCGTATCGCTGTTTGCGGGGCGAGGACTTATGCACGAAATATAAAGACCCCTTCCCTCCAACACATCTCTTGCCTCCGTGTAGCTCATTCCCCTAAGCTCAGGGACATAGCTTTCTTCCGACTTTTCCATGGGCTCGGTATAAAGCATTATTTTACTTCCAGGAGCAACCATTGTTCCTGCATTGGGCAGAGTTTCTGAAACTAATACTCCCTCGCCAATTATACTGCAGTCTAACCCCGACTCCCGAATACGCTTTTGTGCCTCTTCAATAGATAAGCCCTCAAGATGTGGAACCGCTCTGTCCATAAGAGCTTTTTCCTCCTCACTGTATACAGGCATCATCCCCATATAGGGCAGAATATCCGCAAACATTTTCCCAACCGTTGGAGCTGCCATATTTCCGCCGGATATGTATTGTCCCGTTGCGTTACTTGGATTATCAAGCAACACAAGAATGCAGATTTCAGGCTTATCTGCCGGCGCAAAGCCTATAAAAGAAACTATGTATTCCTTAACTCCACCTGCTTCTAAAACAGTTTTCGTGCTTGTGCCCGTTTTTCCGCCAATTCTGTAGCCCGCAACATAGGCATTTTTGCCCGTGCCCTCTTTCATGTCGCAGACAACCTGCTCCAGTATTCCGCGAATTTCGGCGCTCGTTTCTTCACTGATGACCTGCCGAAGGGGTTCGTAGCTTTTTTTCGAAACTATATTTCCGTTGCTGTCTATGATTTTATTCACAAGATGGGGCTGAACAAGATAACC
>JAZUAQ010000061.1:0-8590 GCA_045638085.1 Oscillospiraceae bacterium
AATTTGTTACCGGTCTTTGTTATCGGGAATCATAAGTGCGCCGAAGCCGGGCAGGGAGTGGTCCTTGTTTCCTGCAAGAGCCTTGCTGAGTCCGTCGGCAATGTAGCTGAGCTTTGCCGCAACTCTGGAGTAGTCCATTCTTGTGGGACCTACAACACCGATGAGGCCTTGAGTTCCGTCGCCCGCGTCATATTTGGCGAGAACAACACTGGAATCCCGCAGCTCTTCGGCCACGTTTTCGGGGCCGATAATAACCTTGACGTCATTTCCGAAGTCCATGCCCTGAAGTCTGCTCAGATGCTGGGAATCGGAAAGATAATTCATAAGGGAGTGGGCTTTTCTGGGGTCCTGATACTCGGGGAGGCGGAGAAGCTTGCTTTCGCCGGAGATAACCGCCTGAGAACTCTTCTCTTCGGAGAGAACCTCAATGGCGAAGCCTGCGATGGCTGCCACAAGACCCATTGTGTCGCCCGTGGAGCGCTCTGTGGAAGAGATGAGGATGGGAGTTATCTGGTCTTCCGTAATGCCGCAGAAATTTGCGTTGAAAACGGTGGAAAGCTTCTGCACCATAAGCTGGTCCACAGAGAAGGGGAGGTGCATAAGGCGGTTTTTAACCGCGTTGGAGCTGAGCAGTGCCACTATTATAAATGTGTTGGAATCAACATATATAAGATCAAAACGCTTGATGGTGGAACTCTGCCTTGCCGCGAAGGCGAGGGCGGGATAGTCGGTCATGTCTGCCGCTATGCGTCCCACGTCGCTCATCATTTTGTCCAGCTGCTGCATTTTCAACTGCATGCTGCGGTTGATTTCCTCTGTTTCCTCAATGCTGAGGCGGTGGCGGTCCATCAGCTCGTTGACATACATTCTGTAGCCCTGAGCGGTGGGGACGCGTCCTGCGGAGGTGTGGGGCTGCTCCAGATAGCCCATGCTTGTCAGCTCGGCGAGCTCGTTGCGGATGGTGGCGGAGCTTACGTTCAGTCCGCTCTTCTGGGCAATAAGCTTGCTGCCCACAGGCTCGGCGGTTGCGATGTATTCATCAACAACAGCGGCCAATATGCGCTTTTTTCTTTCGCTTATTTCCATAGCTGCTCACTTTCATCCAAATACTTTGGCAGTCTCTGCTTTTGACTGCTGGCACTCGTCTTATCTGAGTGCTAATTTACCACCAAAGGGGCACTTTGTCAAGGGGATAGGGAAATATTGATACTTTGTTCATAAATAGAAAATATATACGCAGAAGCCCTTGACATTCCACCTTGCGGAAGCTGTTTAATTGGGATAGAATAAATGCATGAATACACATCATGGGAGGAACTTTATATGCTCCGAATTGAAAAGCTCACAAAGCGCTACGGGGAAAAAGCGGCGGTTGATAAGCTCAGCCTTCGAATTATGCCCGGCGAGATATGCGCATTTATCGGTCATAATGGCGCAGGCAAAACCACTACTATCAAGGCCTGCTGCGGAATACTGAATTTTGATGAGGGCGAAATATATATAAATGGCAGCTCCATAAAAAGTGAAGCGCTTGAATGCAAGGCACAGATTGCCTATATTCCAGATAATCCCGATCTCTATGAATTTATGTCCGGCATAAAGTATCTGAACTTTGTTGCCGATATTTTTGGCGTGGGAAAAAGTGAACGGGAGGAGCGCATAGCCCGTTATGCCGGCGTTTTCGATCTCACAGAAGATCTTGCCCAGCCCATTTCCGCCTATTCCCACGGTATGAAGCAGAAACTGGCCATCATCGCCGCATGGCTCCACGAGCCTAAGCTTATTATTATGGATGAGCCCTTTGTTGGCCTTGACCCCGTTGCCTCCCACAGCCTCAAAACCATGATGCGTGAGCACTGCGACCGTGGCGGAGCCATCTTCTTCTCCACCCATGTTCTTGAGGTGGCTGAAAAGCTCTGCGACAAGGTGGCCATTATCAGAGGCGGACGCCTTGTGGTCTCCGGAAGTATGGAGGAAGTGAAAGGCGACACCAGCCTTGAGGCAGTATTCCTGGAACTGGAGGACGACAATGCTTAAATTGCTTTTGAAAGTGCGTCTGCAGTCCTGGCTTGCCTATTTCAGCGGCTCGGGACGAAATGGTGCATTCAGAAACAAGGGGAGCAGCAAGGGCAGGGCAATGCTCTTCGGCATACTGTATCTCTATCTGGCCGTGGTATTCATCGGCATGTTCTTTGCCATGTTTTCCATGCTTTCCCCCGATTTCTACGCTGAGGGCCTGAGCTGGTTTTATTTCAGTTTCACCGTTATGGTGGCCTTCGCACTTATGTTCATATTCAGCATATTTACCGCAAAGGCTCAGCTTTTTGAGGCCAAAGATAATGAATTGCTGCTGAGTATGCCCATAAAGCCCTCCGCAATTCTGGGAAGCCGCATGGCAAGCCTGCTCCTCACCAATTTTGGTTTCGAGCTTCTGGTGGCGGCTCCTGCGGCTGTGGCGTGGTGCATAAACTGTCCCGTGGACTGGGCCATGGCTGTGGCCTTTGTGCTTGTGTTTCTGGCGCTGCCCTTTTTCAGCCTTGCCATAAGCTCCCTTTTTGGCTGGCTCTTGGCCCTGCTCACTGCAAAAATGAGGCGAAAGACCCTGCTCTCCACGGTCTTCAGCATCTGTTTTCTGCTGGCCTACTTCTATATCTATTCCAATATCAACAGCCTTCTCTCGGCTCTGGTGGCAAAGGCGCTCTCCATTGCGGACTCCGTCAGTGCTGCCCTGCCTCTCTACTGGTTGGGAAATGCCATAGGCGAGGGGAATATGCTGCATCTGCTCTTGGGTCTTGTCTGCCTCATACTGCCCTTTATTATTGCTTACATTATCATTTCCAAAACTTTTATACGCACCGCAACTACAAAACGAGGAGCAGCCAAGCTTAAGTATGTGCGCAAGGAAGCCCGGGTGAAGGGTGAGTTCAACGCTCTGCTCCGCCGTGAGTGGGCGAGATTTCTCAGCTCATCCACCTATATAATGAACTGCGGTATCGGAGCCATAATGAATGTGATTCTGGCTGTGGTAGTTCTTGTAAAGGGCGGGGATATTGCGGACATGTTGTCAACTATGACCGGAATTGAGGCATTTATCCATCCTCTTGTTGTGGTGGCTCTCTGTGTCCTTGCCGGTATGACCACCATTACTGCCTGCGCCGTAAGCCTTGAGGGCAAGAATCTCTGGATTGTTCAGAGTATGCCTGTGGAAAGCAAAAAGGTGCTGATGGCAAAATTGACCCTACATCTGCTTATAAGCGCCCCCGGTATGCTTCTGGCCCAGATAGCTTGTCTGCTGGTTTTCAAGCCCTTTGGGCTTATGATAGTATGGATGCTGATAGTGCCTCAGGCTTTCAATCTGCTTTTGGCTCTCATCGGCCTTTGGGGCAACCTGAAGCTCCCCAAACTTGAATGGCAAAACGAAACTCAGGCCGTGAAGCAGGGCTTTTCCGTGCTCATTCCCATTTTTGGCGGCTGGGGAATTCTTATACTGCCTGTTGCGGCTTTTGCCCTGCTGAGCGGAGTGCATAATATAGCTCATATTGTGGCTGGCGGTTTCTTAGTCCTGACGCTCCTCGCAAGTTTGTTGCTCTATAGATGGTGCAGCACCCGCGGCGCTAAGATATTTGATAAACTGTGAGAATAATGATAGAGGCGTAAGCCCTGTTGTTTATTGTATTGACGCCCCGAATAATTGCACTAAAAAACAGCTTTATAAAGGGAGGAAAACACTGTGGCACAACGTTTATCTGACTTCCCACTAATTGACGAGATAAAAGAAGAATATATTATGCTTCGCGATGAATTGCAGCGCAAGAAGGCGGTTCAGGCGCTTATGCGAGAATATGGCAATGAGTTGGCTGATTCGGATGATGCTGTACTTTTCTGGCTTGGCATAGCTGCCGGACAGGCTGAACTGGGAGAGCTCACAGCGGAATGCCGGGAAAAAGTTCTAACATCCATTAGTGCTGCCAATAATGACGAGTTGGTTTTTGCGGAAGGGGAACTGGATTTCCTAAACGAAAAATCTTCCGGAAAAAAGCGTACGGCACAGAGCTACTGGACGTGGAAGCCCGGAGATGTTTATCTCTACGATCTAAACAGTGACTATGCCAAAGAAGCCCATATTGATGATTGCAGTCTTTTACTTTATGTAGTCGATTACGAGGCTATCGCACGGCATAGATACCCTATAGTTTACCTGCTGCTGTGGCTGGGCAAAGATGCTCCTCAAAGTTGTGAAGAGATTGAGTCTTGCGGTTATCTTGAATTGGATAAGCCGTTTTGGAAATCTAAAAGTGAGGGGAAGAGAGCCTGCCGTAAACTGTTTTTTTGCAAATCAAAAACTGAATTTGAAGCTTTTGCGGCCAAACTTAAATATATAGGAAACTATAGTGAGCTTAAAGCCCCGGAACGGCAAGCCACTTTTGATGAGTATGCTATGTTCACAGCTCCTGAATACGTAGAGCGAGCTGCCTGCAGGGCATTCATGAGGGGCGACATCCATTATCTCGTCGAGGATGAAACTTAATAAATAAAATACACTCTGTGGAGCGGCAGACGGCAGCCCGATATTAACAATAAAGAAAAAACAAGGCAATAGCTATGCTATTGCCTTGTTTTTTTCTTTATTGATGGTTGAGTAATACATGCCTCTATTTATCTTCGCTAATCCTAATGGCTGAAACAAAAAACGAGGTGTTCCAAGGATGGAACTTCCATTTTCTCCTGACAGGATTTAAGCCAGCCAAACTGGGACTTTACATGAAGGGGATGGAGTGAAGTTGAATGGATTTGCGTACCTCTTCTGTGGTCTTTAATACTGATCAAGATTCTTTATTTTTGAAACTGCAAAACCGTCAATTCGATATACCGGAACAAGCCCATCGGGGAACATGGTCAGCAAAGCTTCTAAAAAAGGCTCTATAGATTCATAGTTCACTTTATCTATGTAGTATAGCTTATCTTCTAAAATAAACTTTGGCCTTTTTAAATCTGAGCTTGAACCAAGTTTTAATATTTTATTATCTAGCTGTACTTCGATTTCAATTTGCGGGTTTCTTTCTGCAAGCCCCTTGACGGTATCTATTGAAAGCAGGTCAGTTTTTACGGGCTTGCAGGAATTGTTCTTTCGGTTTGAGTATGTGTGAAAAAGCTCGCCTACGGAAATATACAAACACAAAATAGTGGCAACCATAATAACAACGCCAACCACACGTACAGAGAAATTCACCAAAGGGTTAGAGAAAAAAGATGCAAGCTTACCTGATGCGATAAGAATTATCAGTGGGATGCAAATGATAATTTTAATAACGGGATATCTATATCTCAATAAGTCAGTCTGAAGTTGAAACAGTTTCATAAGCATCTCCTTTTCTGTCATGCAACAAGGTTGTCCACATTGATGAATCTGCAAACCTCGGGATCGTAATATCTGCTCTGCAGGTAGTACAGCTCCGACTCTTGGGATGGACTTTATCTAAAAGGGCAAAAATGGGCTGTTTTAGATTGGTAAAAATATGTACGATTTATGGGACTTTTATGTTAGATTTTGAGAACCCGGAGATGGGATATCCATCCCCGGGTTATTTGATTTCACGCTATGAAAAATCGTTTTAAGTTGTTTTGAGTAATGCTGGCATTTAGCTTCTGTCATTCAGTGCATCATTGAGCATAGCTATTTCTACTGTCTTGCTTTGGAAGTTCACGCGGCAGTTTATTCTGACTCCGAACAACATAGCTACAGTTTCAATGCTTGTACTATCCAATAGCAGCTCATATTTCTCGGGATGAAATCGAACAGGGCTTCCCCCAGGTGCGGGAATAATGTAGTTATAATCATCGTTGCCCTCTTTAGTGATAGTGCCTTCATTGGCAGATAAAATATAGCGTTCCCCACCATACTCCATCACTGCCCGCATTTCGCTTTCCCATTCGATTGCAACATCGGGGCAAATTACCTTCAGGGTTTCTGCAAGTGGGAGCATGGCATACTCGTATCCGGGGTTAATATACAAGTTTACATCCGAAACTTCTTCTCCGAATACGATCAGTCGGGCACCTTCTGTAACCTTCTCTTCATCACTGGCGACACCATCGGGGTCTTGCATATTTGCCGATTTGCAGGCGGTCAGACACGCGATGATGCTGAGGGCGATTATTAAACTGAAACATTTTTTACTCACAATACACCTCACATATCAGGATATATTAAGAATCCGAATCTCATGTCACTATTGGAGGACATTCCTGCATAACCATCAAGGAACTCGTTGTATGTCTGCTCTCCTCTATACCCGTGAGGATTATTAGTGTATATAGTGTTGTTAAAAACGTCAACTCCCGTGACAACCACAACATGGGCATTAATTCCGTCAGTGTAATATGCGTAAATAGGACCATATTCTTGTATGGCATCGTATATTTCGTCAATAGTGGGAGTCGGCTTTTCACTGTTAATCGTCGGGTTTGAACTGTTAGTTGGCCACGAAGGCCTATTCCAGTTATCACCCTTCATTGCACTCGCGGTCATAATTGCTTCTTTTTTGGCAAATTTGTCAATTCGAGTGATACCATTTTCGTAGTCCTCAATCATCAACTGACAGAACCGCCAACACATTTTTAGCAACCCCTGATTGTACAATGGAACATCAAATATAATTGGTGGCTTTACACCTCCACCATCGTTTGACATTCTATGTGTGTTCTGACAAGGTAGTGTTCCCGTACTATCACAGCAATTTACCGAATTGTTATTGCAATATGCAAACATATTGTAGCCAAGAACTCCCTGTCCGGTGCTTGCAAACGCGTCCGCATTAATGAATCTGCAAACCTCGGGATCGTAATATCTGCTCTGCAGGTAATACAAGCCCGACTCTTGGATGGTACATTAGCTAAAAGCGCAAAATTGGGCTGTTTTGGGTCGGTAAAAATATGTACGATTTGTGGGACTTCTATGTTCGGATTTGAGGAATCGGGGACGAGAGTTCCATCCCCGACTCCTCTGATCATGCGCAGCGAAAAGTTGTATTTGAGTTTTTCGCACTACATTGTTTTAGCATAACTTGATCTGGGGACAAGAAGACGAATTTCTTACAACCATTATAGCTTGATTGACCAGATTGGTGTCTTTTGCTCGACAAACAAATATGATCCTACTTTCTTGACAGATGTCGATATAATAAATATCCATTATCGACATTTATTTCTCCCTCAAGAATTGGCACATTTTCCCAGCGACATCGGGGAAAATTTCCAAAAAGACCTTTTTTTGCAGAATGCGACAACTGCTGAATATGGCGTCTGTTCGTCCCGGGGTACAGCGCATCGTACAGTAATATTTTCATTGGGCGTAAATCTTTAACATCAATCTCGGAAATCGCTTTTTTTGAACTTACAAGAAGCGCTCCGCCTTGAATTTCTTCAATATGAATACTTTCGGTTTCTGATTTTGGAGTAACAGACAGTATTCGCGTTCTGGTAAGAGGGGAAACAATATTTGCCCACTCGACGCTGCTTAAATAATATGCATTGTATACCTCATCTTCGGTATATCCGTATGCCATTATTGGCTCATTTACCGCACTGTCTCTTCCAAAATAGCTCATATGGCAGGCACCGTATGGTTGCAGCATTATATGCCCATTCATATTTATATATTTTTCAGACAGTTTTTTCATATAGCCTAACAACATATTGGAAAACGAATTTATAGAATTTGCCAAGCTAAAGCGATATATATGGAAACGGAAGTCGACATTAAATAAATTTTTATGCAGCGGATGTTGCTTTGCTCCATAAGAGCAATACAAGTCCCTATAACGGCAGTTATTAATATAAAACCTATTAGGTTCATTATGAAGCTTATGTATTCTCTCTAAAAATTCCAAGTCGCTAACACAGCCATTGGAGAATAATTCCTGCAAGTACTTAGAAAAATCTGCGGATTCAGAGCCTACAATATTACAGCAGTTAAGCGACTCTTTGCGTTGCCACATCATTTGAGCTTGATTGGTAATGAGCTCACTTCTAACAAAACCATCGGAACTGAAGTACCAACTATCTTCCTTTCTTTGCAACTTCTGCTCCAGTTTTCTTATGAAATTGGTATTTGATCTAAGTCGTCTACTGTCAAGTGTCCAGTCGACCACAAAGTTCCCATCAAGCAGATCACAAATCCAGTTTGCTACATCCATGGTAAGTGCTTCTACATCTTCTCTACTGAGTCTATAGAAGAAACATGATGATGTAAGCATTCTGCTATCATAAATTGCGTTTTTAAACATTGCTGTGGATTCCAAGTTTCCACACATTGATATCACCTCTATAGCCTGCCGCATAACGAGAACTACTTAATAACATTCAAAATCGGATTCCTAGATCCCGGTGTTGGTGAACCAAACCACCCAGCCATACCCATTGTACCCAGCATCCCCAATGCCGTAAAAGCACCGAGTGCAACATCTTGATTATTAACGTTCGATGTTCTATTTTCAGGCTTTTCGTCAATACGGTATACTATCAATTCAGGGGTAAGTGGATCATGCGAAGTATGGTAGATAATGTTATAATCGTCAAAATAAATAACATT